>JAKCCX010000003.1 GCA_021838715.1 Pseudomonadota bacterium | reverse complement strand
CTTGTGGGCCGCGGTGGAAGATCTTGCGGATGAAGACTTCGCCGCCGATGCCGCCGAAGACGCAGGACTCGATCGCGAGGATCAGGAAGAATCCCCACCAGCCCATCGGAATCAGCCGGTTGTCGGGCGGGATGGGAAGCCAGCCGTTGCTCAGTTCCAGGTAGGAGATCACGCGCACGATCGCCGCCGGAACGTATGCCAGCCACTTGGCGCCGCGCCCGAACATCCAGGCGACGATGAGGCCGGCGATGAAGGGGACGAGGAACAGGTCGACCCCCCACGCGACGCTGAACGTCGAAATGCCGTGGAAGAGTTCGAGCTTCACGCCGAGCAGGCGGTCGCCGAAATAATTGACCGAGGCGCCGACCATGATCGCGGCCGCCCCCAGCGCATATTTCGGTTGCGGGTGCGCCGGAGCGGCCGAGGCGTGAAGCTGCGAGGGCGCCCGAGCGGGGGTCCGGATGATCTTCACTTTGGATGCAGGTGCCATGGCGGGATCGCGCTGCGAGTCAAGCTGCGGAAAGGCCGCTAGTGTAGCGCGTTGGGAAAGCGGATTTCCACCCGCAGGCCGTGCGGCGCCTGCGGGTGTAACGTAAGGGTCCCATGGTGGAGCGCCGCCGCCCGGGCGACGATGGCGAGGCCGAGGCCGGCGCCGGCGGCCCCGGAGCGCGCGGGATTGCCGCGCTCGAATGGCCGCACCAGTCGCGCCGCATCTTCCGGCGCGATTCCGGCGCCGTGGTCCGCGATCGCGAGCACGGCTTCGCCGTCCTCGCGTGCCAGGGTGACCTCGAGGTCGAGATCGCCCGCCCCATCCCGCCCGTAGCGGTGTGCATTGGCGAGGAGATTGTCGATCGCCCGCAGGATCTCCGAGCGGTAGCCCGGGATTTCGACGTCGGGCGCGATCCGTTCGACGATGCGGGCGTTCTCCAGGCGGGCGCGGCCGAGCGCCTCGGCGAGCAGGGCGGAGAGGTCGACCGGCTCCGGCTCCCGCTGCGGCGCCGGGACGGCATAGTCGAGGAACTGGCGGACGATGTCGTCCATCTGATCGAGGTCGGACGCCATCGCGTCGCGGGTTTCCGCGGGCAGGCCGCTCATCTCCACTTCCAGCCGCATCCGCGTGAGCGGCGTGCGCAGGTCGTGCGAAATTCCCGCCAGCAGCACGGCGCGGTCACTGGCGATTTTCTTCAGATCCGTCACCATGCGGTTGAAACTTTCGTTGAGGGTGCGGATCTCGACGGGACCGGTGTCGGCGGGCAGCGGCTGCGGAATCTTCCAGTTGCCCAGATCGCGCGCCGCTTTCGACAACTCGGTGAGGGGGCGGTTGAGATGGCGCGCGAACAGCGCAGCGCCCAACAGCGAGAACCCGAACGCCACCGCCGCCCAGGCGAGCCAGCCGTAGCCGAGCGTGTGTTGAAACATGCCGCGGCTGATGAACACCCAGTAGGCATCGCCGTCGATCGAGAAACTGATCCAGAATCCGCGCACGCCGTTGACGCGCGATGCAAGGCGCGTCTCGGCGCCGAGTTCCTGGCGCACCTCCTGTTGCGCGAGATTCAGGAACGCGCTGTCGGGCAGCGGCAGCACCTCGTCGGTCGGATCGCGTGGCAGCACGCGGACATGCTCGCTCTCGACCAGCGCGGAGAGCAGCGCGCCCCGCCGCTGGGGGTCGGAGTACACCAGCGCGATGCGCGTGGCCTGGACGAGGGAGATCAGTTGCTGCGCCAGCCGGTGCGCGCGCGGCTCGCGCTCGGCCATGCGGATGGCGGGGACCGCCGCCGCCATCGTGAGGAGTTCCAGCGAGAGGATGAGCAGGAACGTGCGCCAGAATAGCGGCGGGGAGCGGAACTTCATTGCAGGAAACCGAGGGCCGGGGATGCCGGGCTATGCGGTTCCGTCCGGAACGAAGACGTATCCCAGGCCCCATACCGTCTGGATGTAGCGCGGCTTGCCGGGGTCGGGCTCGATCAGTTTGCGCAGACGCGAGATCTGCACGTCGAGGCTGCGGTCGAAGGCTTCATATTCCCGCCCCCGCGCCATTTCCATCAGCTTTTCGCGCGACAGCGGCGTCTTGGGGTGGCGCGCGAACGCCTTGAGCACCGCGAATTCCCCAGTTGTCAGCGGCACCGCCTCGCCGTCCTTGGTGAGCGTGCGCGTGGCGAGATCGAGCGAGAACGCGCCGAATTCCATCCGCATCGGCTCCTGGCTCGGCGCGCCCGGCGCTTCGGCCGGCGCCCTGCGGCGCAGGACGGCGTGGATCCGGGCCAGCAGTTCGCGCGGATTGAACGGCTTGGGCAGATAGTCGTCGGCCCCGGTCTCCAGCCCCGCGATGCGGTCGACGTCGCCGCCTTTCGCGGTGAGCATGATGATCGGTGTGTTGTCGTTGCCTTCGCGCAGGCGGCGGAGCACCGACATTCCGTCCTCGCCGGGCATCATCAGGTCGAGAATGAGGATGTCGAAGCGCTCGCGCAGCCAGAGCTTGCTCATCGCCTGCGCCGATTCCACTGCCGACACGGTGAATCCGTTTTCGCCGAGATAGCGGCGCAGCAGATCGCGCAGGCGCTGATCGTCGTCGACGACGAGAATCTTGAAGGGGGCGGGCTTGTCCATCGCGCTGCGAATACTACGGTGTCCTCGATTTTCCCGTGGCGTCCGAGCACAAAGTGTTACAGAATTCCCCCCGCCAGTGTGCGATCCTCCGATTCCAATATCCGCACCGTGCCGCACCCGTTCCGACCGTCGATGGATTTTTCTCGCGCCCGCCGCCTGCATCGTTTTTCCGGCCTGCGCCCGCGGCTGGCGCGGGGCCTGCTGTGCCTCGGCCTGGGCGCTTTGCTGCCGGCGGCCTGGGGCGAAGGACTGTTGGGCGTCGTGCCGCCCGAATCGGCAACCCCGGCGAGTGATGGCAAGCCCGGCGATCTCGCCCCCTCCGATCGGGAATCGATCCGTCGGTGGAGTCAGGAGCAGCGCAGTGAACTCGTCGGCACGGTGCCCCCCGGTGCTGCGGCCGGCAGCCACGATGCCGCGGCCGGCGATCTGACGCCCGAGCAGCGCAAGGTTCTGCGGGACCAGATCCGCGCCCAGCAGCGATGGAATTCGGGGCAGGATGGTTCGGCGCGATAATCGCCGGATGTCCCGCTCCGCCACCCCGACCATTCTCGCTCTCGATACCGCCGGCGCGCGTTGCTCCGTCGCCGTGGCCCACGGCGCACGCGTGCTCGTGCGGCGCGGCGCGGTCGGCGACACCCATCTGGAACATGTGCTGCCGATGGTGGATTCCGTGCTCCGCGACGCCGGTCTGGCCGTCGAGGACTGCGCTGCCTTCGCGTTCGGCGCGGGGCCGGGGTCTTTCACCGGCGTGCGCGTCGCGTGCACCGTCGCGCAGGGTCTCTGCTGGGCGCGCGAGAAGCCGGCGATCCCGGTCGGCAGCCTGCTGGCATTGGCGGTCGCGGCCGATGCCGGAACGCCGGGCCGCCCAGGGCCGTCGCGCGTGTTCTGCGCGATCGATGCGCGGATGGGGCAGGCGTACTCGGCCGTGCTGGAAGGCGGCGGGCTCGATTGGCGGGAGGTGGAGCCGCCCTTCCTGTGCGATCTGCGGGATCTGCCGGGCCGGGTCGCGCAGGCGCGCGTGGATGCGGTCGCCGGGGACCCGCAATGGCTTGCGCAATGGGATCCCGATTCCCTTCCGCCGCTGCGCGATGCCTGCGGCGATGCCGAGGCGATCGCGCGCTGGGCGCAGCGCGCGGCGGCATCCGGACTCGGGGTGGCGCCGGAGCAGGCCTTGCCGGTCTATGTCCGCGACCAGGTCGCCAAGACGGTGGCCGAGCGGGCTGCAGGACGGCACGCGGGGCACGCACGCGGGGGCGCGGCATGAGCGCCCAGGTGCAGCAGGCGGCGGACGCGTCGCGCTTCGTGCCGTTCACACCCGAACGGATTGCCGACGTGATGGCGGTGGAGCGACGGATCTACCCGTTTCCCTGGACCAGCGGCAACTTCGCCGATGCCTTGCGCTCCGGCTACAGCGGCTGGATCCTGGAAGGGAGCGATGCGTCGGTGATCGCCTATGCCGTGGCGATGCTGGCGGTGGACGAGGCGCATCTGCTCAATCTCGGCGTCGATATTCCGTTTCAGCGGCAAGGCTATGGCGCACGGATGCTCGACTGGATGGCACAGACCATGCGCGAGTACGGTGCGGCAACGATGCTGCTCGAAGTCCGTCCCAGCAATGCGGCCGCCGTGCATCTCTATCGCAACTACGGGTTCCGGACCATCGGACGCCGCCGCGGCTACTATCCCGGCCACCATGGTCGGGAGGACGCGCTGGTGATGCGGGTGCGGTTGCGATGAGGGCCTGGAGTCCGGAGCAGATTCGGCTTGTCCAGGCCCTGGGCCTCGGGCCGGTCTGGCGCGTGCGCGGTGCCGCGGGTGCAATCGCTGCGGCGCCGGAGCCGGTTCCCGACAGGGTTGGCGGTGCGGGCCGGTTCGACGCGGCGGCGGCCCGCTTGCCCGCGGATTCCTTGCCGGATCCGGCGGCGCCGGCGGTTGCCGGCGTGGAGACCCTCGACTGGGACGGCCTGGAACGGGCGGTGCGGGGCTGCACCGCCTGCGGACTCTGCCGCACGCGCACGCAGACCGTTTTCGGCGTGGGAAGCCGCGAGGCGCGGTGGATGTTCGTCGGCGAGGCGCCGGGCGCGGAAGAAGACGCGCAAGGGGAGCCGTTCGTGGGGCAGGCGGGCCGTCTCCTCGACAACATGCTGGCGGCGGCGGGGCTCGGCCGGGCGCGCGATGGGGCGTCGCTGCACCAGGAAGCGGTCTACATCGGCAACGTGATCAAGTGCCGGCCGCCGGGAAACCGCAATCCGGAGGCGGACGAAGTGGCGCGCTGCACGCCGTTCCTGCTGCGGCAGATCGAACTGTTGCGGCCGCGCATTCTCGTCGCAATGGGCCGGTTCGCGGCGCAGACCTTGCTGCAGAACGAGGGTTCGATCGGCTCGCTGCGCGGGCGCATCCACGAGTTCGTGCGCGGCGACCTGCGGATCCCCGTCGTGGTCACCTATCACCCGGCGTATCTGCTGCGCACCCCCGGCGACAAGGCCAAGGCCTGGGAGGATCTGTGCCTGGCCCGAAGCGTCTATTCCGAACAAAGTCCGTGATGGGAGTCGCCGATGAGCGCCTCCGCATCGAACCGGCGCTGGTTCTGCCGGTGGCGCAGGATCACCAGCGCCATGGTGCCGGACACGAACACGCCGAACAGGATCATGCTTCCGCGCGCCGACATTCCGAGGGAGATCAGGGCGGCATAGATGCCCGACATGGCGAGGATGCCGAGGTTTTCGTTGAAGTTCTGCACGGCGATCGAGTGTCCCGCCGATAGCAGGACATAGCCGCGGTGCTGCAGCAGGGCGTTCATCGGCACCACGAAGAACCCGGCCATCGCGCCGACGAGCAGCATCAGGCCGATCGCCGCGAGGATTGCCCAGTCGAGGTGGAGTCCGGCGAGGTGGATGCCGCCGGCGGGGAACGTGCGGAAGTCGACCAGGGCAACCAGGACGACCACCGCCCCCATCATCACCCCGACCGGCAGCACGCGCAGCGAACGGCGCAGGGAGACCACGCTGGCGGCGGCGATGGCGCCCACCGCCACCCCGATCGCCGTGACCGCCTGCAGGATCGCGGCGCGCGCGAGCCCCATGTGCAGTGCGTCTTTCGCCCAGGCGATCACCAGCAGCTGGAGCGTCGCGCCCGCGCCCCAGAACAGCGTGGTCACGGCGAGGGAGATCTGCCCCAGTTTGTCGTGCCACAGCACGCGCAGGCAATGGCCGAAATCCGCGAGCAGCTTCGCCGGCGTGTGCTGCTGGGGGGCATAGCGGACCCCGGTGTCGGGAATCGCCAGGTTGATGAGCGCGGCCACGCCGTAGAGCAGGCACACCAGGGCGATGGCCATATGCGCGAGCGACCAGTGCAGCGTCGCGATGTACGGTGCCGCAAGCGACGCGAAGTGGGTCGAAACGAGGACGCCGCCCAGCAATGCGCCGAAGACCACGGCGCCGATGGTGAGGGTCTCGATCCATCCGTTGGCCGCAACCAGCCGCTCCGGCGGCAGCATTTCGGTGATGATCCCGTACTTGGCGGGCGAATATGCCGCGGCGCCGAACCCGATCACGGCATACGCGAGCAGCGGGTGCGGTGTCGCGAGCATGAGGACGCCGCCGACGAACTTGACGGCGTTGGCGAGGAACATCACCCGCCCCTTCGGTTGCGAATCGGCGAAGGCGCCGACGAATGCCGCCAGCGCGACGTACGAAAAGAAGAAGAACAGCTTGAGCATCGGCCGCATCGCCTCGGGGGCGTGCGTTTCCTCGAGCAGCGCGAAGGCCGCGATGAGGATGGCGTTGTCGGCCAGCGCGGAGAAGAACTGCGCAGCCATGACCGTGTGGAAACCGCGATGCAAAGGGTTGATGCGAAGTCTCCCGAAAAAGGAGGAAAAAGGGGTTATTCTTGCATACCCGCCTTGCCTTCTTCCGCCGTGCCCGCGCTTTCCTCGTCCCGTCCCCTGCAAGTCCTCGTCGATCGGTCGGCGATGGCCCACAACCTCGCCCAGGCCCGCGCGCGCGCCGGCGCCCGCGGCATCTGGGCCGTCGTCAAGGCCAACGCGTACGGCCATGGCATCGAGAACGCCGTGCGGGCCTTTGCGGACGCCGACGGCCTCGCGCTCCTCGAAACCGATGAGGCGCAACGGGCGCGCGCAGCCGGCTGGCGCAAGCCGATCCTGCTGCTGGAAGGGGTGTTCGAGCACCGCGACTTCGCACTGGTTGCGGAACTCGATCTCACCGTCGTCGTGCACGGCTTCGAACAGATCGCCATGCTCGAGCGCCTGCGGCCCGCCAGGCCGGTGGGCGTCTACTGCAAGTTCGACACCGGCATGAACCGCCTGGGGTTCGCCGCCGACGAGGCGCGCGCCGCGTTCGATCGCCTCGCCGCGCTCGCGCACGTCCGGATCGAGGCGCTGATGACCCATCTCGCCAATGCCGACCGCCGGGATGGGTCGGGACCGTCGGTGACATCGCAATGGCAGGCCTTGCGCGCGCGGATTCCGCAATGGACCGGAGCCTGGAGCGTATCGAATTCGGCGGCCTTGTTCCTCCATCCGGCCGACGATGTTCCGGCGGGTATGGAATTCGTGCGGCCCGGAATCGCGCTGTACGGCGCGTCGCCCGTCGCCGGCATCGCCGCTGCCGACCTGGGATTGCGCCCGGCGATGCGGCTGCACTCGCGGTTGCTGGCGGTGCGGGATCTGGCGCCGGGGCAGCCGGTGGGCTACGGCAGCCGCTGGACGGCGCAACGGCCCAGCCGGATCGGGATCGTGGCGTGCGGCTATGCCGACGGATATCCGCGTTCGGCGCCCGACGGCACCCCGGTCTGGGTGGAGAGTGCGGCAGGCGGCGCCCGCGTTCCCTTGGTTGGCCGGGTGTCGATGGACATGATCGCCGTCGACCTGACCGACATGCCGTCGGCGGCCTGCGGCGACGCCGTGGAGTTGTGGGGCGTGCGGATCGGTGTCGACGAAGTCGCGGAGCGGGCAGGGACCATCGGCTACGAACTGCTGAGCGGTCTGCCGGCACGGGCGCGGGAGCGGCCGGAATGAGCCGCGGCGCGGCGCGCAGCGCAGTGCGCTATGTATGCAATGCCTGCGGCGCGGCGAGCGCCAAATGGTCCGGGCAATGTCCACATTGCGACGCCTGGAACACCTTGCAGGAAGCGGCGGCGGTTGCCGGCCCCCTGCGGGCGTCGGCGCTGCGCGACGGCCTGGCGCCCTCGGCGGAGGTGATGCCGCTGGCTGACGTGGCGGTGGAGCGGTTCGATCGCACGGCGAGCGGCATCGAGGAGTTCGACCGCGTGCTGGGCGGCGGTCTGGTCGAGGGCGGGGTGGTGCTGATCGGCGGCGATCCCGGGATCGGCAAGTCCACGCTGCTGCTGCAGTCGCTGGCCACCATCGCCCGCAGCGAGGTGCCGGTCCTGTACGTGAGCGGCGAGGAATCGGTGGGGCAGGTCGCATTGCGCGCCCGCCGTCTGGGCATCGAAGCGACGGGGCTGGCGGCCCTGCGCATCGCCGCGGAGATCGACCTCGACCGGATCCTGGCGGCGCTCGATCGCGAGCGGCCGCGGGTGGCGGTGGTCGATTCGATCCAGACGCTGTATTCGCCGCAACTCGGCTCGGCGCCGGGGTCGGTGGCGCAGGTGCGCGAGTGCGCGGCCGCGCTCACGCGCTGGGCCAAACAGAGCCGCACCAGCCTGGTCCTGGTCGGCCACGTCACCAAGGAAGGGGCGCTGGCCGGCCCGCGCGTGCTCGAACACATGGTCGACACGGTGCTCTACTTCGAGGGCGACAGCCATTCCGCATTCCGTCTCGTGCGGGCGTTCAAGAACCGCTTCGGCGCGATCCACGAGCTGGGGGTGTTCGCAATGACCGACCGCGGCCTGCGCGGCGTGGCCAACCCGTCGGCGCTCTTCCTTTCGCATCACGGCGCCGACGGCAAGGGCGGGCAGGTGCCGGGGTCCTGCGTGCTGGTCACGCAGGAGGGCACGCGACCGCTGTTGGTGGAGATCCAGGCGCTGGTCGATGCGGCGCACGTTCCCAATCCACGCCGCCTGTGCGTGGGGCTGGATGCGCAACGGCTGGCGATGCTGCTGGCGGTGATGAGTCGGCACGCCGGCGTGGCCACGTTCGACCAGGACGTCTTCGTCAATGCGGTAGGTGGCGTGCGCATCGAGGAGCCGGCGGCGGATCTGGCGGTGCTGCTGGCGGTGAGTTCTTCGCTGCGCAACCGCGCCGTGCCGCGTGGCGTGGTGGCCTTCGGCGAGGTCGGGCTGGCCGGCGAGGTGCGCCCGGCGCCGCGTGGTCAGGAACGCCTGCGGGAAGCGGCGAAGCTCGGGTTTTCGCGCGCGATCATCCCCAAAGCGAATGCGCCGCGGCAGGCGATCGAGGGCCTGGAGGTCGTTGCGGTGGAGCGGGTGGACGATGCGCTGGCACAGATCTGAGAATTTCCCGCTCCTGCTTGCAGGGGAGGCGTAGGTGAAGGCGGTTGCAATGCAGCGGAGCTTGCCGCGCGCGATCTGGGCGCTGGGGCTGGTCAGCCTGCTGATGGATACGTCGTCCGAGATGATCCACGGCCTGCTGCCGGTGTTCCTCGTCGCGGGCCTGGGCGCGAGCGCGGCGACCTTGGGCGTGATCGAGGGGTTCGCGGAAGCGACGGCGCTCGTCATCAAGGTATTCGCGGGCATGCTGTCCGATCGCCGGCGGCGGCGCAAGCCGCTGACGGTGTTCGGCTACGCGATGAGCGCCGCCACCAAGCCGCTCTTCGTGATCGCGACGAGCGCCGGTACGGTGTTGGCCGCCCGGGTGGTGGATCGGATCGGCAAAGGCATCCGCGGCGCGCCGCGGGACGCGCTGATTGCCGACATCGTGCCGCCGGAGCAGCGGGGCGCGGCATTCGGCCTGCGGCAGTCCCTCGATACCGTGGGCGCATTCGCCGGTCCGTTGTTCGCCATCGGGTTGATGGCCTTGTGGCACGACGATTTCCGCGCGGTGTTCCGGGTCGCGGTGATTCCGGCGGCATTGTGCGTGGTGGTCCTCGCTCTGGGGGTGCGCGAGCCGCCGGAGCGTCCCCACGCGCCGGCGGCGAACCCAATGTCCCGGGCGAATCTCGCCCGCCTGGGAGCGAGGTATTGGCGCGTCGTGCTGTTCGGTGCGCTGGTCGGTCTGGCGCATTTCAGCGAGGCGTTCCTGATCCTGCGCGCCCAGGAGGGCGGCCTGGCGATCGCGCTGTCGCCCTTGGTGCTGGTGGCGATGAACGTGGTGTATGGGGTGGCGGCCTATCCGATGGGCAAGCTCTCCGATCGCGGGGGCAACCACCACGCCTTGCTCCGGATCGGCCTGGCGCTGCTCGTCGTCGCGGACGGTGTGCTTGCCTGGCGCGGCAGTGGCGCCTGGGTATGGATCGGCATCGGGCTCTGGGGCCTGCATCTGGCGTTCACGCAGGGCCTGCTGTCGCGGATGGTGGCCGATGCGGCGCCCGCCGACCTGCGTGGAACCGCGTTCGGCATGTTCAACCTGGTGGGCGGTTTCACCGGGTTGGCCGCCAGCGTGCTGGCAGGCGTGCTGTGGGATCGCGTCGGGCCTGTCGGAACGTTCGTGGCGGGCGCTGCGTTTGCCGTCCTGGCGGCCATCGCGGTGCAGTCCCAAACGCCCGCCTCCTCCTCGGGAGAGGCGGGCGCAAGCGAGGGAAGGTGAAAAATCTCATGCGTTCCGAAATCGAACTGCTCGCGCCCGCGGCCAATGCCGAGATCGGCATCGAAGCGGTCAATCACGGTGCCGATGCCGTCTACATCGGCGGACCGGCCTTCGGCGCGCGCGCGAGCGCCGGCAATGCGGTCGCCGACATCGCACGCCTCACCGCGCACGCGCACCGGTACAACGCCCGGATCTTCGCGACGCTCAACACGATCTTGCGCGACGACGAACTCGAACCGGCGCGCACGCTGATCTGGGAACTGTACGACGCCGGCGTCGATGCGCTCATCGTGCAGGACATGGGCGTGCTCGAACTCGATCTGCCGCCCATCCAGTTGCATGCGAGCACGCAGGCGGACATCCGCAGCCCGGAGAAGGCCCGTTTCCTGGCCGATGTCGGGTTTTCGCAGATCGTACTGGCGCGCGAGCTGTCCCTGCCGCAGATTGCCGGAATCGCCGGCGCCGTGCCCGCCGACACGGTGCTGGAATTCTTCATTCACGGCGCCTTGTGCGTGGCCTACAGCGGGCAGTGCTATCTCAGCCACGCGCAGACCGGGCGCAGCGCCAACCGGGGCGATTGTTCGCAGCCCTGCCGGCTTCCCTATACGCTCACCGACACCCAGGGCCGGGTGGTTGCGCACGACCGGCATCTGTTGTCGCTCAAGGACAACGACCAGACGGAGAACCTGGAGGCGTTGATCGATGCGGGCGTGCGCTCGTTCAAGATCGAGGGTCGCTACAAGGACATGGCGTACGTCAAGAACGTCACTGCTCATTATCGGCAGGGGCTCGATGCGATCCTTGCGCGGCGGGGCGACCTGCAGGCGGCGAGCAGCGGTCGTTGCCGGTTCCTCTTCACGCCCGATCCGGCGCGCAATTTCCAGCGCGGCCACACCGACTACTTCGTGCAGGGGCGCAGCGATGCGATCGGCTCGTTCGATACGCCCAAGCACGCCGGGATCCCGGTCGGCCACGTAGCCCGGGTCGCGCCCGACCACATTGAGGTCGAGACCGCGGGCGAAGACGTCGCGCTGAACAACGGCGACGGCTTGACCTACTACACGCTGCAGAAGGACCTGAGCGGCCTGCAGGTCAATCGCGCCGTGCGCATCGGCCCGCGCCGCTGGCGCATCGAACCCAATCAGTCGCTTGCCCAGTGCCCCGAGTTGCGCGCCGGCACCGAGATTGCGCGCAATCGCGATGCGGCGTGGAACCGCATGCTGGACGGCCAGAGCGCCGAGCGGCGGATCGGCGTGCGCTGGTCGTTGCGCGAGGAGGATGGGGTGCTGCGGCTGCATCTGCGCGACGGCGACGGCAATGCGGTCGCGGTCGCCGCGCCGCAGGAGTTCGAGCCGGCCCAGGACGGTGCGCGTGCAGCGGAGGTCTTGCGCGGGGCCCTGGGCAAGCTCGGCAACACCGCGTTCGTCGCCGAAGCGGAGCCGGACATCGCGTGGCGCGCACCGCGCTTCGTCCCCGCATCGGTTGCCAACGCCTGGCGCCGCGATGCGGTGTCCCTGCTCGAGGCCCGGCGCGCCCGGGGATGGGCGCGATTGCCGCGCAAGGCGCCGGTCGATCCGCCGCCGCAATATCCCGCGGACAGCCTGAGCTATCTCGGGAATGTCGCCAATGGCAAGGCGGCGGCGTTCTATCGCCGGCACGGCGTGCAGATGATCGAGGCCGCGTACGAGAGTCATGCGGAAACCGGGGAGGTGAGCCTGATGATCACCCGGCATTGCATCCGGTATTCGCTGAGTCTTTGCCCCAAGCAGGCCAAAGGCGTGATCGGCGTGCAGGGGATGGTGCGGGCGGAGCCCATGACCCTGGTCAACGGCAAGGAGCGGCTGACGCTGCAGTTCGACTGCAAGGCGTGCGAGATGCACGTGCTCGGCAGGATCAAGCCGTCGGTGCTCGCGTCGGTGCCGGCGGTGCCGGTGCGGTTTCAGAAGCATGTGACGGCGCAATGAAGTTTCGTTGCCGCCTTCCTCGGTAAAGCGATCCGCGTCCGCCGTTTTTCCGCGGAGCCCGCTGCCGGTCCCTCGCGACAATGGTGCGGTGCAAAAAGGCCGGGAGAGGGATCATGGCGTGGTTGGCGAATATTGGCGTCGGGACACGGCTGATCGTGTCGTATGTGTTGCTCGCCCTGGTCGGCGGGGTGATCAGCACCGTGGGCGTGGTCATCACGGCGAAGATGAACGACCATGCGGCTTCGATGTATGGACGCGATCTGTTGGGCTTGAAGGTCTCCGCGGCGGCGCTGTCGGCGGCGATCTATTCCGACCGCGCGGTCCGAAGCGCGATGCTTGCCGACGACGAAGACACGCGGGCGCAGTCGCTTCGGCAGGCTCGGCGATACCGCGACGAGGAGCGCAAGGATCTGGCCGAGGCGCTTCGACGGCTCGATTTGCGGGAGGAAAGGGACCGGAAGCTCGCCATCGTCGCGAAGCTGGCGGCCGCGGACTACGACCGTGCGTTCGACCAGATCGTCGCCGTGATCGCGGGCGCAAAATCGGGCGACAACCGCGAGGCGAGGGCGCTTCTATTCAGCGATTTCGGCGACGCGATCGGCCCGGTCGACGAAGCGTTGCGCGCACTGGTCGGATGGAGCACCCGCAGCGCGGAACGCAGCGCGGCGGAAACCGCGAAGTTCTACTCCCTGAGCCGCGTGGCACAGGTGTCCCTGACGATTGCGGGCATCATGCTGTCGCTCGCGTTGGGGATCCTCATCTCCCGTTCCATCATGCGCCCGTTGGCCGAGGCGGTTGCCGTCGCCGATGCCGTTGCGCAGGGTGATCTGTCGCACGAGCCGCGGAGCGTAGGGCGCGATGAGTTGGCGCGGCTGCAGGACGCCCTGGCGCGCATGGTGGTCAACCTGCGCACGGTCGTGCAGCGGGTCCGCATCGGCGTCGATTCGGTGGCGACGGCGTCGCGCGAGATCGCGGCAGGAAATCAGGATTTGTCGAGCCGCACGGAACAGCAGGCCGGCAGTCTGCAGCAGACGGTGGCGTCGATGGAGCAGATCGCCGGTGCGGTGGCGCAGAGCTCGGCATCGGCGCATCAGGCAAATGCCCTTGCGTCGACCGTTTCCGCAACCGCCGACCGCAGCGGACTGGCGGTGGGCGAAGTGGTGCGCACCATGGCCGAGATCACCGCGTCGAGCCGCAGGATGGCGGAGATCATCGGCGTGATCGACGGGATTGCATTTCAGACGAACATTCTGGCTCTGAACGCGGCGGTCGAGGCCGCGCGCGCCGGCGCGCATGGCCGGGGGTTCGCCGTGGTCGCGGCCGAGGTGCGCAATCTCGCCCAGCGCTGCGCACAGGCGGCCCAGGAGATCAAGAACCTGATTTCGCATTCGACCGGCAGGATCGAGAACGGAGCCCAGACGGTTTCGGCCGCCGGGGACACCCTGCACGAACTGGTTGCGCAGGTGCAGCGCGTGACCGACCTCCTGGGAGAGATCGCGCGCGCGAGCGCCGAGCAGAACAGCGACATCGGCCAGGTCAATCAGGCGGTGGCGCAGCTCGATCGGGTGACGCAGCAGAACGCGGCGCTGGTCGAGCAGGGGTCGGCCGCTGCGCGCAGCCTGCAGGGTCAGGCGGACGAACTGGCGGCGTCGGTGGCCATGTTCCGCGTCAGCGCGCCCGCGTCTGCGGAAACATCCGGGTCCGCCAGGCGATGGCGAGCTTGCGCAGCGGGGTGAGCGCGACACGCTGGTGCAGTACGCGGAAGCCATCCCGTTCGAGTTCGTCGAGCAGCGCGATATGGATCGCCGCCATGATCCGGCCGGGATGCTGCGCGCGGGGATCCGCCGGCGGCAAGCTGCGCGCGGCCTCCGCGAATGCGTCTCGCGCCCGCTGCGCCTCGCAGCGCATCAGCGGCAGGAACCCGTCGACGTATCGCCCCGCGAGAAGGTCCGCGGGGGCGACACCGAAGCGTTCGAGGTCATCGAGAGGAAGGCGGATGCGGCCGCGGCGCGCATCCTCGCCGAGTTCGCGCAGGATGTGGACGATCTGCAGCCCTTCCCCCAGAGCGCGGGCGTGGTCGGCGGTCGCCGGCTCGCGCATGCCGCACAGGCCGGCCGTCATCTCGGCGATCGATCCGGCCGCAAGGCGGCAGTGGCGGGCCAGTGCCGCGGCGTCGGCAAACCGCGCCGGGCCGGCGACCATGCGCATGCCGTCGAGGACCTGGAGCATTCCCTGCCGGGTGAGGCCGCCGAGGTCCCGATGCGGTGCCAGCGCCTGGGTGACCGGATGTTGGGGGGTCCCGGCATACAGCCGGTCCACTTCGCCATGCCACCACGCGAGCTGGGCACCGGCGATCGCCGGATCGGAAGCGCCCGCGGCGGCTTCGCGCAACTGCTGCCAATAGGCGTGCAGGGCCACGACTCCGCGGCGCCGGGGCGCAGGAAGGAACAACAGGCTGTAGTGGAGGCTGGATCCGCTTGCGCCGGCCATCTGCCGGCAGTATTCGTCTGCAGTCATGGGGTAAAATTCGTTATTGGACCGCCTCGGCGGCGGTTCTCCTGCCAGGGCGGCAAAACCGGTGGATGCGGCCGGTCCGGCGGGCGGGGAATCGGGTTGCTGCGCCCGTGGCGAAATTGGTAACCGCAACGGCTTTAGGTGCCGTCGCCTTTTGGCTTGTCAGTTCGAGTCTGACCGGGCGCACCAGTCTCCTTGTTTTCTTGCTGCCACGGATTCCATCGTTTCCGCGGAAACGCTTAACGGCCGCTAATAATCCCACTGTAACACTCAAGATTACATCGCCGGGTCCGATATCGCGAAAGGGAGTTCCTGATCAACCCCTTTCGAAAGGATCCATCATGCAGGTTACGTCCACTGCCGCAACCCAGGCGACCGCAGTCCAGAGTCAAGCGGCCCCCGCGCGTCCTCAGCAACCCAGCGGCTTTGACGGCGATGGCGACGGCAGCGCCGGCGGGGGAGGCCATGTCTCCGCGCCGGTCGCCAATCTCAACGGCCAGGTCACCGGCCAGATCGTCAACACCAAGGCCTGACCGGGCGATCACGGCAGCCCGCGTCGCGCGGGTGCCGCAGGATGCGGAGCGGCTCGGGGAGTCCTTCCCTCGGGTCCGCTCGCATGCAGCGTCCGCAATCGCGGCCGCATCTACGATTCCGGGGGTGACACCCGCGTAGTCGACGCGTGCCTGACGCGGTTTCGCGAGCGTCGGTACGAAATGGTTTCCTGAATGCCGGTTTCGGGGCCGCCGGACTGCTAAGATCCCGCTCTTGCGGGTGGAGGGCGCGAGCTGTTTTTCGCGGGCGGAAAGAATCCGGTGCCGGAATCGGGCCGGACTTCGCGTCGAGGCGCGTATGCCGGGTCCGGCTCCCTTTGCACCCTTTCCGATCAATCTTGATGAGCGGCGCTCCGGATTCCGGATCCGCATTCCCAGAAAGATGCAGGCAAATATCGAGTCCGTCGGCGCGTTGGAACGCCGTGTCGATCTGAGCGTGGCCGCCGATGCGGTCGCGACCGAAGTTTCCCAGCGGCTGGCGCGGCTGGCGCGCGAAACGACCATGCCGGGGTTCCGGCGCGGCAAGGTGCCGATGAAGCTCGTCGCGCAGACGCATGGCGCACAGGTGCATGCCGAAGTGATCAACGACAAGATCGGCGAGGCGTTGTCGGACGTGTTGACGCAGGGCAATCTGCGCATTGCGGGCCGGGCGCACATCGAGCCTCATGCGGAGCCGGATACCGGCCGCCTGGCGTTCCGGGCCACCTTCGAGGTCTATCCCGAAGTTGGCACGGTGGATGTCTCGCAGGTCGATGTCCAGCGTTCCGTCTGCCCCGTCGGCGACGACGAGGTCGAGAAGACCATCGCCGTGATGCGCCGCCAGCGCAGCCATTTCGATCTGGTCGAGCGCGCGGCCGCCGACGGCGATCTGGTGACCATCGATTTTCACGGCGTGATCGATGGCAATGCATTTCCGGGCGGCGCGGCGGAGGATTTCCGTTTCGAACTGGGCGCGGGCCGCATGCTGCCGGAGTTCGAGGGCGCCGTGCGCGGCATGACCAAGGGCGAGACCCGCAGCGTCGCGGTGACCTTCCCGGATGATTATTTCGGCAAGGACGTGGCGGGAAAGACGGCGCATTTCGACATCACGCTCAAGGAAGTGCGCGAGCGGGCGCTGCCGGAACTCGATGGCGAGTTTGCGCGCCAGCTGGGCATTGCCGACGGCGACCTCGACCGCATGCGCGCGGAAGTGCGCGCCAATGTCGAGCGTGAAGTGACGGCGCGCCTGCGCCGCCGCACGCGCGACAGCGTGATGGACGCCCTGGAGCGGGTGGCGCGGTTCGACCTGCCGCGGGCGCTGATCGCCGAGGAGCAGGAATCGCTGCGGAGCATGGCGCAGGCCGAGATCGCGGCGCGGGGCGGCAAGGAGTACCCGGCGCTGGAAGTGTTCGCGGCAGCGGCGGAGCGGCGCGTGCGGATCTCGCTCGTCGTCGGGGAGATCATCCGGGCCCAGAAGCTGCATGCGACGCGCGACCAGGTGCGCCAGACGCTCGAAGCCATCGCCGGCAGCTACGAGCGCCCGGGCGAGGTGATGCAGTGGTATCTGGGCAACCGCGAGCGCATGGCCGAGGTCGAGGCGGCGGTGCTGGAAGACAATGTCGTCGAATGGGTCTTGCAGCATGCCAAGGTTTCGGATCTCGCGGTATCGTTCGACGAACTGATGGAAGCTGCGAAGGGGTGATGCGATGAGCCGGTTTGCGACCGAGGGGGGGGCGCAGTGGCAGACGCCGATGGGCCTGAACTATGTGCCGATGGTCATCGAGCAGAGCGGCCGCGGCGAGCGCGCGTACGACATCTATTCGCGGCTGCTGCGCGATCGGGTGGTGTTTCTCGTCGGTCCGGTCAATGAGGCGACGGCCAACGTGGTCGTGGCGCAGTTGCTGTTCCTGGAGTCGGAGAACCCGGACAAGGACATCTCGCTGTACATCAACTCTCCCGGCGGCTCGGTGTATGCCGGCATGGCGATCTACGACACCATGCAGTTCATCAAGCCCGACGTCTCGACGATCTGCGTGGGGATGGCAGCAAGCATGGGCGCCTTTCTCCTGGCGGCAGGCGCCAAGGGCAAGCGCTACGCGCTGCCGAACTCGCGCATCATGATTCACCAGCCGTCCGGCGGTTCGCAGGGTCAGGCGACCGACATCGAAATCCAGGCGCGGGAAATCCTGTCGCTGCGGGAACGGCTGAACGCGATCCTTGCCGAGCGCACCGGACAGCCGGTCGAGCGCATCGCCAAGGACACCGACCGCGACAACTTCATGTCGGCGGATGATGCAGTAAGCTACGGGCTGGTGGACAAGATCTTCGTCAAGCGCGGAGAGTGACCGGCGGGCAGCCGGCAGGTTGCCGGACGCTGGTTGCCGGACGGACCGGCGAAGAAGAAGTTGGGGGGCGTCCCATGGCGGAAAAGAAGAATTCGGGCGAACGTGTGCTGTACTGCTCGTTCTGCGGCAAGAGCCAGCACGAGGTGAAAAAACTCATCGCCGGCCCCTCGGTGTTCATCTGCGACGAGTGTATCGATCTGTGCAATGACATCATCCGCGACGAGGTCGGAACCGGCGCGGAGGCGGGCGGCGCGCGCGGAGATCTGCCGATTCCGAAAGAGATCTGCACCATCCTCGACCAGTATGTGATCGGCCAGGAGAAGGCCAAGCGCATCCTCGCGGTCGCGGTATACAACCACTACAAGCGCCTGCGGCACATGTCGTCGAAAGACGACGTGGAACTGGCCAAGAGCAACATCCTGCTCATCGGCCCGACCGGGTCGGGAAAGACCCTGCTCGCGCAGACCCTTGCGCGGCTGCTCAATGTGCCGTTCGTCATCGCCGATGCCACCACGCTCACCGAAGCGGGGTATGTCGGCGAAGACGTCGAGAACATCATCCAGAAGCTGCTGCAGAACTGCAACTACGACATCGAAAAGGCGCAGCGGGGCATCGTCTACATCGACGAGATCGACAAGATCTCGCGCAAGTCGGACAACCCGTCGATCACCCGCGACGTTTCCGGCGAGGGCGTGCAGCAGGCGCTGCTCAAGCTGATCGAGGGGACGATCGCCAGCGTTCCGCCGCAGGGCGGGCGCAAGCATCCGAACCAGGATTTCGTCCAGATCGACACCACGAACATCCTGTTCATCTGCGGCGGCGCCTTCGACGGCCTCGAAAAGGTCATCCGCAACCGCTCGGAGAAGAGCGGTATCGGCTTCGGAGCCCAGGTTTCCTCCCCCAGCGACCGCGCGGTCGGGGAATTGCTGCGCGACGTCCAGCCGGACGACCTGGTCAAGTTCGGCCTGATCCCGGAACTGGTCGGGCGCCTGCCGGTCGTTGCCACGCTCGACGAACTTGGGCAGGAAGCGCTGGTCGAAATCCTCGTCGAACCCAAGAATGCGCTGGTCAAGCAGTTCCGCCGCCTCTTCGCGATGGAGGGTGTCGAACTCGAGGTGCGCCCCGACGCCCTGCAGGAGATCGCGCGGCGTGCGCACTCCCGCCGGACCGGGGCGCGCGGCCTGCGCTCGATCGTCGAGTCGGTGCTGCTCGACATCATGTTCGATCTCCCGGGGATGAGCAATGTCGAGAAGGTCGTGGTGGATGAGAAGTCGGTGCAGGAGGGACAGCCGATCGTCGTCTACGCCGAGCAGCCGAAAGTGGCCGGGGCGTAGCCGGGCCGGCGTGGCCGGGCTGCGCTGCGGACGATCCTCCGAGCCCGGCCCGTTCCGGCCCGGTTCCGGCCGGTCGGCCGCCGCAGCGGCCGGGGTGGGGCACTCGCCCGTCTTGATCTGCGCGCCATCGTCCCCACATTCCCCGCAGTAACCCCTTGCAGGAACCACTACCGTGACCACACCCGCCACCGAAACGACCACTTCCGACCGCCTTTCGCTGCCGCTGCTACCGCTGCGCGACGTGGTCGTATTCCCCCACATGGTCATCCCCCTGTTCGTGGGGCGGCCGAAATCGATCAAGGCGCTGGAAGTGGCCATGGAGTCCGGCAAGAGCATCATGCTGGTCGCCCAGAAGAATGCCGCCAAGGACGAGCCCTCCGCGGAGGACATCTACGGCATCGGCTGCATCGCCAACATCCTGCAGCTGCTGAAGCTGCCGGACGGCACCGTCAAGGTGCTCGTCGAGGGGGCGCAGCGTGCGCAGGTCGAGGCCATCGTCGACGCCGGCACCCATTTCACCTGCGAAACGCAGGCGATGGCCGCCGCAGAGGGCGGCGATTCCGAGGTGGAGGCGCTTCGCCGGGCGGTGATCGCCCAGTTCGACCAATACGTCAAGCTGAACAAGAAGATCCCCGCCGAAATCCTGACGTCGATCGCGGGTATCGACGAGGTCGGCCGGCTTGCCGACACGATCGCCGCGCATCTGCCGATCAAGATCGAGCAGAAGCAGAAGATTCTCGAAATGGGCGATCTCAATGAGCGCCTCGAGCACCTGCTCGCGCAGCTCGAGACCGAAATCGACATCCTCCAGGTGGAGAAGCGCATCCGTGGGCGAGTCAAGCGCCAGATGGAGAAGAGCCAGCGCGAGTACTACCTGAACGAGCAGGTCAAGGCGATCCAGAAGGAACTCGGCGAAGGCGAGGAAGGTGCCGATCTCGACGAGCTCGACAAGAAGGTCAAGGCGGCGCGCATGCCCAAGCAGGCACGGCAGAAGGCCGAGGCCGAGCTGAAGAAGCTCAAGCTGATGTCGCCGATGTCGGCGGAGGCCACGGTCGTGCGCAGTTACATCGACGCCCTGGTCGGCTTGCCCTGGAAGAAGAAGACCAAGATCAACAACGATCTTGCCAATGCCGAAAAGGTGCTCGACGAGGACCATTACGGGCTCGACAAGGTCAAGGAGCGCATCGTCGAGTACCTGGCGGTGCAGCAGCGCGTCGACCGGGTCAAGGCGCCGATCCTCTGCCTGGTCGGGGCTCCCGGTGTCGGGAAGACCTCGCTCGGCCAGTCGATCGCGCGCGCCACGAACCGCAAGTTCGTGCGCATGGCGTTGGGCGGCGTCCGCGACGAGGCCGAAATCCGGGGCCACCGGCGCACCTATATCGGTTCGATGCCGGGCAAGATCCTGCAGAACCTCAGCAAGGTCGGGGTCCGCAACCCGTTGTTCCTGCTCGATGAAGTGGACAAGATGGGCATGGATTTCCGCGGCGATCCATCCTCGGCGCTGCTGGAGGTCCTCGATCCCGAGCAGAACAGCACGTTCGTCGATCACTACGTCGAGGTCGACTACGACCTGTCCGACGTGATGTTCGTCGCCACGGCCAACACGATGAACATCCCGGCGCCGCTGCTCGACCGGATGGAAGTCATCCGGTTGTCGGGATACACCGAGGACGAAAAGGTCAACATCGCGACACGCTATCTGCTT
The DNA here is from genome assembly GCA_021838715.1 of Pseudomonadota bacterium. Taxonomy (GTDB): domain Bacteria; phylum Pseudomonadota; class Gammaproteobacteria; order Burkholderiales; family Burkholderiaceae_F; genus GJ-E10. Next base: position 65,180 of record JAKCCX010000003.1, on the reverse strand, counting down.
CCCAAGCAGATGAAGAACAACGGCGTGACCAAGAACGAACTCGAGGTCACGTCGACGGCCTTGCGCGATATCGTCCGCTACTACACGCGCGAGGCCGGTGTGCGGGCGCTGGAGCGGGAACTGTCCAAGATCTGCCGCAAGGTCGTGAAGGCGGCGGTGATCAAGAAGGGCGTAAAGGCCAAGGTGCGCGTGACGCCGCAGAATCTCGATAAATACCTTGGCGTGCGGCGCTACACCTTCGGCATCGCCGAAAAGGAGGCGCAGGTCGGCCAGGTCACCGGTCTGGCCTGGACCGAGGTGGGCGGCGAACTCCTGACCATCGAATCGACCACCATGCCGGGCAAGGGCAACATCATTCGCACGGGTTCGCTCGGCGATGTGATGAAGGAGTCGATCGAGGCGGCGCGCACCGTGGTGCGCAGTCGCGCGCGACGGCTGGGGATCAAGGATGTGGTGTTCGAGAAGAACGACATCCATATCCACCTGCCCGAGGGGGCGACGCCCAAGGACGGGCCGAGCGCGGGCATTGCGTTGACGACGGCGCTGGTGTCGACATTCACCGGCATCCCGGTGCGGCCGGACGTGGCGATGACCGGGGAGATCACCCTGCGCGGTGAAGTGCTGGCGATCGGCGGCTTGAAGGAAAAGCTGCTGGCCGCGCAGCGCGGCGGGATCAAGACCGTGCTGATCCCGGAGGAAAACGCCAAGGACCTTGCGGAAATTCCCGAGGCCGTCAAGAATCGGATCGAGATCCTTCCGGTGAAATGGATCGACCAGGTCCTGCAGGTTGCGCTGGTGCGGCAGCCTGAGCCCTTGCCGGAGGACGATGCGGCCGCGGCGCCGCCGCAGGAGAAAGTGGTCGGGGTGGAGGCGGCCGCTTCCGGCGAGGCGACGGAGCACGTGAAGCACTAGACCGGGTCGGTATCGATTGCCGGCGCGATCGCGCCGGCAATCGATGAGGCGATCGCGGAGGGGCGGTAGGCGTTTCGTCGCCTTGACACCATTCCTCCGCCGCGGTTGAATACCCGCCGCAAAATGAAGTACACAAAAGAATAAATCCGACGCAATCCAAGCCCAGGTTATCCGAGGGGGAACCTTGAACAAGACCGAACTGATTGAACACATCGCCCGCCAGGCGGATATCTCCAAGGCTGCGGCTGGCCGAGCCCTCGATGCGCTGCTGGGCGGGATCCGCACCTCGCTCAAAAAGGGCAACGCCGTCACCCTCGTCGGGTTCGGCACGTTTGCCGTCTCCAAGCGCGCGGCGCGCACCGGCCGCAATCCGCGTACCAATGAGCCGATCAAGATCAAGGCGGCGAAGGTCCCGAAGTTCCGCGCTGGCAAAGCGCTGAAAGATGCGCTAAACTAGCGGGCTTCGCGAGCAACGAAGTCGCGGGGGTGCTTAGCTCAGTTGGTAGAGCGGCGCCCTTACAAGGCGTAGGTCGGGAGTTCGAGCCTCTCAGCACCCACCATGTAAACCGCGCGGAGTGGTAGTTCAGTTGGTTAGAATACCGGCCTGTCACGCCGGGGGTCGCGGGTTCGAGTCCCGTCCACTCCGCCAATTTCTCTACGGAACGACGTCGGCAAGTCGACGTCGGTTGTCCGAAATATGCCGGGCGCGTCATTGCGATTGGGGGCAAGCCCCAACCCATGCCCTGGTTTACACCACGAGCCAAGCGCTCCTCTGCAGCACCGGATTCATCGTTCGAGGCATACCGCATAGGGTGCGGAGTGCTGCGGGGTGGCGTTTGTGCCGATGGCATCCCGGTATTTTGCAAATGATTGTCATTATTCTTGCCGTCGGGGACTGGTTTGCGCCGCCCGCGCGCAGCCGGCTGGGATACCCTTCGTGCATGGGGCGGAGGATTCGGACTTGAGGGGGCGGAGCCGGATGAACCGGCGGCCGCGAAGGTCGATCGTACGAAACCGAAGAATATGGCCGAACAGTCGGAGCGTGTGTCCGGGGCCGGCACCCGGGGCGCGGCCCTGCGGTGGGTCCGTGCGATCGTCGGACGCCGGTCGCAGGAAATGCGGGATGCCGACCGCATCGGCTATGTCGCGGCCGGGGTCGTCGTCGCCGTGGGTCTGCTTGGCCTGGCCGGCGGATTTGCCATCCTGGTTCCGGACGGCAAGGAAGCGATGGAAGGCCGGCTTGCCCTCTCGCTGGAGCGGCGTGCGACCGTCCTGAACACGGAAATTCGCAGCGCGTGGGGGCGCAGCAAGGCCCTTGCCACCCCGGCGATCATCCAGACCATGCGGCAACTGGCCGCGAATGCCGGCGACGGCCGTGCCCGGGCGCGGCTTGCGGACATCCTCCGGGGCCTGCCGGCGCCCGGGTTCACCGCGGTGGCGTTTCGCACCGCTGCGGGCGTCGAGGTCGGCCGTTCCGGGACGTTCCTTGCTGCGCCGGCGCTGGCGGTTCCGGTCCAGCTGCCGACCCCAAGCAGCCTCCTCTGGGACGACGGATACGTGCTGCGCACGCACATCGAACTGGTGGATGGCGCCCGCGTGGTCGGGACGATGATCGCCGAGTGGCGCCTGGATCCCGCAATCGTCGGCAGCCTGTCCCGCCCCGGTCGCTTTGGCGATTCGCTCGATTTTGCCGTCTGCGCCGCGAAGGCGACCGGGCGCATGGACTGTTTCCCGCTGCACTCCGCGGGCGGGCGGGTGCTGCGCGACCTGCCGGATCGCGTCGATGGCCACTTCATTCCGATGCACTATGCCCTGGAAGGGAAGTCGGGCGTCGCGCGCGCGCAGGATTATCGCGGCGTCGCATCGATCGCGGCATACCAACCGATCGGAACGCTCGGACTTGGATCGGTGCTGCGGCTCGATGCCGACCAGCTCTACGCGCCCATCGTGCGTCGGCTGCTGCCCCTGCTCTATGTGTTTCCGCTGCTTGCGCTCGGCGCGATCCTGCTGCTGCGCGTGCAGACGCTTCCCTTCGTCCGGCGCCTGGAGGAAAGCGAGGAACGGTTCCGCACCATGGCCGACTACACCTACGACTGGGAGTACTGGCGCGGGCCGAATTGCCGCATCGTCTACATGTCGCCGTCGTGCGAGCGCGTCACGGGCTACACGCAGGCCGAGTTTCTCGCCGACCCCAGCCTGGTCGAGCGCATCGTTCACCCGGATGACCGGCAGCAGCTCGCAACCCACCTCGAGCATTACCGGGACGACAGCAATCATTCGATCGACTTCCGCATCGTCACGAAGCAGGGGGCGGTGCGTTGGCTGGCGCACAGCTGCAGCCCGATCTTTCGCGCCGACGGCGAGTTCCGGGGCCGCCGCATCAGCAACCATGAAATCACCGATCGCAAGCGTGCGGAGGAGGAACTGGCGCGCGCCAAGGAACGGCTGGAACTGGCGCTGGAGGCGTCGTCGTTGTCGATCTGGGAATACGACATCCGCGAGGGGCTGATGGTGCTCGATGAACACTGGGCCGAACTGACCGGCGGCGCTCCGGGTGAGACGGTGGCCGCGCCGGAGGAGTTGATGCGGCGGGTCCATCCCGAGGATGCCCCGCGGATGCTTCGGGCGGCGGCCGCGACCATCCGCGGCGGTGCGGCGTTCTTCCAGGAGGAAGTCCGGATTCAATGTCCGGAAGGGTGGAAGTGGATCCTGTGCAGCGGCAAGGTCGACGCGCGCGATGCCGACGGCCGCGCGGTCCGGATGGTTGGAACCAATCGCGACATCACCCAGCACAAGTCGGCCGAGGAGCGGATCCATCACTGGGCCTATTTCGACCGGCTGACGAATCTGCCGAATCGCCGGCTGCTCGAGGACCGTCTGCAGCAACTGCTGGTCCAGGCGCGCCGCAAGCGATCGCTGGTGGCGCTGCTGTTCATCGATCTCGACCGGTTCAAGCCGATCAACGACGAGCACGGGCATGAAGTAGGGGATTGGCTGCTGCAGGCCGCGGCCGGCCGGATGCTGGCCTGCGTGCGGCAGTCCGACACCGTGGCCCGGATCGGCGGCGATGAATTCGTCGCCGTGCTGCCGGAGACCCGCACGGTCGACGATGCACTGGTCGTCGCGGAAAAGATCCGCCTGGCGCTGGCGGAGCCTTTTGTTCTTGCCGACGGCCGGCCCTTGGCGGTTTCGTCGAGCATCGGCATCGCGTTCTATCCCGCGCATGCCCGCGGTCCGCGCGATCTGCTCCGCCATGCCGATGAGGCGATGTACGAGGCCAAGGCGGCGGGCCGCAATGCCATCGTGGTCTTCGGCGGTCGCTCGGTGGGGGGGAGCGGGAGTCCGGACCCGGGCTGATCCCGAGGTGCGATCGGAATCCGGCGGCGGGCGCGGAGTGCGGAAAAGCCGGTAACATGGCGGTCTTTTGTCGACACGCACCGACGGCGCAGCGTTCCCGGAACATCGGAATCGGGGGGGCGGCGCGGACGGCATCCTTGCACGGCTACCCATGTTTGAAACCGTTCGTCGCCACCGCAATTGGCTGTTGCCCATTCTGACGGTGGCCGCATTCATCCCGTTCATCTTTTCCGGCATCTACGGGTTTACCCAGTACTTCGGCCAGGGCGACGGCGTGGCGAAGGTCGGCGGCGAGGTGATTTCCCAACCCGAACTCGACTTCGCCGTGCGCAACCGCATCGCGCGCATGGCGGCGATGCTGCCCAACGTCAATCCGGACATGCTCAACACGCCGGAGGTCCGCGCCGCGGCCCTCGACGAATTGCTGTCGGACAAGGCGCTGGACCATGAGGCGGCGCAGGCGCATCTCGTCGTCACCGATGCCCGCCTGCGCGACGCGATCGCGTCGATTCCGGAGTTCCAGAGCAACGGGCGGTTCGATTACGTGCTCTATCGGCGGATGCTCACCGCACGCGGCTATGAGGAGCGGGATTTCGAGACCCGCTTGCGCACCGACATCGACCGACAACTGCTGGAGTCGGGGGTGGCGCGCAGCGCGTTCCTGCCCATGACGGTGTCCAAGCGGCTGTTCGCGCTGGCCGACCAGCGTCGGAAGATCCGAGTCCTGTCGTTCCGGCCGGATGCCTATCTGCCCCAGGTCCGGATCTCCGATGCCGACGTCAAGGCGGCATACGACGCGAACCGGGATGCGTATCGCAGTCCCGAGCATGCCAAGGTGCAGTACCTGGTGCTGAGCCTGGCCGATCTCGCGGCCGGAATCTCGATTCCCGAAGCGCAGTTGCGCGCCGAATACGACGCGCACAAGGCGCGCTGGGGGGCGACCGGGCAGGTGCGCGCCAGCCACATCCTCATCGCGGTGCGGCCGGGCGCGTCGGCGGCGGAGAAGGACAAGGCCCATCGCCTTGCCGAGAAGGTGCTGCACGCGCTGCGTGCGCATCCGGGAGAATTTGCCGCGCTTGCGCGGAAATATTCGCAGGATCCGGTGTCGGCGGCGAAGGGCGGCGATCTCGGCTGGTTCGGGCACGGGGTGATGCCCAAGCCGTTCGAGGAGGTGGCGTTTTCGCTGAAAGATGGCGAAACCAGCGGCATCGTCGAGACGCCGTTCGGGTATCACATCATTCGCGTCACCGGGATCCGGGGCTCGCAGGCCAAGCCGTTCGAGGCGATGCGTGCCGCGATCGAAGCGCGGATGCGCAAGGATGCCGCAGCGAAGCGCTTCGCCACCGAGGCCGAGCAGTTTTCCGATTTCGTCTACGAGAATCCCGACGACCTGCGCGGCGCGGCAGCCAAATTCCATCTGCCGCTCCGTACGCTGGACGTCCTGCCGCGCAGCGGCGTTGCCCAGCCGGAGTTGGCGGCGATCTTCACGCCGGCGGTGCTGGAGGCGGCGTTTTCGCCCGATGCCGTCGAGGATCACCACAACACCAAGGCGATCGACGTCGGCAACGACACGCTGGTGTCCGTCCACGTGATGCAGGTCGTCCCGGCGGCGGCGCAGCCTCTGGAGGCGGTGCGGGCCGAGATCGAAACCCGGTTGCGGCAGGCGGCGGCTGCCAAGCTGGCGCGCCAGGCGGGCGAGGCGCGCCTGGCCGCGCTGCGCGCGCATCCGGACGATCGCGGCTTTGGGGATCCGCGAGAGCTGGGACGGGGAACGCAGGACGAGTTGTCGGGCGCGGCGGTCGATGCCATCATGAACGTGCCGGTGGGCAGCCTGCCGACTTACGTCGGGGCGACCGAAGCGGACGGTTCTTATGCCGTGGTCCATGTGCTGTCGGAGTCCGACGTTTCTCCCGGCGATGCGCAAGCCCAGGCCCGGCGCGTGCGCCAATGGATGGCGGGCATGGGCGAGGCCGAGGCCGAGGCGTATGTGCAAGGTCTGCGCAACCGGTTCGGCGTGAAGATCCTGCGTCCCGATCTGTTGCCCGCGGGCGCCCCGAATCGGTAGCCGCGAAGCCGGCCGCGCGGTTACGTCGTTTTTCGCAGGGCGTCCCACGCCCGCATTGCCAGCGGCGCGATCTCCGAGGCGATGAGGTTCCGGTCGCCGCCGTGCAGGTCGGCGGCGCGTCCATGCAGCCACACCGCGCCGCGCACGGCCTCGAGCGCAGGGTAGCCTTGGGCCAGCAGGCCGCCGATCATCCCCGCCAGCACATCGCCAGTGCCCGCAGTCGCCAACGCCGGACCGCCGGTCGGGTTGACCCAGCATGCTCCGGCAGGGTCGGCGATCACCGTGCCCGATCCCTTCAATACCGCGATGGTCGAGAACCGCTGGGCCAGTTCCCGCGCGCTTGCCGGCCGGTCGGCCTGCACGGCGGTGGTGGCGCACGCCAACAGCCGGGCGGCCTCACCGGGGTGCGGCGTGATGACCCGGACTGCGGTGCGCGTCGCGAACCGCCGCGCCAGGGCCGGATCCGCGGCAAGCTGTGTCAGTCCGCCGGCATCGAGTACGAGGGCGGCGGTTCCGTCGATCGCGCGTACGAGTGCGCCGGCGCTCGCCGGATCTCCATCCAGTCCGCATCCGGCGACGATGGCGTCGAGGCCGTCCGGAAAGTTCTGTGCGGCGCGGAACATCAATTCCGGTTGCAGGAGATCCAGTTGCAGATCGGGGGCGCCGAGGCAGTCGGCGTAGACCCGGCCGGCGCCGATCCGCAAGGCGGCGCGCGCGGCCAGGATCACGGCGCCGACCATGCCGCGGCTCCCTCCGATCACCCCGACGGCGCCGAAGTCGCCCTTGTGGGCATCGTGTTGCCGCGGGGCAAGCAGGCTCGGGAACAGGGCGGGGTCGTTGCGCATCGGCGGACGTCGGCGGAAATTCAGCGCAACGGTACACCGATCCCGGGAATTCGGAGCGCGTCGCCGCATACTTCTGCAGACCCGATTCACAGGGGAGGCAATAGACTTCCGTCGGAAGTGAGCCTGCCATAGCTGTGATGGATCAATGAATCTTCCGGAAAAAAATGGGATTCCCGGCGATTTGCTGGGTTCGGTGTGTATCTGCTATGCCCCGCTGATCGATAAGAAGCGCAGGGCGATGGGTACGCGCCTGACCATGCTGGCGATCAATCCGGCGCAGCGGCCCCCGGTCGGGCGCGTGCTGGATGCCGTCAATTCGATCTGGTCGGAGGCGGTGCAGCCGGTGCTGGTCGCGCCGCTCGACGCCGAGTTCGATGAGTCGGTGCTGGACTGGAAGGCGCCGCGCAACGCCTTGCTGGAGATCCCGGCGAACCGGTTGGTCGATCCCCAGACGCAGGGCATCACGCAGGCCCTGTTCCGGGACGGCAAACGACTGGCGCTGCGGGGTCGCCCGGAAGTGCCCTTGCCCCCAGCGCTGTTGTCCTGCTTCGAGTTTGCGATCATCCACGTGAGCGAGGATCGCCGGCGGGTGGCGCCGGCGCCGGCCGGCGCCGTACGCCACTTGCCCTATGTCATCACCGGGGTCCAGACGGTGGCCGATGCGATCGCGGCGTTCGAGCGCGACGCGGTCGCCTGCGTGGGCTGGCCGATCGAGGACCCGGCTGTGTCCGCGGTCCGGCCCTTGCAGCCCGAGCAGGCGGTGGTGCTGGAACTGCTGCGCCTGGTGCGCGACGACGCCGATCTGCAGAAGATCGAACTGACGCTGCGACGCGACCCGGCGCTGGCGTTCAAGTTGTTGCGACTGGTGAACTCGGCGGCGTTCAACCTGCCGGTACAGATCACCTCCTTTCAGCATGCGGTGATGATGCTGGGGTACAAGAAGCTCAACCGCTGGCTGTCGCTGTTGCTGGCAACGGCGTCGCGGGAAGCCAACGCCCTGCCGCTGATGCATGCGTCGATCCGTCGCGGCATCTTTCTCGAGACCATCGGCGCGAATGCCAACCACGGTGCGGAGGTCCGCGACGAGCTCTTCATCACGGGTGCCTTTTCGCTCCTCGATCACATCACCGGCGCGCCCTTCGACCGGCTGTTCGAACTGATCTCCCTGTCGGAGACGATCGTCGAGGCGGTGCTGCACCGCACGGGACCGTATGGTCCCTACCTGACGCTCATCGAGGCCATCGAGCGCAGCGATCCGATCATGGTGCGCAAACAGGCGGAATACCTCGCGATCCCGATCGCGGCCTGCAACGACGCGCTGCTCAAATCGCTGGCCGCCGCGCAGCTGCTGGACGGGGAAATCTAACGCTTCGGCAGCGGGCGGGTCGTCTGCCCGCCGGCCGCCGGGGCGATGCGAAATCCCCGCTGTATTTGTATTACAATTCCCGGTTCCTTGCCGCATCGGAGCGTCACGCTTTCCGGGCGGCTGATCCCGTCAGGGTGAATCCACGAGGAGTGTTCATGCGTCATTACGAAATCTGTTTCATCGTCCATCCGGACCAAAGCGAGCAGGTCCCGGCGATGATCGAGCGGTATCGCACGCTGGTCACGTCGCAAGGCGGCCAGGTGCATCGGGTCGAGGACTGGGGCCGTCGCCAGCTGGCCTACCCGATCCAGAAGCTCGTCAAAGCCCACTACATCCTGCTCAACATCGAATGCACCAAGGCCACCCTCGACGAGCTCGAGCACGGCTTCCGCTACAACGATGCCATCCTGCGGCACCTCACGACGGTGCAGAAGAAGGCCGTCACGGGCCCCAGCCCGATGATGAAGACCGTCGAGCGCGAAGAAGCGCGCAAGACGGTGACCGAGCAGGTGGCAGTTCCGGCGGTTTGACCGGTTCGACGTGAACCGCGTCGTGTTGAACGCGGTGCTCGTCGAGCGGGCTGCGCTGCGGGCCACGCCGGCCGGCGTTGCGGTGCTGGAAATGCAGCTGCAACACCGCTCGGAGACCGTCGAAGCCGGAGTTCCCCGGACGCTTGATTTTTCCGTCGACGCGATGGCGATCGGCGAAGCGGCGAGGATCCTGGCGGCGGAGAGCCTGGGCGCAGCGCTGCGCGTCACGGGGTTTCTCGCGCCGCGCAGCCAACGGAGCAAGCGTGTGGTGGTGCATATCACGCAGGTTGAGCGGGTTCCTGGGGAATCCGCATCTGGGATTCGATAACGAGTTTTTTCGGAGCATGCAATGAGTGCAGTGATGCGAAGCGGGGGCAAGCCGAAATTCGGCGCCAAGGGACGCGGCAAGCCGGGCGGTCGGCGCGGCAATCAGCAGAACGCGCTGTTCAAGCGCAAGAAGTTCTGCCGGTTCACGGTGGAGAAGGTCGAAAGCATCGACTACAAGGATGTCGACACCTTGCGCGACTTCATTCAGGACAACGGCCGCATCATCCCGGCCCGCCTGACGGGAACCAAGGCGCACTACCAGCGCCAGCTGGACACGGCGATCAAGCGTGCGCGCTTCCTGGCGCTGCTGCCGTACACGGACATTCACTGAGCGCCGGGGCAGGATTCATCATGCAAGTCATTCTTCTCGACAAGATCAGCAATCTGGGGCAGTTGGGCGACGTCGTTCGCGTCAAGGACGGCTACGCACGCAACTTCCTGATTCCCAAGGGCAAGGCCCGCCGTGCGACGCAGGCCGCGCTGCAGGAGTTCGAGGTCAAGCGCGCAGAACTGGAGCGCGTGCACGCCGAGCGCCTGAAGGCGGCTCAGGACGCGGGCGAGCGCCTGCAGGGCATCACGCTGCAGATCACCGCCAAGGCCGGCGTCGACGGCCGGCTGTTCGGATCGGTGACCAACTTCGATATCGCCGAAGCGCTGGGCAAGCAGGGCTTCGAGGTTCCGAAGGCCAACGTCCGGCTGCCGCAAGGCCCGCTCAAGGCAATCGGCGACTACAAGGTCGCGGTCGCGCTGCATACCGACGTCGTGGTCGAGATCACGGTTTCGGTCCTCGGCGAGCACGTGTAAGGAACTGCCGAATCCCCCTCTCCCGCCTTGCGGGAGAGGGCGGGGGTGAGGGTGGTAAACGATGAACTGGTCCCCCTCCGAACGGGAAACTCCCGACACCCAGATTGCCGCCCTGCGCACGCCGCCGCACTCGATCGACGCCGAAACCTCGGTGCTCGGTGGACTGCTGCTCGACAACGGCGCCTGGGACCGCATTGCCGACCGAATCGCGCCGGACGACTTCTACCGGCACGATCATCGGCTGATCTTCCAGCACATCGCCCGGCTCATCGACCAGTCGCGGCCTGCCGACGCGGTGACGGTTTTCGAGGCCTTGCGCACCAGCGGCAAGGATCAGGATGCCGGCGGCCTCGTCTATCTCAACGAACTCGTCCAGAACACCCCTTCCGCCGCCAATATCCGGCGCTATGCCGAAATCGTGCGCGAGCGCGCGGTGCTGCGGCAGCTCGTGCGCGTCGGCGAGGAGATCGCCGACTCGGCGCTCAGCCCGCAAGGGCGCGAAGCCAAGCAGATCCTCGACGAAGCCGAAACCAAGGTTTTCCAGATCGCCGAGCAGGGCGCGCGGGGCCAGGGCGGCTTCATCAAGCTCGAGCCCCTGCTGTCCAAGGTGGTCGAGCGCATCCAGGAACTGTTCGAGCGGCCGAATCACGGCGACGTCACCGGCGTGCCGAGCGGGTTCAAGGACCTCGACAGCAAGACTGCCGGGTTCCAGGAAGGCGACCTCGTCATCATCGCCGGCCGGCCATCGATGGGCAAGACCTCCTTCGCGCTCAATATCGGCGAGCATGTGGCGATCGATATGGGCATGCCGGTGGCGGTGTTTTCGATGGAAATGGGCGCGGAGCAGCTCGCCTTGCGGATGCTCGGTTCGGTCGGTCGCATCGATGCCCAGCGCCTGCGTACCGGCCGCCTGCTCGAAGAGGATTGGCCGCGCCTGAGCGAGGCGATCGAGCGCATGCATACCGCGCCGCTGCACATCGACGAAACGCCGGCCCTGGCGCCGCTCGAACTGCGGGCGCGGGCGCGCCGCCTGGCCCGCGAGTATGGCAAGCTCGGGATGATCATCGTCGACTACCTGCAGCTGATGTCGGGCTCGTCGGCGGGCGAGAACCGGGCAACCGAGATCTCGGAGATCTCCCGGTCGCTCAAGGCGCTCGCCAAGGAACTGAAGGTGCCGGTGCTGGCACTGTCGCAGTTGAACCGCACCGTGGAGCAGCGTACCGACAAGCGCCCGGTGATGTCCGATCTGCGCGAGTCGGGCGCCATCGAGCAGGACGCCGACGTGATCCTCTTCATCTACCGCGACGAGGTCTACAACCCCGACACGCCGGACAAGGGGGTTGCGGAGATCATCATCGGCAAACAGCGAAACGGACCGATCGGCAAGGTGCAGTTGCGGTTTGGGGGCGAGCACACGCGCTTCGACAATCTCTCGCTGTCGACCCCGCCGCCGTTCTGATCTGCGCAACGGAAGCTGCTCCCCGTCTCCCGCGTGCGGGAGAAGACGGGGGTGAGGGTGGCGCCCGCTTCTGAATCGCCGCTACAGCGCTTCCGCCGCGTAATCCGCCAGCCGGGACCGCTCGCCGCGCTGCAGGGTCACATGGCCCGCATGCGTCCAGCCCTTGAACCGGTCGACGGCGTAGGTCAGTCCCGAGCTTCCTTCGGTGAGGTAGGGCGTGTCGATCTGCGCGATGTTGCCCAGGCACACCACCTTGGTGCCCGGCCCGGCGCGGGTGACCAGCGTCTTCATCTGCTTGGGCGTGAGGTTCTGCGCTTCGTCGATGATCAGGAACTTGTTGACGAAGGTGCGGCCGCGCATGAAGCTCATCGACTTGATGCGGATGCGCGTGCGGATGAGGTCGTTGGTCGCCGCGCGGCCCCACTCGCCGCCGCTTTCGTCGCTGCGGTTGAGGACCTCGAGGTTGTCCTCGAGCGCGCCCATCCACGGCGCCATCTTTTCCTCTTCCGTGCCCGGCAGAAACCCGATGTCCTCGCCGACCGGGACGGTCGCCCGCGTCACGATGATCTCGCTGAAGCGCTTGCTCTCGAAGGTCTGCGCCAGGCCGGCGGCCAGCGCCAGCAGCGTCTTGCCGGTGCCGGCCTGGCCGATGATCGACACAAAATCGCAGTCGGGGTCGCAGAGGAGGTTCAGGGCGAAGCACTGTTCGCGGTTGCGCGCCGTGATGCCCCAGATCGCATTCTTGGCGTGCAGATAGTCGCGCAGCACCCGCAGCACCGCGGTCTTGCCGCGGATTTCGCGCACCTGGGCATAGAACGGCGTGCCGCTCTCCAGGTAGACGAACTGGTTGACGTGCAGCTCGGCCACCAGCGGCCCCTGGATGCGGTAGAACGTGCTTCCCGCCTGCTGCCAGGACTCGACGCCTTTGGCGTGGCGTTCCCAGAAGTTGGCGGGCAGGGCGTAGATCCCGGTGTAGAGGATGTCGCTGTCGGCGAGGACCTTGTCGTTGAAGTAGTCTTCGGCGGCGAGGTCCAGGGCGCGCGCCTTGACGCGGATGTTGATGTCCTTGGACACCAGCACCACGTCGCGCGCCGGATCCTGTTCCTTGAGGGCCCGTACCACCGCCAGGATGATGTTGTCGGCCTTGCCCGACGCCAGGTTCGCCGGCAGGGCGCCGCCCAGCGTCTGGGTCTGCAGGAACAGCTTGCCGGTCGCCTCGGTGTTGCCCAGCGACGAGAGGGGAATCCCGTCTTCGATCGGTGTTTCGCAGGCGGCGACCAGTCCGTCGAGCGATCGACTGACCTGGCGGGCGTTGCGCGCCACTTCGGACATCCCCTTCTTGTGCCCGTCGAGTTCTTCGAGCGTCATCATCGGCAGGAAGACGTCGTGCTCCTCGAACCGGAAGAGGCAGCTCGGGTCGTGCATCAGGACGTTGGTGTCGAGCACGAAGAGACGCGGGCGCGCCGCCGGTGCGCGCGCCTTGCGGCTGCCGGTCCGGCCGGGGGTCTCGACCAGCGACAGGCGCGCCGCCGCGGCTCCGGCGGCGGCGTGGATGGATTCCGCCGCGGCGGGCGGCGACGCTTCGGCGCGGTGGGGGGCGGCGTGCGAGGCCGCATGTTTGGCCCCCGCCGCCGGTTTGGTGTGCGCCGGCGGATGGGCTTGCGAAAGGTCGAGGATCGTCGCGGGCTTGCTGGGTGCCTTGGGCAGGGGCATCGGGAGCTTCTTTCGGCGAAGGAAAAACGGAAATCGGCGCGGTGGGCGGGGGCGCTGGGTCAGGACCCGGTCGCCAGCTCCTGGACGGCGTGCAGTACCTCTTCGGCGTGGGCCGGGACCTTCACGCCGCGCCATTCCTGCCGCAGGACGCCCTGGGCGTCGATCAGGAAGGTGCTGCGCTCGATGCCGCGGACCGGCTTGCCGTACATGGTTTTCTGCTTCATCACGCCGAACTGGTTGCACACGGCTTCGTCGGTGTCGGCAAGCAGTTCGAACGGCAGCTGCTGTCGCTCGCGGAAGTTCTCGTGCGAGCGCAGCGTATCGCGCGAAATCCCGACGACGCGCGCTCCCGCCGCGACGAAGCGGTCGTGCATCGCGGCGAAGTCGCGCGACTCCGTGGTGCATCCGGGCGTGTTGTCCTTGGGGTAGAAGTAGAGCACGACGATGCTGCCGCGCAGCTGCGAGAGGCGGAATTCGCCGGCGGTCGACGCGGCGGAAAAGTCGGGTACGGGCTGGCCGGGGCGGATGGTTTCGGTCATGGTTTTTCCGGGACGGAAGGGGCTGGATCGTCGGAGGGGAAGAACGCGCCGACGACGCGGCGGCCTTCGGCAACCAGAATGTTGAAGGTACGGCAGGCCGCCGCGGTGTCCATCACCTCGAATCCGACCTGCGCCTGCGCCAGGGGGGCGATCGCCTCCGGCTTCGGAAAGCGCTGACGGGGGCCGGTTCCGAACAGCACGATCTCGGGGCGGAACGCCAGGATCGGCGTCACGTCGGCCGCCGCCAGCGCCGCCGGGTCGGCGACGGCCCAACGCTGTACGGCGGCTTCCGGGGCGAGCAGGATGCCGCCCCATTCGTTCCAGGCGTACCGGACCCGGTCGATTTCGATATATCCGGGTCCGTAGCCGGTCACGGTGCTGGAATTCGATGGCGCCTGATAATGCAGCTTCAATCGCGCTCCGCGCGCCACGTCTGCGGTGCCGTGGCGGCCGGGTGCCGCCAGTCGGGGTGCTGCCCGCAGGGGGTTGCCCACGTCTCGTGGCGCAGATCGGGTAAATTATGCAACCAACCACGATTTCCGGCATCTGCCGGAAAATCCGGACTTTTTGTGGACGCGGAGGGCGGTCGCCAGCGGGGCTGCCGTTTCCTGCCTCCCGACTTTGAAACACTCGAGAATGAATTCAGGGAAACCGGAGTTTTCGCGCATCAAGCGTCTGCCGCCCTATGTCTTCAACATCACCGGCGAGCTCAAGATGGCCGCGCGGCGCCGCGGCGAAGACATCATCGACATGAGCATGGGCAATCCGGACGGCGCCACGCCGCCGCACATCGTCCAGAAACTGATCGAGGCGGTGCATCGTCCCGACACCCATGGCTATTCGGTGTCGAAGGGGATCCCGCGCCTGCGGCGGGCGATCACCCATTGGTACCAGACGCGCTACGGCGTCGACCTCGATCCCGAGACCGAGGCGATCGTCACCATCGGGTCCAAGGAGGGCCTTGCGCACCTGATGCTGGCCACGCTCGATCGCGGCGATACGGTGCTCGTGCCCAATCCCAGCTATCCGATCCACATCTATGGGGCGATCATCGCCGGTGCGGACATCCGCTCGGTGAAGCTCACGCCGGGCGTGGACTTCTTCGGCGAGCTCGAGCGCGCGATCCGCGAAACCCTGCCCAAGCCGCGGATGATCGTGATCGGCTTCCCGAGCAACCCGACGGCGCAGTGCGTCGATCTCGACTTCTTCCGGCGCGTCATCGACCTGGCGCGCGAGCACGGCATCTACGTCATTCATGACCTGGCGTACGCCGACATCGTGTTCGAGGGCGAGCGGGCGCCGTCGATCATGGAGATTCCCGGCGCGCGCGACGTGGCGGTGGAGTTCTTCACGCTCAGCAAGAGCTACAACATGGCCGGCTGGCGCGTCGGCTTCATGGTCGGCAACCGCGACCTCGTCGCGGCGCTGGCGCGGATCAAGAGCTACCACGACTACGGCACCTTCACGCCCATCCAGGTCGCATCGATCGCGGCGCTCGAAGGGCCGCAGGAGTGCGTGGCCGAGATCGTGCAGCAGTACAAGCGGCGGCGCGACGTGCTCGTGAAGGGCCTGCACGAGCTGGGCTGGATGGTGGAGGTTCCCAAGGCGTCGATGTACGTCTGGGCGCAGATCCCCGCACACTACGCCAACCTGGGGTCGCTCGAGTTTGCCAAGAAGCTGCTCGCCGACGCCAAGGTCGCGGTGTCGCCGGGGATCGGTTTCGGCGAGTATGGCGACACCCATGTGCGCTTTGCGCTGATCGAAAACGAAATGCGGATCCGCCAGGCGGTGCGCGGGATCCGGGACATGTTCCGCCGCGATGGAGTGATCGCAAAGGTATGAAACCGCTCCGAGTGGGACTGTTGGGCCTGGGTACGGTCGGCCGCGGCACCTTCGACGTGCTGCGCCGCAACCAGGAAGAGATCCGCCGCCGCGCCGGACGCGGCATCGAAATCGTCCGGGCGGCGGTGCGCGACGTGCCGCGCGCCCGCGCATGGGTGGGCGACGCGATCCCGATCACCGATCGGGCGCAGGACGTCGTGCGCGATCCGGACGTCGACATCGTCGTCGAACTGATCGGCGGCTGCGAGCCCGCGCGCGAACTGGTGCTCGATGCGATCGCCCACGACAAGCACGTGGTCACGGCCAACAAGGCGCTGCTCGCCCACCATGGCAACGAGATCTTCGCCGCGGCGCAGAAGATGGGGGTGATGGTGGCCTTCGAAGCCGCCGTCGCCGGCGGCATTCCGATCATCAAGGCCTTGCGCGAGGGGCTCACCGGCAATCGCATCGAGTGGCTTGCGGGCATCATCAACGGCACCAGCAACTTCATCCTCTCGCGCATGCGCGACACCGGCGCTTCGTTCGACGACGCGCTGCGCGAAGCGCAGGAGCTGGGCTACGCCGAGGCGGACCCCAGCTTCGACATCCACGGCACCGACGCCGCGCACAAGCTCTCGATCCTCTCGGCCATCGCCTTCGGCGTGCCGATCCGGTTCGATGCGGCGCATGTCGAGGGCATCGCCGGGCTGGCGGCCGCGGACATCCGCTACGCGGAGCAACTGGGGTACCGCGTCAAGTTGCTGGGCATCACGCGGCGCACGCCGGCCGGCATCGAACTGCGCGTGCATCCCACGCTGGTTCCCGCCAAGCGCCTCGTGGCCAACGTCGAAGGGGCGATGAACGCGGTCGTCGTGAAGGGCGACGCCGTCGGCGCGACCCTCTACTACGGCCCCGGCGCCGGCGCCGAACCCACCGCGTCCGCGGTGGTGGCGGATCTGGTCGACGTCACCCGCCTGCACACGGCCGACCCGGAAGACCGCGTTCCCCACCTCGCATTCCAGCCCGAAGCCCTGGTGCCCCAGCCGTGGCTGTCGATCGAGGACACGGTCACCTCCTACTATTTCCGCATCCTGGTGTCCGATCGCCCCGGGGTCCTTGCCGACATCGCGCGCATCCTGGCCGATTTCCGCATTTCGATCGACGCGATGTTCCAGCGCGAACCGGCCGAAGGCGAAAATCGGACCGAGATCATCATGCTGACCCACGAAGCGCGCGAGCGCGACGTCAACGAAGCCCTGCGCCGCATCGAGGCGCTCGACACGGTGCTGGCGCCGGTGATCCGCATTCGACAGGAGTCCCTCTCGTGAAGTACTGGTCCACCCGCGGCCGCATGGCCCCGGCATCGTTTCGCGACGTCCTGCTCGAAGGCCTGGCGCCGGATGGCGGCCTGGCCGTGCCGGAAGAGTATCCCCAGTTCGACGCCCGGGAACGCGCGCAACTGCGCAGCCTGCCCTACGCGGAACTCGCGATCGCCGTCCTGCGCCGGTTCGCGGACGACTACGAACCCGGAACGCTGGAAGCGATCGTGCGCGGCACCTACACGAGCGCGGTGTTCGGCACCGAGGCGATCACCCCGGTGGCGGAGCTCGAACCGGGCCTGCATCTGCTCCAGCTGTCCAACGGCCCCACGCTCGCCTTCAAGGACATGGCGATGCAGCTCCTCGGCGCGCTCTTCGAAGCCGAACTGGCCCGCCGCGGGGAACGCCTCAACATCCTCGGCGCCACTTCGGGCGACACCGGTTCCGCCGCCGAAGTGGCGATGCGCGGCCGGCCCGGCGTGCGCGTCTTCATGCTCTCGCCGTTCGGCCGGATGAGCGCGTTCCAGCGCGCGCAGATGTACTCGCTGCAGGACGAGAACATCTTCAACCTCGCGATCGAGGGCAGCTTCGACGACTGCCAGGACCTCGTGAAGCGGATCGGCGCCGACGTCGAATTCAAGCGCGGCCACCGCCTGGGCGCCGTCAACTCGATCAACTGGGCGCGCATCGTCGCCCAGGTGGTCTACTATTTCCGCGGCTATTTCGCCGTCACGGCCGGCGCCACCCACGAAGACCGCCCGGTCGACTTCTGCGTTCCGTCCGGGAACTTCGGCAATGTCCTCGCCGGCTGGATCGCACGCCAGATGGGCCTGCCGATCCGTCGTCTGGTGGTGGCGACGAACGAAAACGACGTGCTCGACGAGTTCTTCCGCACCGGGCGCTACCGGGTGCGCGGCGCCCAGGAGACTCATGTCACCAGCAGCCCGTCGATGGACATTTCCAAGGCCTCGAATTTCGAGCGCTTCGTCTTCGACATCGTCGGCCGCGATCCCGCGGTGCTGCGCGAACTCTGGTGGGAACTGGACACCCGCGGCGCCTTCGACCTGAAAGGCACGCCGTACTGGGACGCCGTGGCGGCCAGCGGCTTCCGCTCCGGCCGCAGCAGCCACGCCGACCGCCTGGCGACGATCCGCAGCCAGTACGAACGCGACGGCCGGATCCTGGATCCCCACACCGCCGACGGCGTCAAGGTCGCCCGCGAACTGCGCGACCCCCACGTGCCGATGGTCTGCCTCGAGACCGCGCTGCCGACGAAGTTCGCCGAAACCATCCGCGAAGCCATCGGCCGGCTGCCCGACCGCCCCGCCCGGTTCGCCGGGATCGAGGATCTCCCCCAACGCTTCGTCCGCATGCCGGCCGACGTGGACGCGGTGCGGGCGTTCCTGGAGGAGCACGCCACCTGACAGGGTTCTTGAATTCGGCGTCCGGATCCCCACCTAGGCGGCATCCCAGACTTGACCGCGAGATGCCATGCGCCAGGACAAACTGACCACCCGCTTCCAGGAAGCCCTCGCCGACGCCCAATCCCTCGCCGTCGGCAACGACCACCAGTACATCATGCCCGTGCACCTGCTGGCGGCCATGCTCCGGCAGGCCGACGGCGGCGCTCGGTCGATCCTCGGCCGCGCCGGCGTCGCGGTCGATCCCCTGGCCAAGGCGGTCGATGCCGCCGTCCAGCGGATTCCGACCGTCCAGGGCTTCGACGGCCAGGTGCAGGTGAGCCGTGAACTGGTCGGCCTGCTCAACCAGACCGACAAGGAGGCGCAGCAGCGCGGCGACGCCTACATCGCCGGCGAATGGTTTCTCCTCGCCGCCGCCGACGAAAAAGGCGAAGCCGGACGGATCCTGCGCGAGCACGGCGCCAATCGCAAAGCCCTCGAAGCCGCGATCGCCGCCGTCCGCGGCGGGGCCGCCGTCGATTCCCCCGAAGCGGAAGGCAGCCGCGAAGCGCTCAAGAAATACACCATCGACCTCACCGAGCGCGCCCGCAGCGGCAAGCTCGACCCGGTCATCGGCCGCGACGACGAGATCCGCCGCGCCATCCAGATCCTGCAGCGGCGCACCAAGAACAACCCCGTGCTGATCGGCGAACCCGGCGTCGGCAAGACCGCCATCGTCGAAGGGCTGGCCCAGCGCATCGTCAACGGCGAAGTGCCCTCGACCCTGCAGGACAAGCGCGTGCTGTCCCTCGACCTCGCCGCGCTGCTCGCCGGCGCGAAGTACCGCGGCGAGTTCGAGGAGCGTCTCAAGGCCGTGCTCAAGGAGATCGCCGCCGACGAAGGCCGGACCATCGTCTTCATCGACGAGATCCATACCATGGTGGGCGCCGGCAAGGCCGAAGGGGCGATCGATGCCGGCAACATGCTCAAGCCCGCCCTGGCGCGCGGCGAGCTGCATTGCATCGGCGCCACGACCCTCGACGAATACCGCAAGTACATCGAAAAGGACGCCGCCCTGGAACGGCGGTTCCAGAAAGTCCTGGTCGGCGAGCCGTCGGTGGAATCGACCATCGCCATCCTCCGCGGCCTGCAGGAGCGCTACGAGCTGCACCACGGCGTCGAGATCACCGACCCGGCGATCGTCGCCGCCGCCGAGCTTTCCCACCGCTACATCACCGACCGCTTCCTCCCCGACAAGGCAATCGACCTGATCGACGAGGCCGCCGCGCGCATCAAGATGGAGATCGACTCCAAGCCCGAGTCGATGGACCGGCTCGACCGGCGCATCATCCAGCTCAAGATCGAGCGCGAAGCGGTCAAGAAGGAGAACGACGAATCGTCGCGCAAACGTCTGGGCCTGATCGAAACCGAGATCGCGCAGCTCGAGCGCGAGTACGCCGATCTCGACGAAGTGCTGCGCGCCGAGAAGGCCGCGGTGCAGGGCTCGACCAACATCAAAGCCGAGATCGAGCGGCTGCGCGCGAAGATGGCGGACCTGCAGCGGGCCGGGCAGTTCGACAAGCTCGCCGAGATCCAGTACGGCACGCTGCCCCAGCTCGAAGCCCAGCTCAAGGCGGCCGAGGACGCCGGCGGTGCCAAGCGCGAGTTCAAGCTGTTGCGCAAGGAGGTCGGCGCCGAGGAGATCGCCGAGGTCGTCTCGCGCGCGACCGGCATCCCGGTCGCCAAGATGATGCAGGGGGAACGCGAGAAGCTGCTGCGCATGGAGGACCGGCTGCGCCAGCGCGTCGTCGGCCAGGACGAGGCGGTGCGCCTCGTCTCCAACGCGATCCGGCGCTCGCGCGCCGGCCTCGCCGATCCGAACCGGCCCTACGGTTCCTTCCTGTTCCTCGGGCCCACGGGCGTCGGCAAGACCGAGCTGTGCAAGGCGCTGTCGGAGTTCCTGTTCGACAGCGAGGAGCATCTCGTGCGCATCGACATGTCCGAATACATGGAAAAGCATTCGGTATCGCGCCTGATCGGCGCGCCCCCCGGATATGTCGGCTACGAGGAAGGCGGCCAGCTCACCGAGGCGGTGCGCCGCAAGCCCTACGCGGTGATCCTGCTCGACGAAGTCGAGAAGGCCCACGCCGACGTGTTCAGCGTGCTGCTGCAGGTGCTCGATGACGGTCGGCTGACCGACGGCCAGGGCCGCACGGTCGATTTCCGCAATACGGTGATCGTCATGACGTCGAATCTGGGGTCGCATGAGATCCAGCGCATGGTCGGCCAGGACCCCGACCTCGTGCGCGAAGCGGTGATGGGCGAGGTGCGAACGCATTTCCGGCCGGAGTTCATCAACCGCATCGACGAGATCGTGGTGTTCAATGCCCTGGGTCGCGAGCAGATCGAGTCGATCGCGCGCATCCAGTTGCGGCGGCTCGAGGCGCGGCTGGCGGCGCAGGACATGAAGCTCGTCGTGAGCGACGCCGCTCTGGCCGAGCTCGCCAAGGCGGGGTTCGATCCGGTGTACGGCGCACGGCCGCTCAAGCGCGCGATCCAGCAGCAGATCGAAAACCCGATCGCGCTGCGGGTCCTGGAAGGCAAGATCGGACCCAACGACGTCGTGCCGGTGGATTTTATCGACGGCATCTTCCGCTTCGAACGCACGGTGCACTGATCGGGTGGCGCGATGGTCGACAAGATCGTTCGAAGCGAGGCTGACTGGCACTGTGCGTTGACCCCCGAAGAGCGGGCCGTGCTGCGCGAGGAGGGCACCGAGCGCCCGTTCAGCAGCCCGCTCTACCACGAGGCGCGCAAGGGGGTATACGTCTGCGCCGGCTGCGGCTTGCCCCTGTTCGACTCGCAAGCCAAATACGACAGCGGTACGGGCTGGCCCAGCTTCTTCGACGCGCTGCCGGGCCACGTCGAGACCAAGGTCGATTTCAAGCTGGTGGTGCCGCGCACGGAATATCACTGCGCGCGTTGCGGCAGCCATCAAGGACACGTCTTCGGCGACGGACCCGCGCCGACCGGCCTGCGGTATTGCAACAACGGCGTCGCGCTGCGATTCGAGGCCGACGCGGGGCCGACCGATCCCGCGGCGCCGGACGCGGATCGGCGTGAGGCCTGAGATATCCGTAAGGGCATCTCATCGAGCGGCAAAGGGATGGCGCCGGGCTTCCTGGTCAGATGAAATCCCTCGTTCAAATTCAGGGTTTGGCTCGAAATTTGCTTTCCCCATCCATCGAGCATAGAGAAGGTCATTGGGCATACAAAGATCAATCGGACCCAGGATCGGATCGCGGGGCACCGTTCGCCGAAAGAACGGAGTCTTGGAATATTGGGTTGCGATCATTGTAGGAGTTGTCCGATGGTGGAAGAAGCGCACCGTAGCGCGGATCTCGAGGTCGCCGCGATCTACGAGATCGGCAAGATACTGAGTTCGTCTCTGGATCTCCCGAAGACATTGCGGGAGGTGTTGAACCTGCTGGGAAACCACCTCGGAGTTCGTCGTGGAATGGTCAGCCTGGTGCAGGATTCCGGGGAACTGCACCTGATCGGTGCCGTGGGACTGTCGCCGACCGAGATCCTGCGGGGCCGCTATCGACCGGGGGAAGGGCTTACCGGACGCATCTTTTCCAGCGCGATGCCGTGCGTCGTTCCGAACGTTGCAGAGGAGCCTTTGTTCTTGAACCGAACGGGGACCCTCGATGAAATCGGCGGCGACGACGACGTGGCGTTCATTGGCGTGCCGATCAAGGCAGGGCGCGAGACGGTGGGTGTGCTCTCGATCATCCGGCCCGCCGGCCGGCGGCGGCGCAGTTTCGAAAAGGACCGGCTCCTTCTCACGATGGTCGCCAACCTCATCGGTCAAACGGCGGTGCTCCACCGGACCGTCACTGCCGACCGTCTCGAGTTGCTGAAGGAACGAACGCGGTTGCAGAAGCGGCTGGTCGCAACGCCGCGCGGAAAGATCGAAGTCGAGAACGTGATCGGTGTTTCGCCGATCATGCAAAGGGTTTTTGCCGAAGTTCATCAAGCCGCGCCGAGCCGGGCAACCGTGCTTTTGCGTGGGGAAAGCGGAACCGGGAAGGAAGCAATCGCGCGTGCGATCCATGTGCAAAGCCCTCGCAAAGATCGGCCATTCATCAAGGTCAACTGTGCGGCGTTGTCGGAAACGCTCCTCGAATCGGAGCTTTTCGGCCACGAGAAAGGGGCTTTCACGGGAGCGCATGCCGAACGCAAAGGACGATTCGAACTGGCCGACGGCGGAACACTCTTTCTCGACGAGATCGGCGATATTTCGGCGGCCTTTCAGGCCAAGCTTCTGCGCGTGCTGCAGGAGCACGAATTCGAACGCGTCGGAGGTGGCCGTACCATCCGCGTCGACGTCCGCCTGATCGCGGCGACGAACCGCGATCTCGAAAAGGCGGTGGCGGCGAACCAGTTCCGCGCCGACCTTTACTACCGGATCAACGTGGTCAGCATATTTCTCCCGCCGCTACGCGAGCGCCGGGAGGACATTCCGGAACTGGTCGAACACTTTCTCGCAAAATTCAACAAGGAAAACCGCAAGGACCTGAGGATCGCGCCGGACGCCATGGTCGTCCTGCGAAACTGTTACTGGCCCGGGAACGTGCGGGAACTGGAGAACTGCGTCGAACGTACCGCGACCATGGCGCGCGGAGCAGCGATCTCCGAGTTCGATCTGCCTTGCGTCCAGAATCGTTGCCTGACGAGGGCCTTGCACGTTCCCGAAAAGGCCATCGCCATGCCCTTGCGAAATGCGACGGCGCAACCGGCCGATGCGTCGCCGCAAGCCGGGGAGCCGAGCCGCGCCGAAGGCGGCGAGCGGGAGCGGCTCATATGGGCCATGGAGCGGTGCGGCTGGGTGCAGGCGAAGGCCGCGCGCCTGCTCAAACTCACACCGCGCCAGATGGGATATGCGTTGCAGAAGCACAATATCGAAATCAAACGGATCTGATTGTGCTCGGAAGAATGGATCGGACGGTTTGCGACATTGGAGGAAACCATACAAGGCGACCGTCGTTGTATCGAAAGAAACATAACGAGACCGTCGGGCGTTCTGTGGTCACGATGCAGAACGACACTGCAACGCAATGATTTCAAAGTATTTTTGATGTTCTCGTGAGGCCCGCGACGTACGGGCGTCTCGTTGGCATATCCCTTGCAAAACGGAAATGCAGGCGCGCAGATCGGCTCGCCGCATTTTCGAGAGGGAATCATGCAGTTGGAAAAGAGGTGCCGTGTGTTGGGGGCGTTCGGTGTCATGCTCTTCGGTAGCGTCCGGGCCACGCACGCGGATCCGGTGACCGGCGATCCGGGCTATTTCGCAAACTGGTTTCAGCGCGTGGACGAAGCGCAATCGAGCCAGCCGCACTGGATGACGCCGCTGATTACCGTGACGCCGCTCCTGATGGAAGAGTACCGCTACGATCAAACCACCCAGCATTTGGGAAACGGCGCCACGATCGACAACTACGGCGGCGGGAAAGGCTTGGAACTCATCCCGACGACGACCAACGAGATCATCGTCAATCTTCCCCCGTACCAGGTGCGTTCCCATGTGAATCCGGTCAGCGGTTGGGGCGATGCGCCGTTCCTTCTGGTGAAGCAGCGTTTACTCAGCGCGAACGAGGACCAGGGGAACTACGTCGTCACAGCATTTCTCGGCATGCAGGCCCCGACGGGTTCTCCGGCGTTCACCAGCAATGCCTGGGTGATTACGCCGACGATCGCGGCGGGAAAGGGATGGGGAAAGTTCGATGTCCAGGCGACGCTCAGCGCCTCGATCCCGACCACGCAGCAGAATATTCTCGGCAAGGCGATCAGCACCAACGCCGTCATTCAGTACCACCTCGACAAGATCTTCTGGCCCGAGTTTGAAATCAGCGATACCGCATGGTCCGGCGGATTGCGGGGCGGAATGAACCAGGTGATTCTGACGCCCGGCATCATCCTCGGCCGGCTGCACCTGACGGGACGGGCAAACCTCAGCATCGGGGCGGGGTATCAGTTCGCAGTCGCGCCGGCGCTCACGAAGGCTCCTGTATTGACGCCGCTGTACAGCTACGGCTGGGTGTTCAGTGGCCGGGTCACATTCTAGGGATGCCGGCCATGACGACGCCGTCGATGGACCGAACGATCGACTGGAATAGGGACCGAAGGAATGACCCTGCCGCGCCGGGCTGGCTGCAGGTCTCCCTTGCCGTCGAGGTCGGAGGGCGCTCCCTGTCAGTCCGGTTCGATGCGCCCGATCGCGGGGTCACCGCCTTGATCGGGCCCTCGGGTTCCGGAAAGACGACGTGTCTGCGCGGCATTGCCGGTTTGGAGTGCGGGGCTCGCGGCATCGTGACGGTCGGAGGGGCGGTGTGGCAAGATTCCTCGTCGGGAATCTTCATTCCTTCACACCGGAGGTCCGTTGGCATGGTGTTCCAGGACGCGCGCCTGTTTCCGCATCGCAGCGTGCGACAGAACCTCGAGTTCGGAATCGCCCCCCGGGGGGATGGAAGTCGGTCCACTGCCTGGACCGAGGTGGTGGAAATCCTCGGTCTCGGAGGGCTTCTTTCCCGCATGCCGGCGCACTTGTCGGGCGGGGAGGCGCAGCGGGTGGCAATCGCCCGCGCCCTGTTGGCCAACCCCCGTTTGCTGTTGTTGGACGAACCGCTTTCCGCGCTCGACGAGGAACGCAAGGATGAACTGCTGCCGTACCTGGAGCGATTGCGCGACGATCATCGGCTCCCGATGATCTATGTGAGTCATTCGATGTCGGAAGTCGCGCGGCTTGCGGACCGGGTTCTTTTGTTGCAGGGCGGCGAGCTCGCCTACATGGGGCGCCGTCCAGGTCCGGAGGCGGCGCGGGAGTCTCGGCCTTGGCCGCCCAACCCGCTCAACGCGCTCAACGCAATCAGCGCGCAGAACGAAAACGCCAACAGCACGCCGGACAGCCCGTTGGCTTGGGAGTACTCGAGCGCCTCCACGTGGTTGTAGATCTGCAAGGAGGCGACCCGGGTCGATCCGGGGATGTTCCCGCCGATCATCAGAACGATGCCGAATTCCCCGACCGTGTGCGCGAATCCCATCACGGTGGCGGCAATGATGCCGCGCCGCGCCAAAGGGAGCGCAATCCGGAAAAATCGGTTCCAGGGGCCGGCGCGCAGCGTCGCCGCGGCTTCGAGCAGTCGCGGATCCACCGCGGCAAATGCGTTTTCCAGCGGTTGAACCGCGAACGGCAGGGAGTACACGACCGACGCCAGCACCAGGCCGGAAAACGTGAACGGCAACAATCCCAGCCCGCAGGCCTGGGTCGCGCGGCCGATCGGACCGGATGGTCCCATGGCAACGAGCAGGTAATAGCCGAGGACGGTGGGCGGAAGTACCAGGGGCAGCGCAACGATCGCTGCGATCGGCGCGCGCCACCGGGACTTTGTTCGCGCCAACCACCATGCGAGCGGAATGCCGACGAGGAGCAGGATCAGCGTCGTCGTCGCGGCAAGGCGCAGCGAGAGCGCGAGCGCGCTCCAGTCCCCGGGATTCATTGGGATATGCCGTAGCCGTAGCTGCGGATCACCGCTCTTGCCGACGGCGAGCGCAGGAAGCGCAGGAACGCGATTGCCGCCGGGTGATCCTTGGCGGAACGCAGCAGCACCGCATCTTGCCGGATTGGCGGATAGCGATCCGCCGGAACGATCCAGGCGGACCCGGAGCGCAAGTGCCCATCCCGGAACACCTGGGACAAGGCCACGAACCCCAGGTCTGCCGTCCCGGACGCCACGAACTGGTATGCCTGCGAGATGTTCTGGCCTTCGACGAGCTTGGGCTTCAGCGCTGCATAGATTCCAAGCGAGCGCATCGTCGCGACCGCGGCGGCGCCGTAGGGCGCAAGTTTTGGATCGCAGTAGGCGAGGTGGGCGAATTGCCCGGATCGAAGCACCGCGCCTTGTCGATCGACGAATCCGGGCTTTGACGACCAGAGAACGAGTTTTCCGATCGCATACGGAAATTCGCTGGAGGCAACGCCAAGTCCTCGATCCACCAGCTTGCGCGGCGCCACCGCGTCCGCCGCCAGCAGGATTTCGAACGGCGCGCCGTTGCGGATCTGCGCATAGAGAAGGCCGGTGGCGCCGAACGACGCCTTGACCCGGATTCCCGTCGCCTGCTCGAACTCCGTGGCAAGACGCTGCACCGGCTTCGTGAAGTTGGCGGCGACGGCGATTCGCACTTCATCGGCGTGGGCGCCAGCGGGAATCAGGGCGAAGAGGAACGGGATTGCAGGCCGGGCACGCAGCATGCGGAGGAACGGATTTTGCATGGGACGACTTCGAGGGCTCGTTGTGTAGGAAAAGACATCACGGTTTGCCGTAAGCACGTTTCATGCCGCGATATTCACGATGGGGGAAGTCGGATGATGGGCACGCAGCGGAGCGTTCCGCATCGATGGATCGGCCGTCTGGCCGTCGAAACCGAGTTTGGGGCATTTCTTGGCGATGCACGCATTCGCCTGCTGGAGGCGATCGACCGCGACGGGACCATTTCCCGCGCCGCGAAAGCCGTTCCCCTCTCATACAAGGCGGCATGGGACGCCATTGAAGCCATGAATGCGGCAGCGGGAGAGCCGGTCGTCGAACGCGTCACGGGCGGGCGCAAGGGCGGCGGGACGACACTGACGCCGTATGGAGCGCGTCTGGTTGCCATGTATCGCGCGATCGAGCGCGACTACCAGGAGGCCCTGGCCCATGTCGTTGCGCAGTTGGGAGACCCGTCCGGTGAGGAAAGCCCAGGCGACGAGGAAGGCCGGTTTCGCGAAACGCTGCGCGAGCGCTTCCTTCGCACGAGCGCTCGAAACCGCTTCTGCGGTTCGGTCACCGCGATCATCGAGGGGCCGTCCGGAATCGATGTCCGCATCCGACTCGCCGATGGCGTCGAACTCGGCTCGATCATCAGCCGGGCAAGCATGGAAAGCATGGATTTACGGATCGGAGTGCGGGTAAGCGTCTTTTTCAAGGCGGCGTCCGTGCGGGTCCTCACCGAGGGATTTCCCTGTCCGCCGGGTCACCGGTGCCTTGGCGGCACCGTGACCGGACTCCGGCAGGGGCCGGTCCATGCCGATCTGGAGGTCGCTCCGACGGGCTGCGAAGAAGGAAAGATCGCGGCCATGGTTTCTTGCGAGGTCTTGCGGTCCGACGGTCTGCAGGTCGGCTCCGCGTGCCGGGTCGCGGTGGACCCATCCAGCGTCGTTCTGGCCCGATTCGATCGTTCCTGATGGATGTCGGAGATGCGACAGCCCCCGAGGCGTTGTCGCCAATGCGACACCCCCGCCGGTCTCATGGGCGGCGGGAAGCGCAAGTAACGAACTGATTTTTCGCAAGGATTTCAGATTGGCACGGTTCTGGCTTTAGCGGTCTATGCGTGGGCATGGTGCCCGCGATTCCTCGGGAGGCCAGGGTGCATTGATCGCTGCTTCGGCAGCGTGAGGCGGGACGCTCGCGCCGGAAAACGACTTATCAAAGGAGAGGACTCCATGCCCTACAAAATCATCGCGTCGCAATGCACCGCCTGTTCGGCCTGCGAGCCGGAATGTCCGAATGTGGCGATCCGGGAGAAAAACGGAACCTTCGTAATCGATCCCAAGAAATGCACGGAATGCATCGGCCACTTCGATGATCCGCAATGCGTCGCAGTCTGTCCGGTCGAGAACACCTGCGTGATCGACAAGTCGTTGCCGCGGTATCAACCGGCCGCATAACCGAAGCCAACCCAGGGTACGGAGACAGATCATGGATGTGACGTTCACGCCGGCCGCGCAAGAGTTCATTCGTCGGATGATGCGATTTTCCGGAGGGGGCAGCGAGGCGGGATTCCGTATGACGGTCACGCCGGGCGGGTGCTCCGGATACAGCACGCAATTCAGCGTCGAGGAGCGCCCTGCACCCGGCGATGAGACCGTCTCGGTCGAGGGCGTGAAGGTGTTCCTTCCCGCGATCAGTCGTATATCGCTCGATGGTGCCACGGTGGATTTCTGCGACAACGTCCTGGAATCCGGTTTCACCATCCATAACCCAAACGCGGCTTCCTGCGGTTGCAGTACGAGCGGTGGGGGCGGCGGAAGCCCTTCGGTCACCAAGGTGAGCGTCGGCAGCATCGGGCGGCGGACCGAAACCAAGGGTGCGCCGTGAAGGTCATGCTCCGGCGTAGTGCGGGGGGGGCGCTTTCGGTCTATGTGCCGAAAAAGGACCTTGAAGAGCCTGTCGTGGCAACCGAACTCCCCGGATTGTGGGGCGGGTCGGTGACCCTTGCCAACGGATGGCGTCTTCGGCTTCCTGCGATGGAAGGGGAGCCAACGCTCCCCATCACCGTGGATGCCCGGCGCGTCGACGAGGGCGAGCCATAAGGAGGAAAAGATGACCCGTATCCGGAAGCAGGAAGACTGGATTCACTTGTTCCAGGGAAACATCGGCGTATGGGAGATGGAAGCGGTCCTGACTGCCATGCGCTCAGGGCGGATTTCCGAAGGAGAGTTGGTCGAGTCGTTCGAAGAAAACTTCGCCGACTACGTCGGCCGCACCTATGCGGTTGCCGTGTCCAGCGGGACCGCGGGGCTGATGCTCAGCCTGCGTGCGCTGGGGATCGGCCCTGGAGATGAGGTCATCGCCTCGCCGTATTCCTGGCATCAGATCGCCCACGCGATTTCGCTGGTTGGCGCAACTCCGGTCTTTGCCGATATGGATTACTGGAGCGGAACCCTGCAGCCGGCCGCCGTCGCCTCCCGGATCACATCTCGCACGAAAGCCATTCTCGCCGGCAATACGAACGGGCATCCCGCGCCTTGGCAGGGGTTGCGGGAACTTGCGGTGGAGCGGGAGATTGTTCTGCTCGAGGACTCGACCGAGTCGATCGGGTCGGTGTATCAGGGGCGGCGCACGGGGGCGTTTGGCCGATGCGCAATATTCGATTTCTCTCAGGCATCGGCTTTGGCTTGCGGGGAAGGCGGAATGGTCGTCACGGACGACCCGGGCCTCGCGACCGAACTGCGCCACATGCGCAGCCACCGGATCGAGGACCGTCTTTCGGTCTCGGTGGGCGGCCGCGTGCCGCTGCAGGCGGGAATGAGCGAGATCTCGGCAGCGCTCGGCTTGGCGCAACTTGATCGGATCGATGAAATCCTTGCGCAACGAAAAAAAGTCGAATCCCATTACCTGCGCCACATCCAGTCGTTCGAAGGAATCAAGCCGCCGTATCTTGCGCCGGACGTGGACGAGATTCATTGGTTCACCTATCTCGTTCATTTGGGAACGCGCTTCCCGCGCAGCGCGCGGAACCAGATTCTCGAAGATCTGGCAACCGAAAGCGTCGAAGCGGCGGCATATTGCAACCCGCTGCATCTGCAATATTTCTATAACCGATACGGCTACCGGAAGGGAGACCTGCCGACGGTCGAGCGGATTTCGGATCGAGCAATCGCGCTTCCGTTCCACGGCAACCTCCGCGAAGACGAAGTGATGTTCATCGTGGGCACGGCCAAGGATTCCTCGGCAAACGTCGGGGCCGGGGCCGCGATCTACTGATGATTTTCCTTCCCGGCCTTGCCGGGAAATGGTGAGGCAGAGGGATGAGCGAAAAACAGTTGGAGGAAATCCGGGCCGGTCTTTCGGCAGGCACCATCATTCCCTACCTCGGACCGGGAATGCTGGGTTTGGTCCCGAACGGGGCTCCCGTTCCGGCCACCCCGGAGGAGTTGGCCTTGGCAATCACCGCCAAGGTTTCGGTTCCGCACAAGATTCGCAAACGCCTGACCGCTGCGGCGCAGTTTGTCGAGAACTTCAAGCACCGGAAGACGATCGTGCGGCTGATGAGCGAGTGCTTCGCCGCGCCCGTCCAACCTTCCGCCCTGCATCGTTACCTGGCTTCGTTGCCGGAAATTTCGCTGATCGTCGACAGCTGGTACGACAGCGCCTGTTCCACGGCGCTTTCCGGAAGAAGCGACTGGGGCCAGGTGCAGGGTCTTTCCCAGTCGGAGCATTTCGGGACCTGGACGGGATATTTCGATTGCGAAGGAAATCCGAGGGACCCGGCCGGTGCGGCGGATTGGAATACGCTGCTGTATCGCCCCTTGGGTTGCGTACATCCGGCACGCAACTTTTTGGTTTCCGACACCGACTTCGTGGAAGTTCTGACGGAAATCGACATTCAGACGCCGGTGCCGCCGCGGGTCCAGGAATTGCGCTCGGGGCGACACTTCCTGTTTCTCGGATGCCGGTTTCAGGATCAACTGGAGCGGATTTTTGCGCGGCAGATCATGAAGCGATCGTCCGATCGTCATTGGGCGATTCTTCCCGGGGAACTGACCCGCAAGGAAATCCGATTCCTCGAAGAACAAAACATCGAGCGCGTCGATCTATCGCTGGACGCGGTCGAGTCGTCCTTGGTCCGCAATGCGGTCCGACTATCACCCCCGGCGGCAATGCCGGAAAACCATTTGACCAGGAGTTAGTATGCCCATTCTCACCGTTCAACCATCCGGAAGCCGCTACGAGGCTGCCAGCGGTGCCAGCATTCTTGCCGCCTTGCGCGCCGCCGGAGAATCGATTCCCGGCAAATGCGACGGCAAGGGAGAATGCGGCGCCTGCCACATCTTTGTGCAGGAAGGGCGCAAGAGTCTGTCAAAGATCCAGCGCGTCGAGAATGAAAAACTCGACTCGATTCCCGGCGTAGGGTCGAAGTCGCGCCTGGCTTGCCAGGCGCTTCTGGGAGACGACGATGTTACGGTGGAACTGCTCGGGTTCCAGTCCGGATTCTAGGTTGGGCGCGGCGTGATCTGCCGCGCGCGGCTCCCATCCTTGGAGAGACGGATCCGAGGATGGGAACGCCGTATTGCAGTTCTGCTCATTTTCCGAGCGCCTTCAACTCGCTGAGCCGATCGGAAAACCGATCGAGAACATCCTCCGGCAGATCATCGAGCGTGCATAGTTCCTTTGCGCGCATGCCGACCTGATACCCTCTTCCGACCCACTCGACGCTGTAGATGTAATAGCGTTGCAGGAATGTACCGATCGAGCGCACGTATCCCACGTCTCCGCGCTCGACGAGAACATCCCCGATATCCTTGCCCGGGAACGTTCCGTCATTGCGCACCAGTTTTCGGCTGGCAACGCGCTCGCCGAACGTAAAGCGGGGAGACGACGTGATTTCGACTTCGTCGGACTCCTCCTTGCCCGCCAGTGCGGACAATTCGACGCGGTTCAAGTCCATGGCTACACCGGCCTGTTTTCCCGGACCTTGACCGGTCCCATGCCCCGCACCCCGTCTTCGTAGGAAATCTCCGGCCAGGAATCCGAGAAGCCGGCCGCCTTCTCGGCGATGATCCGGATCTTTCCGGCCGTGTCGAGTTTCTTCAGGTCGCCCCGATCGATTCCCAGCACTTCCAGCATTTCGTTGTAGACGGTCGCTTCGTCGAGAGGAAGAACCCGGAAGGTTGCGGAGCCCATGGCGATCCGGTATCGCTTGGAGATGTCCAGGTTTCCCGCGAAGAAGAAATATTTGCCACCGGCATCCAACTTGTCGGCGAGCAGATCCCGGAAGAGGCCGAGGTGCTCGAGCGATACTCCGAACGCCGCAAAGAACGAAAGCGCCGGCCTTCCGACGGCTCCGGTCATCATTACCTGATCCAGCTTGATTTCCGGCGGGCGGGCCTCGTCCGACAGCTTCTCGGCAAACTTCAAGGCGAGTTCGCCCCGAAAGGCATAGACGTCCGGTGCGACCGGGCCCTTGTAAACCGGGCTGAGAAGACGCCCTTCGGCGTCGAGCGAGGCGAATGGGGTTTGTGCGATTTCAGTCATGGTCTGTTGTCCTGAGGAAGATCGCATGACCACAAGCAAACTTCGTTCCCGCCATTCCTGTCGTAGCGTTCTTCGGCGTCGTTTCCATCGGCTCGCTCGCGAGGAACCCAGCGCGGACCCGTCGAACGCGGCGCGGAACTACCGCCTCGCGCCTGTACCGTTCCCGACAGTCATACCCGCCTTGTGCGGTTTCCCACATCCCGGCAAGCGCTCGCCGGGGCTCCCGGGAAATCCCGATTCATTATAAAAAACAGCGCGTTGTGCAACATTTTTGGGAGTGGCACGGCGATTGCTTGAGAGTCGGGTGGAGCACATGCCGAATCCGTAACCACCACCGAAGACCTACAGGGTTAGGGGTGCGCGGGCAGTCCCTGCAACGTTCGATTTCGACAATAAGCGCTTTGAAAAGGAGTTATGAAAAATGGGCAGTCTCAGACAAATCGCGTTTTATGGCAAAGGCGGTATCGGCAAGTCGACCACCTCCCAAAACACCCTTGCGGCCCTCGCCGAAATGGGCCAGAAGATCCTCATCGTCGGTTGCGACCCGAAGGCCGATTCCACCCGCCTCATCCTGCATTCGAAGGCGCAGGACACGATCCTGTCGCTCGCTGCGGATGCCGGATCGGTGGAGGACCTCGAACTCGAGGACGTCATGAAGGTGGGCTATCGCGATATCCGTTGCGTCGAGTCGGGCGGTCCGGAGCCCGGTGTCGGTTGCGCCGGGCGCGGCGTGATCACGTCGATCAATTTCCTCGAGGAGGAGGGCGCCTACGAAGGGGTGGACTACGTTTCCTACGACGTCCTGGGTGACGTGGTCTGCGGCGGGTTCGCGATGCCGATCCGCGAAAACAAGGCGCAGGAAATCTACATCGTCATGTCCGGTGAGATGATGGCCATGTATGCCGCCAACAACATCTCGAAGGGCATTCTGAAGTACGCCAACTCGGGCGGCGTGCGCCTGGGCGGGCTGGTTTGCAACGAGCGCCAGACCGACAAGGAACTCGAGCTTGCCGAGGCCCTGGCGCAGAAGCTGGGGACGAAGCTGATCCATTTCGTTCCGCGTGACAACATCGTGCAGCACGCCGAACTGCGCCGCATGACCGTGATGGAGTACGCCCCGGAGTCGAAGCAGGCCGACGAGTACCGGCAGCTGGCCAGGAAGGTTCACAACAACGCCGGCAATGGCGTGATTCCCACGCCGATCACCATGGATGAACTCGAGGATCTGCTCATGTCCCACGGGATCATGAAGCAGGTTGACGAGAGCATGGTTGGAAAAAAGGCCCACGAGGAGGCGGTGGCAGCCTGACGGGAAACCGGCAAAGGGCGGGGATTCGGCCGCACGAAAACCGAATATCCGCCCGATCCGACCCGTGACGAATCCGCCACATTTCCTTTATCCCATTCTCATTCATCGTTCTGGAGGGCCTCCTATGAGCCTCACCGCGGAAGAAACCAAGGCACGCAACAAGCAACTCATCGATGAGGTGCTCAAGGCCTATCCCGAAAAGACGGCGAAGAAACGCGCCAAACATCTGAATACCTTCGAAGACGGAAAAACCGACTGCAACGTCAAGTCGAACATCAAGTCCATTCCCGGAGTCATGACGATCCGGGGATGCGCCTATGCCGGCTCCAAAGGGGTGGTGTGGGGTCCGATCAAGGACATGATCCACATCTCCCACGGCCCCGTCGGCTGCGGCCAATACTCCTGGGGTTCGCGCCGGAACTATTACATCGGTACCACGGGCGTCGATACCTTCGTCACGATGCAGTTCACCTCGGATTTCCAGGAAAAGGACATCGTGTTCGGCGGCGACAAGAAGCTCGAAAAGATCATTGACGAGATCCAGGACCTCTTCCCCCTGAACAAGGGCATCTCGGTGCAGTCGGAATGTCCGATCGGTCTGATCGGTGATGACATCGAGGCGGTATCGAAGAAGAAATCCAAGGAGCTGAACGGCCATACCATCGTTCCGGTTCGCTGCGAGGGCTTCCGGGGCGTATCGCAGTCGCTCGGCCACCACATCGCCAACGATGCGATCCGTGACTGGGTGTTCGACCGGACCGATCCGAACAAGAACGCGTTCGAGTCGTCGCCGTACGACGTCGCGATCATCGGCGATTACAACATTGGGGGCGATGCATGGTCCTCGCGGATCCTTCTCGAGGAAATGGGCTTGCGGGTGATCGCCCAGTGGTCTGGAGATGGTTCGCTCGCCGAGCTGGAAAACACGCCCAAGGCCAAGCTCAACGTGTTGCATTGCTATCGATCGATGAATTACATCAGCCGGCACATGGAGGAGAAGTACGGAATTCCGTGGGTGGAGTACAACTTCTTCGGTCCGAGCAAAATCGAGGCGTCTCTGCGCGAAATCGCCAGTCACTTCGACGACAAGATCAAGGAAGGCGCAGAACGCGTCATCGCCAAGTACAAGGCGATGACCGAATCGGTCATCGCCAAGTACAAGCCGCGGCTCCAGGGGAAGAAGGTCATGCTCTTCGTGGGCGGACTGCGTCCGCGCCATGTGATCGGGGCGTACGAGGATCTCGGAATGGAAGTCGTGGGAACCGGGTACGAGTTCGGGCACAACGACGACTATCAGCGTACTACGCACTACGTCAAGGACGGCACGCTGATCTATGACGACGTCACCGGCTACGAGTTCGAGAAGTTCGTCGAAAAGGTTCAGCCGGATCTTGTCGGCTCCGGGATCAAGGAAAAGTACGTGTTCCAGAAGATGGGCGTGCCGTTCCGCCAGATGCACTCGTGGGACTACTCCGGCCCCTACCACGGTTACGACGGCTTCGCGATTTTCGCGCGGGACATGGACATGGCGATCAACAGCCCCGTTTGGGGGCTGACGAAAGCGCCCTGGAAGTAGCGAACCATCACCCTGCACCCTCTTCCCCTGGCGGGAGGAGGGGCGACAAAATACTGGAGTTTGACCATGCCGCAAAGCGTCGAAGAAGTCCTCGATCACGAGCAACTGTTTCGCCAGCCGGAATACCAGGAACTGTTTCAAAACAAAAAAGCGAACTTCGAGTTCGCGGTTCCCGTCGATCAAGTCAAGAATGTCATCGAGTGGACCAAGACCGTCGAGTACAAGGAAAAGAACTTTGCTCGCGATTCCCTCACCGTAAACCCGGCAAAGGCGTGTCAGCCCTTGGGGGCGGTGTTCGCGGCGAACGGGTTCGCCAGGACGCTGTCGTTCGTCCACGGGTCGCAGGGATGCGTTGCCTATTACCGATCCCACTTCTCGCGGCACTTCAAGGAGCCGACCTCCTGCGTTTCGTCTTCCATGACCGAAGACGCAGCCGTGTTTGGGGGCCTGAACAACATGATCGACGGACTGGCGAATAGCTACAGTCTGTACAAGCCCGAGATGATCGCGGTTTCCACGACCTGCATGGCCGAGGTCATCGGAGACGATCTCAACGCCTTCATCAAGACGGCAAAGGAGAAGGGGAGCGTTCCGGCCGAGTTCGACGTGCCGTTCGCGCATACCCCGGCGTTCGTCGGTTCCCACATCACCGGGTATGACAACACCATGCTGGGAATTCTCCGGCACTTTTGGGACGGAAAGGCGGATACGGCGCCGAAGCTTGAGCGCAAGCCGAACGAGTCGATCAATTTCATCGGTGGGTTCGACGGATTCGTGGTCGGCAATATCCCGGAAGTCCGCCGCATATTCGGCCTCATGGGGGTGGAGCATACGATCGTGTGCGATCCGTCCAACAACTGGAATACGCCGACCGACGGCGAGTTCCGGATGTACGACGGAGGAACCACCAAGGCGGAAGTGGAGTCCGCGCTGAATGCCAAGGCGACGGTCCTCTTCCAGGAATTCTGCTCGGTCAAGACCGCAAAACTCATCCAGGAGCATGACCAGGAGGTGGTCGCGCTCAACCATCCCATGGGGGTTCGCGGCACGGATCGATTCCTGATGGAAGTCTCGCGGATCACTGGCAAGGCGATCCCGCCGGAGCTGGAACGAGAGCGTGGCTGTCTCGTCGACGCCATTGCCGACTCCCAGGCGCATCTGCACGGCAAGAAGTACGCCCTGTACGGCGACCCGGATTTCACGCTGGGCATGACTGAATTCCTGCTGGAACTTGGGGCGGAGCCGACGCATGTCCTCGCCACCAACGGCGACGACACCTGGGCGGCCAAGGTTCAAGCGCTCTTCGATGCGTCTCCGTTCGGTGCGAACTGCAAGGTTTACCCGAAGCGGGACCTGTGGCACATGCGGTCGCTGCTCTTCACCGAGCGGGTCGACTTCATGATCGGCAACACCTACGGCAAGTATCTGGAGCGCGACACCGGGGTTCCGCTGATCCGGCTGGCGTTCCCGATCTTCGATCGGCACCACTACCATCGCATGCCGATCTGGGGCTATGAAGGGGCGATGCGGGTCCTGGTAATGCTGCTTGACGAACACTTCGAAGCGCTGGACGCGCGGACGAATATTCCGGCCGAGACCGATTATTCGTTCGACATCATCCGCTGAAGAAGTTGAGGAATCCCCCTCTCCCCATTGGGGAGAGGGGCGGAAGTACGGGGAGGTCCTGACCATGCCCACGAAGCTCGCAATGAAGGTGCAGGAAGTTTTCGACGAACCCGGCTGCGACAAGAACCGGGATAAGCCGGAAGCCGAACGCAAGAAGGGCTGCACCAAGCAGCTCGCGCCGGGCGCGGCGGCGGGAGGCTGCGCATTCGACGGCGCCAAGATCGCACTGCAGCCCATCGTGGACGCGGCCCATCTGGTTCACGGGCCCATCGCATGCGAGGGAAATTCCTGGGACAACCGTCACGCCGCATCGTCCGGGCCGTCGACGTACCGCATGGGGTTTACCACCGACATCAACGAGCTCGACGTCATTTACGGCGGCGAGAAGCGCCTGTACAAGGCGATCCGGCAGATCATCGAGCGCTACGACCCGCCGGCCGTGTTCGTCTATCAGACCTGCGTTCCCGCGTTGACCGGAGACGACATCGAGGCGGTGTGCAAGGCGGCATCGGAGAAGTTCGGAAAGCCGGTGATCCCGGTCGATTCGCCGGGATTCGCAGGCGTGAAGAATCTGGGCAACAAGCTCGCGGGCGAAGCGCTCCTCGACCATGTGATCGGCACGCGGGAGCCGGAGTGCACGACCCCTACCGACATCAACATCATCGGCGAATACAACCTGTCGGGCGAACTGTGGCAGGTCAAGCCGCTTCTCGACGCGATCGGGGTGCGCATCCTCGCCTGCATCAGCGGAGATGCGCGGTACAACGAAGTGGCCGGATCGCATCGGGCCAGGGCGGCCATGATGGTCTGCTCCAAGGCGATGGTGAACATCGCCCGCAAGATGCAGGAGCGCTACGACATCCCGTTCTTCGAGGGATCGTTCTACGGAATCGGCGATACCTCGGATTCCCTGCGCCAGATCGTGCGCCTGCTCGTGAACCGCGGAGCGCCGGAGGCGATTCTTGCCAAGGCCGAAGCGTTGATCCGGGAGGAGGAGGAGCGGGCGTGGGCGCGCATCGGGCCGTACCGGGACCGGCTGCGCGGCAAGCGCGTGCTGCTCATCACCGGTGGTGTCAAATCGTGGTCCGTCGTCGCCGCGCTGCAGGAAATCGGCATGGAGGTCGTCGGCACCAGCGTGAAGAAGTCCACCAGGGAAGACAAGCAGCGCATCATGGAGATCATGGGGAATGACGCCCACATGATCGACGACATGACGCCGAGGGAAATGTACCGGATGCTCAAGGATGCACGGGCCGACATCATGCTTTCCGGCGGGCGATCGCAGTTCGTTGCGCTCAAGGCGAAGATGCCCTGGCTCGACATCAACCAGGAACGCCACCATGCCTATGCGGGGTATGAGGGCATGGTGACCCTCGTGCGGGAAATCGATCGCGCGATCCACAACCCCGTCTGGGATCAGGTCCGCAGACCGGCACCGTGGGAGGACGGCGCGCCGTCGTGGGATGCCGGCATGCCGTCGCTGCCGGGCGCCGAGGATGACGAAGGAGGGGTGCGGGCAGCGGCACTGCCGCAACCGGAGCCGGATTCGGAACCCGTCCATCTTCCGGAACTCGGGTAGCAAAGATCCTCATGGCAACCGTCAATGCCCATGCGAAGCCGGCCACCGTCAATCCGCTCAAGATGAGCCAGCCGCTGGGGGCCGCATACGCCTTTCTCGGCATGAACCGATGCATGCCGGTGATGCACGGCTCGCAGGGATGCACGTCGTTCGGCCTGGTGCTGCTCGTGCGCCATTTCTGCGAAGCGATTCCGCTGCAGACCACCGCCATGAACGAAGCGACCACGATCCTGGGCGGGATGGACAATATCGAGAAGGCGATTCTGAACATCCGCAATCGCGCCAAGCCGGATCTCATCGCAATCTGTTCCACCGGGCTGACGGAAACCAAGGGCGACGACGTGGGCGCCTGGCTCAAGCTTGTGCGGGACCGTCGACCGGAACTGACGGACACGCAGATCGTCTATGTTTCCACCCCCGATTTCGTGGGGGCATTCCAGGACGGATGGGCGAACGCCGTCACCGCCCTCATCGACGCGATCGTCGTTCCGGCGGCACGCCGCGATCCGCGCCGGGTCAACGTCCTGCCGGGATGCCACCTGACGCCGGCGGATATCGAGGAACTGCGGGACATCATCGAATCGTTCGGTCTGGATCCGGTGTTTCTTCCCGATCTGTCGGGATCGCTGGACGGCCACATCCCCGAAGATTTTTCCCCGACCACCTTGGGGGGGACCAGACTCCAGGATGCGCGCGGCATGGGTGCGGCCGCGGCCACGATCGCCGTCGGGGAACAGATGCGTCCTTGCGCGCGGCGTCTGCAGGAGCGCACGGGCACGCCGTTCGAGGTGTTCGACCGCCTGACCGGGCTGGAGTCCAACGATCGGCTGCTCCGCTGGCTGTCCGAACTTTCGGGACAACCGGTGGCCCGGCGCTGGCGCAAGCAGCGCAGCCAGCTGCAGGACGCCATGCTCGACGCGCACTTCTTTTTCGGCGGAAAAAAGGTTGCGATCGGCGCGGAACCCGATCTGCTGTGGTCGCTTGGATCGCTGCTCGCCGAGATGGGCTGCGAGATTGCCTGCGCGGTGACGACGACTCAGTCTCCGCTGCTGGAACGGCTTCCCACCGCGGAAGTGCGGATCGGAGATCTCGAGGACCTGGAAACCGGTGCCGCCGGGTGCGATCTGCTGGTCACGCATTCGCATGGCCGGCAGGCGGCGGAGCGTCTGCAGATTCCGCTTTACCGGGCCGGTCTTCCCATGTTCGATCGGCTCGGCGCTGCGCACCGGTGCATGGTCGGATATCGGGGGACCCGCGACACGCTGTTCGACATCGCGAACCTGATGCTGGGCGATGCGAGCCGGCACGAAGCGACGCCGCAGACTTGGGAATTGCCGCAAAAAACGAAATCGGCCGTCTTGAACGCCACTTGACCGGAGCATGCCGCCTATGAAAGTCGCCTTTGCAACGCAGGACAGACAGCGCGTCGACGCGCATTTTGGTTGGGCGAAAAACATCGCCGTGTACGACGTTCGACCGGACGGCTACGACTATGTGGATACGTACACATTCGACGGCGACCTCCAGGAGGATGGAAACGAGGACAAGCTGGCGCCGAAGCTCGATGTCATCCGCGACTGCGCGATCGTGTATGTCGCGGCGATCGGCGGTTCCGGGGCCGCCCGGGTGGTCGCAGCCAAGATCCATCCGATCAAGGTTCCGGAGCCCGAACCCATTCTGGACATTCTCGATCGCCTGATTCCCGTGCTGAAGGGAACCCCGCCGCCATGGCTGCGAAAGGCCATGATGAAGGGGCAGGATCGATCCTTCAACTTCGACAGCGGGGAGGAATAGCGTGGAAGTACAAACGGCGGTGAAAAACAATGAACTCGGGGCATTTCCGGAATCGGCGTTTCTGGTCGAGCTCGTCAAGCAGTGGAGAGCGCAGGATCTGAACGGCGCCTGGGACAAGAAGAGCGATGCCGACCTGATCGCTCCCTATATCGTCACCAAGGAGCAGCGCCGCGAGACTCCGATCATCGGCGATCCGGATCCGGAAACGCTGTGGCGGGTGGAACTGTTCTTCAACGCCGTCGGCTTGGCGATCGAACGCCGCACGGGAATCATGGTTTCGCCGATGATGAAAATGCACCATGAAGGATTCGGTCGCATGGTGCTGCTGGCGGGAAGGCTGGTGGTCGTAAACAAGCAGTTGCGCGACGTGCATCGGTTCGGGTTCGAGAGCATCGGGAAGCTCGTCGAGGAAGGGGAGAAATACGTCGCGGCCGGCGTGGAAATGATCGAGCAGTTTTCTGCGGCGGCGCGCTTCGGATAAGGAGGATTCCATGGAAACGGAGTCGTTGGAAGACCTGAAGGCACGTGGAAAGAAGCTCTCGGCCCGCGCGATGAACTGCAAGATGGAGCTGCACGACCTTTCCGAGGAACTTCCGGTCAATTGGGAAAAGATTCTGGACGTCGCGCAACGTACCCATGAGGCGTTCGCCGCACTGCAGGATGTACGAGCCCGGATCACGCAGGCAGGAGGATAGGGGAATGGCGGAATTCACGATCGTCCTGCCCAGCGGAAAGACATGGACGCCGCGCTATGCGCAGTCCATCAATGAGACCAAATGTATCGGTTGCGGTCGCTGCTTCCGCGTATGCGGTCGCGATGTCCTGCAGCTGGTCGGCCTGGATGAGGAAGGCGAGCGCGTCGCCGTGTCGGTCGATCCCGACGACGATGACGACGACGTCGAGTACGAAAAGAAGGTCATGACCATCGCCCACCCGGAAAACTGCGTTGGTTGCGAAGCGTGCATGCGAATCTGCCCGAAGAAGTGCTATACGCACACGCCAGCCGCGGCGTGAGCCGCAGGCCGATTGGTCATTCTCCAGCCCGGAGTCTCAGGCCGCCCGCAGGGCTTGGCTTTCCGGACCTTCGTCTTCCGGGCCGAAGCAGCGATCGTAGTCGATGCAGTCTGCGCAGCGCGGTGCGCGACAGAGCGGGACCCCCGCCCGTTCGCACAGTTTCCGGTACAGGAATTTCTTCCACTTCATGTTTCGCGTGTTGCCGGCAGAAAGCGCCGGAAAGTACTCCAGGAACAGGTGCGATAGTGCACGCCGATTTGGCAACCCCATGTCCTGCCAGAGATGTGATTCGGCCATCGACGCCGACGCGATGCAGTATGCGAGCCATTCGGCGGCTTCATCCAGCCTGGCCGCGTTTTCCCGCAGGAGATGAAGCAGATCATCGAACTCGTCGGATCCGGCGGCTGGTTCTGATGCAACGCCGTTTTGCAGCGAAATTCCCGGAAAACAGGTGCGCATCAGGCGCTGGAATCGATCCTCCGGAAGCCCGCGAATGAGCGGGCGTCGATTGGACTCGAGCGCCCGGGCGATCGTTCCGGCAAACGCGACGGTCAGCGGCTCGTCGGGAAAGCGGCTTTTTCGCACCAGCTCTGCGGTGAGCTGCCCGGGCATGGTCGCATCACCCGAATTTGAAGAGAATCCCGTATCCGCCGCGGGGATATTCCCACGCGACGTTGCGATGCTCTTCGCAGATGATGCGGCACGTCCCGCACTCGAGGCAGCCGTCGGTGATCAGTACCACCCGGCCGCTTCCTTCTCGGGTGTAGCATCCGGCGGGGCAGCAGACCGTGCATTGCTGACTTGCGCATGAGTCCGCGCAGATGCCGGGGTCGATGATGCCGATGTGGGGACGCCCCGCATCCACCCGATAGCGGTTCTGAAACAGTTTTTCTTCGACACGCAGTCCGCTCATTCGAAAGCCCTCCACATTTTGTAGGCGTCGGACACCATTCCGAGCAGGGAACGGCGCGACCGGAATCCCTTCCTGACCAACTGCTCCTTGGACTTCTTGTCGGCACCGTCGACATGCAGCAGGGTGTGCGCGGCTTCGCTGAGCAGCTCCGGATAGTCGGTAAAGAACTGCGGATTGCCGTGCAGGATCTCCGGCATGTTCCGGTACTTCTTCAGATCCTTCATCACGAAGCTTTCATCCAGCTTTGCGCGGTAGCGGGAGAGGTTCCCCGCGGAGAACGACTTTCCCTCGCGCGCAAGCTCGATGACCGTCTCGGCGGCGAGGCGGCCGCTCGTCATGGCGAGGTTCGATCCTTCCCGATGCACGGAGTTGACGAACATGGCGGCATCTCCGACGACCAGCCAGCCATCGCCGGCGAGTTGGGGAATCGCCTTGTATCCGCCCTCCGGAATGAGGTGCGCGCAGTACTCCTTCATTTCGCCGCCTTCGAGAAGCGGCGAAATGGCAGGGTGCGCCTTCATCTGTTCGAGAAGTTCGTACGGTGAGAGCTTTTGGCGCTTGAAATCCGAAAGCAGGCAACCCACACCGACCGTGATCGACTCCCGATTGGTATACAGGAAGCCGGTTCCGGCCATTCCGCGGGTGATCTTTCCCATCATCTCGATGACCACGCCGGCATCGCCGGAAACATTGAATCGGCTCTCCACCGTTTCCTGTGGAAGGAAGTGGATCTCCTTGACGGCGAGCGCCACCTCGGCGGGCTTCAGTTCGGGCCGGAATCCGGCCTTGCGCGCGAGCATCGAATTGACGCCATCGGCGAGGATGACGATGTCGGCATAGACCGTACCGCCCACACGATCGGTCTGCACGCCGACCACCCTGCCGTCGTCGAGCAGAAGATCGCGTACCGTGGTCTCGCAGATCAGCAGCGCACCCGCCTCCTGCACCTTTTCGGAGAACCACCTGTCGAACTGCGCACGGAGGATCGTGTAGCGGTTGTAGGGGGGCTTGTTGAAGCGATTCGAACGGTAGTGCGATCCGACGAAGGATTCGTCGTCAAGAACCCACATGCGCTGCTCGATGATGTGGCGTTCAAGCGGAGCGTCGTCCCGAAAATCCGGAATGATTCGTTCGAGCGCATCGGAATAGAGGATTGCACCCTGGACGTTCTTCGATCCGGGCGTTTCCCCCCGCTCGATCTGCAGAACCTGCAACCCCGCCTTCGCCAGCGTATACGCCGCGGCGTTTCCGGACGGACCGGCTCCCACCACGATCGCATCGAATTTCGTCGCCATGTCGCCACCTCCCTCAAACGGCCATCTTCACGACCGCCAACTGCTGGCGGAACGCCTCGGTCAATGCCGGCAGGATCGTCATGGCATTGCCGACGATTCCGTATGTCGCGAAATCGAAAATCGGCGCATTGGGGTCGCTGTTGATCGCCACGATCACATCCGATCCTTCCATTCCGACCCGGTGCTGCACGGCACCGGAAATTCCGGCAGCGATATAGAGCTTCGGTCGAACCGTCTTCCCGGACTGGCCGACCTGCCGGTCGGTTTCGACCCAGCCGGACTGCACGGCCGGACGCGAGGCGCCGACCTCTGCGCCGAGGGTCATCGCGAGATTCCAGATCAGCTGGAAGTTGTCGGCGTTCTTCATGCCGCGCCCGCCGGCAACGATGACATCGGCAAACGGCAGTTGCGGCTTCCCTTGGCGATCATCCGGAATGTAGTCGATCACCTTGGTGACGATCTGCGATTCGATCAGGCCCAGGTGGTGGTCGATCACCGTTCCCCGGCGCGACGGATCGCGATCCGGCATGACCATTACGCGCGGACGCACCGTTGCCATCTGGGGGCGATAGTTGAGCGTAAGA
Organism: Pseudomonadota bacterium; assembly: GCA_021838715.1. Taxonomy (GTDB): domain Bacteria; phylum Pseudomonadota; class Gammaproteobacteria; order Burkholderiales; family Burkholderiaceae_F; genus GJ-E10. The sequence goes on along the minus strand of JAKCCX010000003.1, from coordinate 21,177 downwards.
ATCGTGCAGAGGAGGCTGCCGCCAAACGTCGGCCGCGAAGCGGCGAGGCTCCGGTTCTCGAGGTCGATGGCGAGATCCGTACAGTCCGCCGTCAGACCGGTCTTGAGGGTCGTGGCGACGCTGCCCGCCAGATCGCGCCCCTGCGTCGTCGCGCCCAGAAGCAGGATCTCAGGCTGATACGTTTCGACGAGGTCGGTTAGCCCCTTCGTAAATGGCTGGTTTCGGTAGCTCGCGAGAACCGGGTCCACGATCCGGTAGCAGAGGTCCGCCCCATGGTGGAACGCCTCTTCGCAGAAGCGACGGGTCTGCTCATCCGACGCGCCCAGCACGACGCCAGCGAGCGGGACGCCGAGCTGGTCGGCGAGTTTTCGGCCCTCTCCGAGGAGTTCCCACGATACCGGGTGGACTTCTCCGCGCTCATGTTCCACGAACACCCATACGCCCTGATATGCCTTGAGGCGTTCGTCGAGTTCGAATTTCCCCTTGCCACGGCGCACCGGGGTTTTATCGGCGTTCACGGTGGGCTCCTTTTACGATTCCGCACGACGTCCAAGGGACGCCGCGATTTTCGGGTGCTGCGTGAAGATTCGCGCAACCACGGTTACGGCGAGGTCGGCGGGCGCGTCGCCGTCGGCCTGAATGATCTGGGCGCGGGTCGCCCTGGGCTGCGGCGCAAACACTTTGCTAACGACCGTGGGGGATCCCTTCAGGCCGATCTTGCCGACGTCTTCGATTCCTGCAGCGATCCGGTCCCAGGTCTGAACCTGGTGGCGGGCGGCACGGAACATGTTGTCCATGCTCGCGAAGCGCATTTCGTTGGTTCCCTCCAGCATCGTGATCAGGCAAGGGAGCTTCGTCTCCAACACCTCGACGCCTCCCTCGGCGCGTCGCTCGACCTCGATCATCCGGGACGTCGGATCGAGGGAGCGAATCTTGGAAACGTAAGTGAGAAGCTGGAGGTCGAGCCGTTTGGCGACGCCGGGACCGACCTGGGCGGTGTCGCCGTCGATCGTCTGCTTTCCGGCAAAGACGACATCGACCGCGTGGGTCCGGTGAATCTGACCGATCGCCGAAGAGAGGGCATACGAGGTCGCAAGCGTGTCGGCGCCCGCAAACGCGCGGTCCGTCACCAGAACTGCGTCGTCGGCTCCGAAGGAAATGCATTTTCGCAATGCCGCTTCGGCCTGAGGAGGACCCATCGTGATGACGGTGATTCGGCCGCCGTGTTGGTCTTTGAGGCGCAAGGCCTCCTCGAGGGAAAATAGATCGTACGGATTGACGATTGCCGGCACACCTTGGCGCATGATGGTGTTGGTGACCGGATGCACGCGAATCTGCGCGCTGTCGGGAACCTGTTTGATGCAGACGACGATATGCATGGCGCGCTACCCGGCGAGAGACGCCTTTGCCTGCGACGGCAGGGTGGCGGAGAGTTTGGCAAGCGAAAACCGCGGTCCGTCGGCATCCTGAAATACCTTGAACACTTTTTCCGTTGCCGCGTTGGAGATGACGAAGTCCTCGTAGGCCTTTTGAAGCAGACTCCGGTACCGCTCTTGCGCGCCGTCCTCGGGCATGGATTCGATCGCGGATCGTTCGCGCTCGATATATTGGTGCCAGCGCTTCAGGATATGCAGGCGATTGACGTGTACGATTCCTTGGTCGTACGCAATGCCAAAGAAATTGAAAAACTCCTCTGCGGCGGAGAGGCCTGCCATGCGCTTCTCAAGGGTGTGGATTCCGTCGTTCATTGCGATTTCTCCCCGCATTTCGCTTCCTCCAGATAAAAGCGCTTCAGTTCTGCCGGCGTCGGCGGACGTTTTGTTGCAACGGCGTGCCCGCGGATGCGTTCGAGAAGCCGCGTGACGTCCGACCCGCCGACGGTGAGGCCGAGTTGCGCGTATGCATCGATGACACTGTGTGACCCGGAGTGCTTTCCGAGCATGGTGGTGTGCGTCCGGCCAACTTCCTCCGGATCGAACGCCTGGTAGTTGCGCGGATCCTTGCGAAGGCCGTCGACGTGAATTCCGGCTTCGTGAGTGAAGGCCGCTTTCCCAACGATGCTTTTGTTGGCGGCGACCGTTCGGCCGGAGGCCTGTTCCACGAGGCGCGATATCGTCGGAAAATGCCGGGGGTTGATGGAAGTCTTCATTCCGTAGATGTGGCGCAAGGCCATCACGACTTCTTCCAGGGCGGCATTTCCGGCCCGCTCCCCTAGCCCGTTGACGGTGGTGTTCGCATGCGTTGCCCCGGCGGCGATGGCCGCAAGAGTGTTGGCGGTCGCTAGTCCCAAATCGTCATGGGCATGGATTTCCAACGACAGGTCGCTCTCGGTCCGCAAACGCCGGATTCGGTCCCAGGTGTGAAACGGGTCCAGAATTCCCAAGGTATCGGCAAATCGGAATCGGAATGCTCCTGCGTACTGAGCGGATTCGAGGCAGCGGCACAGGAAATCCATGTCGGCGCGCGAGGCGTCCTCGGCGCCGACGCTGACGTCGAAGCCGAGATCGATGGCTCGCGGGACGAATTCGCGGATTTGGTCCAGTACCCAGTCGCGTGAACGTCGGAGCTTGCATTCGATCTGGACGTCGGATACGGGAATCGAAAGATGGATGCGGTCGGCGCCGCAGCGCGCTGCGGCTTCCAGATCGTGGGCACACATGCGGCCCCATACCGTAGTAAGAACCGGGAGACCCATCGCTACGACGGCGCGGATGTCGTCGATCTCCCCATCTCCCATCGCGGGAATTCCGACTTCCAGTTCCGGTACGCCCGCACGCGCCAGCGCTCGGGCGATCGCGAGTTTTTCCTCGGTGGTGAATGCGACGCCGGCAGTCTGTTCCCCATCGCGCAGCGTGGTGTCATGAATCGTAACCATATCGGGCACTCGCAGAATTTGTGAAATCCCTCGTGACTCGTTGCATCGAGACTCGGAACGACAACCCTGACGTAATCCTTCGCAAATGGCATGCCAATTCCCGGTGGATTTGTTTTCCTTCGTAAAAACAGGAGGTTGTCGGCGACCGACGGAGGAGGCCGGTCGCCGCGCCCGAGGACGGTGGGCTTTGTGACGCGGTTTGTATGGTTTGATACAGAGCGGAGGGTGGACTGCGGTTCGTCGCGATCAGCGAAACGGGCTCCAGTCGTCTTCCTGCCTTGTCCATGCATCGTCGGTCGCCGCGGACGCGCGTGCGCGTGCGATGAGTTCCTGCGCCTCGGCGCCACTTCGATCGAAGGCCGACACCGCAGCGGAGAGACATTTCGCCTTCTCGGTCAGGCTGGACGCCGCGGTGGCGGTCTTTTCGACCAGCGCTGCGTTTCGTTGCGTCGTCCGATCCATGTTCGCGACGGCCTCGTTGATCTGGGCGATCCCCATGCTCTGTTCCTCTGTGGCAGCCGAAATTGCGGCAATGAACTCGGCAACCTTCCGTACCTGGTCGACGATTTCTCCCATCGACGCCTGCGCGTCCGAAACCAGCGCCGCGCCGGAATTCACCGTCCGCATCGATTCCGCAATCATGTCCTTGATTTCCCGTGCGGCGTGCGCGCTGCGCTGGGCGAGATTCCGAACCTCTCCGGCGACCACCGCGAATCCGCGTCCTTGCTCTCCCGCGCGCGCCGCCTCCACCGCGGCGTTGAGCGCCAGGATATTCGTCTGAAACGCGATGCCGTCGATGACCCCGATGATCTCGCCGATTTTTCGACTCGACGCCGTGATCGCATCCATGGTATCGACCACCTGGGCGACGGCGGCGCCGCCGTGTTCGGCCGAACGGGAGGCGGTAATCGCCAGTTCCCGCGCCTGCCTCGCCGACTCTGCGTTTTGCTTTACGACACCGGCCATCTGTTCCATCGACGCAGCGGTTTGTTCGAGACTCGTCGCCGCCTGTTCCGTGCGCGCCGAAAGATCCCCATTCCCATGGGCGATTTCGGTGCTGGCCGTTTCGATGCCGCCGGCTTGCCCTGAGACGTCATAGAGAATGGCATTCAAATTCAGGCCGGACTGGGAGATCGAACGCATCAGCATTCCGATCTCGTCGACCCGGTTCATCGGAACGGCATCCGTCGTCTGTCCGCTCGCGACGCGCTTGGCCTGCTCGGCGACGAGGGCCAAGGGTCGCGCGATCCGTGCCTCGAGCAGAAAGCCGGCCGCGGCGATGCCCGTCAACAACGCCGCGGCCAGTCGGAACAGGGACATCGCATTCAAACCCGCCGAGAGCACGGCAGCCATCGAAATGACGAAGACCGCGGCCATTGTGCTGCGTATCAGCCAGCGCGCCGGCAACAACTGGAATGCCGAGAGCCACCCTCGGATACCGGTGTGCACGAGGATTCCCTTATGAATCTTCCGTCCCGCGAGCGCCCCCTCCCGCATCCTGGCGTAGAGCGCTTCGGCCGCGGCCACCTCATCCGTCGTCGGCTTGGTCCGCACCGAGATATAGCCGACCAGTTGCCCATCACGCCGTTGCGCCGCGGCGTTGGCCCGGACCCAGTAATGGTCTCCGTCTTTGCGACGGTTCTTCACCAGGGCACTCCAGGGCTCTCCGTTCCGAATCGTCGCCCACATGTCGGAAAACGCCTCCGGCGGCATATCGGGGTGGCGCACGATATTGTGCGGTTTGCCGATCAGTTCTTCGCGGGGGAATCCGCTGACCTCGACGAACGCCGAATTGGCGTAGGTCAACCGGCCCGCCGGATCTGTCGTGGACATGAGCGTTGCCCCGTCGGGAAATGGGTATTCGCGCTGTGTTACGGGAGTATTTTTACGCATGGCTTCCTCCCCGGCCTTGGGAAATTCCACACGGAATTCGCATTCCCTTGCTGCGTGCTCGAAGCGGGTTCCTGCCCGCACGCACATCGGTGGGTTGGTGCGGAGCACCGGTGCCGCCCAAGGACGGTGCAAATTGCCTTCTACTTGCGTTCATGGCCACCTCCGGATGAGTTGCATCGACGCTGCACGCAAGTTCGGTGCCAGTTGTGCGCCGTCGCAGGGATGCCTATGCGATGACTGCGCTGGTCCTGCCGAAGAGGGCCGGGAAATGTCTGGAAAGCGCTCCTCGCTTGGGGATCGGGTTCGGCCTGTTCGACCCGTGGTCGAAGATGCGCTGCAGACAAGGGGCTATCGTGAGCGGATGCGCCGCCGCTCGGCGGAGTTGTAGTTGCTGAAATGCCCCTCCTTGGCCGCCTGCGCGCGGGCGCGCGACACGATTCCCGGCGTCCGCGCTTGCGGTGCAGTCGCGGCGACCAGCTTGTCCAAGCGCTGGCTACCGCACGCGGGACAGGCGGGAACCGCGGACGTGCGCACGAGCAGCTCAGAGGTCTGGCCGCATTCGCTGCAACGGTAGTCGTAGATCGGCATGCTTCCTCTTTTGATGATGACTTGGTGTGGGATACGCAAGAAAAATGCCCATTGATGGACGGATAGTCATTGGGGCATGGAATTTGCGTTGTTCATGTGGCACCTGGCCGCCTTCGCCTGATGCGGTGGGGGCTTGGGAATCGGGAGGGGCTCATGGGCAAGGTGGCAGGCCACGGCGAGCGTCTGCAACTGGTAACGATCTACGAGATAAGCAAGATTCTGGCCGCGTCTTTTGACTTGCAGAAAACGCTGCAGGAAATTCTGAACGTGCTCGCCACCCACCTTGAGACCCGGCGGGGCATGATCAGCCTGATTCACGAATCGGGTGAACTGGAACTTGCCGGCGCCAGCGGAATGTCTGGCGACGAGTTCCGGCGCTGTCGTGCCTGCGTCAACGAGGACATCAACGGGGCCATCTTCCAGACAGGACTGCCGATCGTGATCGCCGACCTGTCGAAAGAGCCGCGCTACCACCACTGTGTCCATAAACTCGACACGGTCGGCAAGACGATCGCCTTGATCGGTGTGCCGATCAAGGCGGGGCGCGAGATGCTGGGCGTGATTTGCATCGAGCGCGTCGTCCACGCCTCCGGGGACGGCCAGACCTTTGATCAGGACGTCCATCTGCTCCAGGTCGTGGCCAACCTCGTCGGACAAATTGCGCGGTTGCATCGGCAGGCGGAATCGGAGCCGATGGCGCCGGTCGAGGCGCCGTCGGACACGCCGAAGGAGGCCAAAACGAGATACCGATTGGCCAACGTCATCGGTCTTTCCGGGGCGATGCAGCAGGTATTTGCGGAAGTGCACAAGTCGGCTCCGTCCCGCTCGACGATCCTGCTGCGTGGAGAAAGTGGCACGGGCAAGGAGATCGTCGCCCGTGCGATCCATCACCTCAGCCCGCGCAAGGATCGGCCGTTCATCACGGTCAATTGTGCGGCGCTCTCGGAAAGTTTGCTCGAATCCGAACTGTTTGGCCACGAAAAAGGTGCCTTTACCGGGGCCCAGCTTCAGCGCAAGGGGCGATTCGAACTGGCCGAAGGCGGCACTTTGTTCCTCGACGAAATCGGCGAGATTTCGCTGGCATTTCAGGCGAAGATGCTGCGCGTGTTGCAGGAGCGCGAATTCGAGCGCGTCGGCGGGGATCGTCCCATCAAAGTCGACGTCCGGCTGATCGCGGCGACCAACCGCAATCTCGAAAAGGCGGTCTCCGAGGGCGACTTTCGCGGCGACCTGTACTTCCGCATCAACGTGGTCAGCATTTTCCTGCCTCCCTTGCGGGAGCGGCGCGACGACATTCTGCCGCTGGTGGGGCATTTCCTGGACAACTACAACCGAGAAAACCGGAAGGCGATGGCGATCTCGCCGGAAGCCCTGAGCATCCTGATCAATTGTCATTGGCCGGGAAACGTGCGCGAACTCGAGAACTGCATCGAGCGTACTGCGACGATGGCCTGCGGCACTGTGATTCGTGAGGACGATTTCCCCTGTTCGCACAACAAGTGCTTGACCAGAACGCTGCATGATATGGAAATCGATTCGCCCCCTGCTGTGGTTGCGCTGACGGATGCCGGGAACATGGCATCGCGCGTAATTCCGATCAGGCCGCTTGGGCTGGAGCGCGAGGCGGAAGGACCGCCCGAGTCCGAGCGAAGCCGGCTGCTATGGGCGCTCGACCAATGTCGGGGCGTGCAGGCCAGAGCCGCGCGCCTGCTCAATATCTCGCCGCGCCAGTTCGGCTATGCCTTGCAGAAGCACAACATCCGGGTGCGGAAGTTCTGATGGGACTCCCATCCTATTGATCTAAAATATCTCTTCGAGGCGCTGGCCGGCGAGAATGCGCTTGATACTGGCATCCATGCGGCGTGCCGCGAATGGCTCGGTGACGCGGTTCAGTGCATCGGTGGCGCGCTTGAGCGAATCGAGGCTGTCGCCGCCACCGGTCTCGATGATGTCGGCGAGCGAGTACATCGACCGTTCGACCTCGGTGCGCTCGATTGGCGACAGCAGCGTCACGCCGTCCTCGGCCAGCGCGGCGCTGGTGGCGTCGATCAGGCGCCGCGCATCGATCTGGGCTTCGCGGAGCATTCTCGTCTGCATGTCGATCTCGGCCTTGCCGTACGCGTCGCGCAGCATCTGCGCGATGTGCGCGTCGTCGATCCCGTAGGACGGCTTGACCACGATCGCGGTTTCGACGCCGGATGTTCTCTCGCGTGCGCTGACCGACAGCAGGCCGTCGGCGTCGATCTGGAACGTGACGCGGATTCGCGCCGCTCCGGCCACCATCGGCGGAATGCCGTGGAGCTCGAAGCGAGCGAGGGATCGGCAGTCGGTCACGAGATCGCGCTCTCCCTGCGCGACGTGCAGACTCATCGCCGTCTGCCCGTCCTTGAAGGTGGTGAAGTCCTGCGCCTTGGCAACGGGAATCGTCGAGTTTCGTGGAATGATCTTCTCGACCAGCCCGCCCATGGTTTCCAGCCCGAGCGAGAGCGGGCAGACGTCGAGCAGCAGCAGGTCATCGCCGCGCTGGTTGCCGGCGAGGAGGTTCGCCTGGATCGCCGCGCCGAGCGCGACGACCTGGTCGGGATCAAGGTTGGTCAGCGGCTCTCGGCCAAAGAACTCCTTTACCGCGCGGCGGATCACCGGCATGCGGGTCGAGCCGCCGACCAGTACCACGCCGTTGACGTCGGCGACGCGCAAGCCTGCGTCGCGCAAGCCTTTTCGTGTGGCATTCAACGTGCGTTCCGTGAGCGCATGCGTAAGCTCGGCGAATGCGTCCCGTGTGAGCGGAAGATCGATCGTCCGCCCGCCGGGGAGTTCCGCATTCACGCGGACCTGCGGCAGTTCCGTCAGGGATTCCTTGGCTGCGCGCGCTTGTGTCAGCAACTGGCGCATGTCCTTCGCGGGCAAATCGGCGGCGCCGGTGTTGGCAATGATCCAATCGACAATGGCGCGATCGTAGTCGTCTCCGCCGAGGGCGGAGTCGCCGCCGGTCGCGAGCACCTCAAATACGCCGCGCGAGAGGCGCAGAATCGAGATGTCGAACGTCCCGCCGCCAAGGTCGAAGATGGCATAAAGGCCCTCGGCCGCATTATCCAGACCGTAGGCAATCGCCGCGGCGGTAGGCTCGTTGAGCAGACGCAAGACATTGATTCCGGCGAGCCGCGCCGCGTCCTTCGTCGCCTGGCGCTGCGCGTCGTCAAAGTGGGCGGGAACCGTAATGACGGCGCCGACCAGATCCCCCCCGAGACTTTCCTCGGCGCGTGTGCGCAGTACGCCGAGGATTTCAGCCGATACTTCGAGCGGACTCTTGATTCCGGCAATCGTATCGAGTCCGACCATGCCGGGCGAGTCGACGAATCGATAGGGGCCGGCGGATTGGCCAAGGTCCTTCAGCTCCCGTCCCATGAGGCGCTTGACGGAGACAATGGTGTTGCGCGGATCGGCAGTCTGCTGCGCCTGGGCTTCGTGTCCGACGGCTTGTGCGCCCAGCCGGCCGTATTGCACGACCGAAGGAAGCAGCGCACGCTGCTGTTCGTCGCGCAGCACGGTCGGGGATCCGCTCATCACCGAGGCGACGAGGGAATTTGTCGTTCCCAGGTCGATGCCGACGGCAAGGCGGTGCTGATGTGGGGCGGCAGCGTGGCCAGGTTCGGCGATTTGCAGTAGGGCCATGTTCGCTTTCCGTTGGGGTTCGGGTGCCGTGGCTGCGCTGGTACCCGGATTCGACCGCATAGGCGATCGGTGGGGGCCGCGGATCCGCGCGGTCTGGGTGTGTGGCAGTCCTACATGGAGAACGAACTGCCGCAGCCGCAGGTGGAGGTCGCGTTCGGATTCTTGATGGTGAAGCGCGAACCCTCCAGGCTTTCTTCGTAATCGATCTCGGCGCCGGCAAGATATTGCATGCTGGTGGTGTCGATCAACAGAACCACGCCTTCCTTTTCCATGCGCAGGTCGTCGTCGGCGACGTTTTCGTCGAAGGCAAAGCCGTACTGAAATCCGGAGCACCCGCCGCCCATGACGTATATCCTCAGCTTGAGTGCGGAATTTCCGTCTTCGGCGATCATCTCCTTCACCTTGAGGGCGGCGTTGGTGGTGAAGTTCAGCGGGGGGGCGGCGATTTCCGGGACGATATCGGACATGGTGTCAGTCTCTGTTGGTGATGGGACGTTTGCGTTGGCTTCGGCGGGAACGGGACGCAAAACTCGTACCTGATCGGACGTTCGTCTTTCCGGAATCTGGCGGAACGTCGATAACCGGTGGTGCTGTCGGGGCAGCCGCGGAATCTTCCGAAGAGAACGCGGGCGATCCGGTTGTGTAGGGTTTGTCTGGTTTGTCGCAAAGCGGCCAAATGAGGGTGCCGCGGGAGGATTGCGACAAAGCATGCAGGAATGTCCGAAATGTCGGGATTGTCGCGGCTACGGATGCGGTCATACGGAAATCCGCGAATGATTTCCTGCGGAAATGGGGGTTGGCACGGAACTGGCTGTGTGACCGTGTGACGCACCACTCCGACTACCGTCAGTGAAGGGACACGCAGACATGGACCGTACCGCATACGTAAGGGTCGAGCAGGTCAAGCCGCTCGGTGATTTGATGCAGCAGATCGCCGAGCACAAGGGCTGCGGCACGAGCGGCGGCAGCGGCAAGGCGAGTTGCGGCAGCTCGGACGGGCCGGAAGACATGGCTCCCGAGGTCTGGGAGAAGGTAAAGAACCATCCGTGCTATTCGGAAGAGGCGCACCATCATTACGCGCGCATGCACGTGGCGGTGGCTCCAGCGTGCAACATCCAGTGCAACTACTGCAACCGCAAGTACGATTGCGCCAACGAATCGCGGCCGGGCGTGGTGAGTGAAAAGCTCACTCCCGAGCAGGCAGCGAAAAAGGTGCTTGCGGTGGCTTCCACCATTCCGCAGATGACGGTTCTGGGAATCGCCGGTCCGGGCGATGCGCTTGCCAATCCGCAGAAGACCTTCAAGACGTTCGAGCTGATCGCCAAGACGGCGCCCGACATCAAGCTGTGCCTGTCGACAAACGGGCTCGCGCTGCCCGATTATGTCGACGAAATTGCCGCATGCAACGTCGACCACGTCACCATTACGGTGAACATGGTCGACCCCGAGGTGGGCCAGCACATCTACCCGTGGATCTACTACAAGAAGAAGCGCTACACCGGAATCGAAGCGGCGAAGATCCTTACGGAGCGTCAGATGCAGGGACTCGAGATGCTCACTGCGCGGGGAATCCTCACCAAGATCAATTCGGTGATGATCCCCGGCATCAACGACAAGCACCTGGTCGAGGTCAACAAGGCCGTCAAGTCGCGCGGTGCGTTCCTGCACAATATCATGCCGCTGATCTCCGCCCCGGAGCACGGAACGGTGTTTGGCCTCAACGGCCAGCGTGGTCCCACCGCGCAGGAGTTGAAAGGGCTGCAGGACGCCTGCGAAGGCGAAATGAACATGATGCGCCATTGCCGCCAGTGCCGCGCGGATGCGGTGGGGTTGCTGGGGGAGGACCGCTCAGCCGAGTTCACCACCGAGAAGATCGAGACGATGGACGTGGTCTATGACGCGGAGTCGCGCAAGGCGTATCAGGAGTTGGTCGAGCGGGAGCGCCAGGCCACGGTCATGGCGAAGAAGGAGGAACAGGAGCATCTTGCCAAGTTGGCTGACGCGGAAGGGATCAGCGTGTTAGTAGCGGTGGCGACCAAGGGCCACGGCAAGGTCAACGAGCACTTCGGCCACGCCAGCGAGTTCCAGATCTACGAGGTCAATGCCAAAGGCTCGAAGTTCGTCGGACATCGCCGCGTCGACCTCTACTGCCAGGGCGGCTATGGCGAAGAGGATGCGCTCGCCACGGTGATCCGTGCCATCAATGACTGCCATGCGGTGTTCGTCGCGAAAATCGGCGGCTGCCCGAAGGAGGATTTGACGCGGGCGGGAATCGATCCGGTGGACCGCTACGCGCACCAGCCCATCGAGCAGTCGGCGATCGCCTATTTCATGGAGTATGTTGGCAAGGTGAGAAGCGGCGAGATCCAACACCAGGTGCGTGGCGACGCAAGCATCCGCCAGGGGGCCGTGCTCGCTCCGACGGCCTGAGCCGTGACTACCGGGGAGGCGATGGTCGCCAGTCGGACGGAACTCGACGCTGCGGACCGGCTCAGCGGCTCGGTGTTGCGGGGCGTGTTGGCGCGCGTGGGAAGAGACGATGACGACTGGCGACTTCGCAGCCATTGAATGGCAGGGAGGGAGGGTCTGTTGCGACGAATGCGAGCAGCGTGCGCTTCAGCAGGCGGGCCGCTGCGCGCCCGGGGAGGCTTGCGTCGCCGACCGCTATGCCAAGCGCATCGATCGATTTTTCGGGTGGAATCCGGAGGTCGCGAAACAGTATTTGGCCCATCCGTACTTCGAGGTGCGCGCCATTGCGGCGAAGCATGTGGAGGTCTTCTATCTGCCTCGGTTGATTGGCGATCCCGATGAGACCGTGCGCTGGAGCGCGGCGCTGCGCCTGCCGCAGCGCTACCTGAAGATGCTGCGCAAGGATCCCGACCGCGAGGTTCGTATCCGGGTCGCCACGAGGTTGGCTGCCGAGGACCTTCACGAGATGATGGGCGATCCGGACTACTACGTCCGTACCGTCATTGCGCGACGTATCGCGGCGGTGTTTCTGTCGCAGATGATGCGCGACCCGGATTCCGAAGTGCGCATCGAAGTGGCCCGGCGAATCGGCGTCGATGCTTTGTTCGGCATGGTGGCCGATTGCGATCCCGCGGTACGGCGTGTGGTGGCCCAACGCCTGCCCTGCGGCCAGCTCAGCCGGCTGATGGATGATGATGACTGCCTGGTGCGGTACGAGGTCGCGCAGCGCATCGACCATGCCCATTTGGCGCCGCTGCTTGCCGACGGCGACGCCACGGTGCGCGAGGCGGCACGGGCGCGTGCGCAGGACATGGTCGCATGACGACATTCCATGCAAGGGACGAGAAGATGAAGATTGATTGCAAGGACGTCATTTGCCGAGCGGCTGCTCCATCAATCCTGCCAGGCGCGATCGCAGTGAAAGGCGAGGCTCTGCAATGATCGGGCTGCGAGAACCCATCTACTACGAAGGGCAACGGGTCGTCGCCGGTGTGGATCTCGTCAATGACGGCTCTTATCCCGAGCGTGCGCCGGATGCGCTGCTGGTGGAGAAGGGCACGGTTGGCGAAGTGGTGCAAGTGGGCATGCATACCGAGTCCGGCACGCCGGTCTATATGGTCGATTTCCCTGGCGGGTGCGTCGTCGGCTGCCTGGAAGAGGAACTGGCACGGCCCTGATTCCGCGGACAGCATGATGCACGCGGATCTTGTGCCCATTGAGCGACGGAAATGACCGAGTCGATCTATCTCGACAACAACGCCACGACGCCGCTGGATTCCGCGGTGCTGGCGGCGATGCAGGACTGCATGCGGCACTGCTACGGCAACCCATCCAGCAAGCACCATGTGGGTGCCGCGGCCAGGGAGCGCCTGATTGCGGCGCGGATCCAGGTCGCCGCGCTTCTGGGTTGCGCTCCAGGCGAGGTCGTGTTCACGAGCGGCGCGACCGAATCCAATCACATGGCGATCATGGGCGCTTTGGCGATCGATCCGGCGAAGCGGCATATCGTCTCGAGCGCCGTCGAGCATCCATCAACGTTGTTGTTGCTGGGTCATTTGGCCGCACAAGACGTCGAGGTGACGCTGCTGCCTGTCGATGGCGAAGGGCGCATCGATCTCGATCGACTCGCGTCGGTCATCCGCGCGGACACCGCGCTGGTGAGCCTGATGTGGGCAAACAACGAGACCGGCGTGTTGTTTCCGATCGCCGAGGCGGCGGCCATCGCCAAGTCCAATGGGGTGATCTTCCACACCGATGCGGTCCAGGTCGTGGGTAAGATCCCGGTCGATGTCGAGGAGGTTCCGGTCGATCTGCTGTCGCTCTCCGGACACAAGTTGCACGCTGCCAAGGGTGTCGGCGCCTTGTACATACGCAAAGGGCTGCGGCTGCCGCCGCTGTTCTTCGGGAATCAGGAGCGCAAGCGGCGCGGCGGTACCGAGAATCTCATCGGGATCGTCGGTCTGGGTGTGGCCGCCGCGCTTGCGGCGCGCGCCATCGCGCAGGTCGGGCCGGGCATTGGCGAACTGCGCGATGTCTTCGAGCGCGGGCTGCTGGAGCGGATGCCGCAGACGTGGATCAACGGCGCCTCTGCGCCGCGCGTGCCCGGCACCAGCAATCTGCGGTTTGCCGCGACCGATGCCGAGATCGTGCTGGACGGGTTGGACAAGGCCGGCGTCTGTGCTTCGAGCGGCTCGGCGTGTACCGCCGGCGGCACGGAACCCTCGCACGTACTGGTTGCCATGGGGCAAACGGCCGATATGGCTCTGGCCTCGGTGCGCTTTTCCTTCAGTCGATTCAACACCGTTGCGGAAGTCGAACGGCTGCTCGAACTCCTGCCGGGAATCGTCGGGCCACGGATCGATGGGGCAACGCAAAAAGTGGGAGGGTGAAATGGGGCTATCCGTCGAACAACTCAAGGACATCGGTGCGATGCTGATCGCGGCGAGTCCGAGCGAAAATCCGGTGGCCGCGATCCGCACCGGCTTCCCGGACATCCAGGTCTCGCGCTGCGATGCCATCGATATGCGCGGTGAGACGCCCTATCGGCATGTGGGCGAGTATGACGTTTTCCTGGTCGACACCAGCAGCCATTGCTGGCGCATCGTCGACGATCCAGTTGCCGCCGGTGGAATCGTCATCTCGGAGAGGCACAGATGAAAATTCCACCTCGCGCCGCGTCCGGGGTCATGCGGACTCCAGGGCGGGGTAAGGGGGAAGACTCAGGATGCGCTCGTCGACCAGGGGCAGACCGACGGTGAAGTGATACAGGGAGCGAAAGCCGAAGCCGGACAGGCCGAGCAGTTCATGGCAGGCGTCGTCGAAGAAACAGCCGATGCCGGTGCCGCGCAGGCCGGCGGCCTCCGCTTCGAGATAAAGTACCTGACCGAGCAGGCCGGCCTCCCAGTGCAACTGTCGGTAGCGCCAGGGTGCGGACTGCACGACGTCATCGAAATCGGCCAGCAACGCGGCGGCGAAAGTGCAATCGGCGGCAATCGCCTGATGGCAGCTGATCATGCGGGCGACCTTGCCGGCGTGCGCTTCGGCGAGCAGAAACAGCGGCAGGTGACCGGGGCAGCCGGGAACCGGCGCCCAGCGGAATTCGGGCCGCATGGCGGCGCGCAGGCTGTCCCCGGCGGAGGTGCTGCGCGGCAGTACGTAGAGCCCCGGGGTAAGTCCATCGACCCGATGCACGAACAGCACCGGATGCACGTGCGCTTCGTGATGCCAGACATCCCAGGGCGTCGTCCGGCGTGGTAAGAGCGCATCGAGCATGCAAAAAAAGCTCTCTCGGCTCTGTATGCCGGCGCCATCGAAGCGTTGTGCGCTGCGGCGCGAGAGGATCAGATCGACCGCCCCTGCGTCGCTGCCGCCGATCCGTGGTGCGTAGGTGGGGATGGGACCCACATCGACGACCGGTGCTGTCGGTGGTTTTCGGCTCGCCCTGGCGACTTCGTCGATCACCGGCCAGCGATACATCGGTTGCGGATCCAGCAGGTTGGCTTGACCAAACCACGCATTCGGGTCGTCTGATGCGTGCGAAGAGAGCGTTGCGGCGCGCGCGCCCCCTGCCGCCACTCCCAGCAACAGTTCGGCGTGCTCGCGCTCGGCGCCGCGATAGTCGGCCTCGCGGTCGAGACCGAGCCAGTGGGTCAGTTGCGCGCTGCCGCAGTCGGCATCGAGGGTGAGCGTCCAGCCGAGGCAGGCTGCGGCGTAGCGCAGCGCCCCCAGCGCGTGGCCGGTGTCAAGCTGGCAGTAGCGAAAGGCCCGCTCGCCGTACTTCCAGGCCTCGCGCCATGCGATCGAGGAGAGGCCCACACGCAGCTCGGCCTGCGCGGGGAGCGCCCGGGGGTAGCGGCAGCGCTGTTCGAGCGAGTGACTGCGGGCGAGGTAGTGATAAACGCCGTCCGCAAGCCCGGGCACGTTTCGGCAGATCAGATAGGCCTCGGTCGGATGCAGATTGCCGCTCGACGGATTGCAGCGCACCGCCCAGCGGTCCGGTCCAAAAACTTTCCATGCCGAAATGGCCAGCGACAATTCCATCAGCATCGCGACGGTATCAAGGCACAGGGCCTGAACGGGAACCGTGTCCGCGCGGTAGAGATCGGCGAAGCGCACGGCGAGTCGGCGGGCGCCGAGCGGCAGATCGATTCTTGGGGCGCCGCAGAACTCGCGGAATGGATCGGGCTGCGCGCTCCAGTCGAGTGTTTCCGGTCCGGCGGCGTACCGGCCCAATGCATGCCGCGTGCGCGCGTGGTAGGCGAGCACTTGCTCGGCGGCGGTCTCCCCGTCAAGACCCGGCTGCGATGCGGACATGAAGAGTTCTCAGGAATTGCGCAGGAAATCGGCGGTCTTGAAGAACGAGGCGACGAGCTGCGCGCGCAGCGCCGGATCGTCCACCTGCTCGTGCAATGCGCGCGTCATGCACTCCATCCAGGCATCGCGCGCCGCTTCATCGATCGAAAATTTCACGTGGTCGCGGCGCAGGCGCGGTTGACCATGACGTTCAGCATACAGCGGCGGTCCCCCGAGCCATCCGGACAGGAACATGAACAACCGCTGTTTCGCGGCCGCGAGATCGGCAGGGTGCATTTCCCGGATCGCGCGCGCCCGCGGCAGCTCGTCCATCAGCTCATAGAAGCGCTCGGTCAGGCGGCGTACCGCAGCTTCGCCGCCGATTGCCGCGTAGTGTGGATTGGCAAGAATCGGGCGGAGCTGCACCGTTGCGTCCGCACTCATGTCAGCACGACCGGGATGTCGAGCGCAGCACGGCGGCCGAGCTGGGTATCGACCTTGCGGCGTACGGCTTCCAGGGTGAGCGGGCGCAACAGTACGCTATCCGCACCTTCGGTTTTTGCGGCCTTGACGGCGGGGTCGTCGACGGAATCGGCTACCACCAGGATCTTCAAACCGGACCATTGGGCTTTGAGCTGTGCCACGATCCGTGCGCCCTCGGCCGCAATGATGCCGGCACCAAGCAGGATCAGATTGGGCGGCCATTCGCGGCCCTTGGCCAACGCCGTCGCGCTGTCCGGCAGCACATGGGTTTCGCACTCATCTGCGAGCATGAACTGCAGCGCCACCGCGCTTACTTCATCGGACTCGATTACGAATACCCGCTTGTTTTCGACGGCGCGGCTGGCTTCCACCCCGATTTGCATGGTCGTTCCTTCGCAAGTTCTGGATACGGATAGCGCTAGCAAGGGTTGTTCCCGCGCATAGCCGATCAGCGCTTTCGCCCCCGATGTAGAGACAATATTCGGATTTCCGGTCTGTCTCGGCGCCGCTGGGCGCTGTCGCCTTCTGCCCGCCATGTATGGTTTGTGGGGTTTGTACGGTTTTTGTCGGAAATGGTCGAGGTGATTGTCAAAATTATGGTCGAAATCCGGCGGCTTTCGCCGGCTCCGAATTCGTTCGAGGTGATACGTTCTCCGTGCGGAGCACCTGCACAGAAAATGGGAACGGGATCATGGATCGATGGAACTTGCGCACCAGACTTTCGGCTGCATTCGGCGTTGTGCTGTGCCTTGCCGTCGGCAGCGGTCTGATCGGGATATACCGGCTGAATCTGGCCTGCCGCGCCTATGAGCAGGTGATCGACGGCGGCTATGCGGACAACCGCGCAACCGCGGAAATGGAAATCGCATTCAAGTTCCAGGTTCAGGACTGGAAGGATGCCTTGCTTCGGGGGAAGAATCCGGCACTGCTGGCGGCGAGCTGGGCGGATTTTGAACGGCGTGAGCAGGAGGTCGACGATTGGGCGCAGCGCCTGAAAGGCGCCCTGCCCGCGGGCCGGGCGCGCGACCTGGTCGATCAGTTTGCTCAGGCGCACACCGTCATGGGCGCGCGCTATCGCAAGGCCCTGGAGGCATTCAAGGCTTCCGGTTGTGATCCGGCCATCGGGGATGCCGCGGTGCGCGGCATGGATCGCGCACCGACCGAACTGCTGCAAAGGGCGCGCGAACGGATCCTCGCCGCGACCAGAGTTTCGGTCGATCGAGCGAAGGCCGAGGCGGCCCGCACGACCGAGGTTGCTGTCGTTCTGATGGCGCTCGCCGTCGTGCTGGGCATCGTCGCGAGCAACTTCCTGTCCCGGTCGATTACCGAACCCATCATCCATGCCGTGCACGTTGCCGAGGCGGTCGCAGCCGGCGACCTGACGACGGAAGTCGAAGGTGGAGGCGGCGGCGAAGCCGGCCGCCTGCTCGCCGCATTGCGATCGATGAACGAAAACCTGCGCCGTGTCGTCGGCGAAGTCCGGGAGAGTGTCGAGTCGGTGGCGACCGCCAGCGGCCAAATCGCTGCCGGAAATCACGATCTGTCGGGGCGCACCGAGCAGCAGGCGAGCTCCCTCCAGCAAACCGCGGCGTTCATCGAGCAACTCGCCGGGGCGGTCCGGCAAACCGCGGGCAATGCCGATCAGGAAAACGTGTTGACGACGTCGGCAAGCGAAGCGATGGATAAAGGGATTGCGGCGGTCGCACGCGTGGTTGCGACCATGGAGCAAATCAATCAGGCCAGCGCCAAAGTGGCCGAGATCACCAACATCATCGACGGCATCGCCTTTCAGACCAACATCCTGGCCCTCAATGCCGCCGTCGAAGCGGCCCGGGCGGGGGAGCAGGGGCGTGGGTTCGCAGTTGTTGCCGGAGAAGTGCGAAGCCTGGCGCAACGCAGCGCCGAGGCCGCGTGCGAGATCAAGGGCGTCGTTGCCGATTCCGTGCAAAAGACGGCCGCCGGCAGCGGCCTCGTGGACGACGCAGGCAGCTCGATGTCGGAAATCGCCCTGCACATCCGCCGCGCGCACGATCTGATCGGCGAGATTCGCGATGCGGCGCGGGAACAAAGCTCGGGCATCGGACAGGTCAGCACCGCGGTCAGCGAGATGGATCAGATCACGCAGCAGAACGCCGCGCTGGTGGAGGAATCGGCGGCGGCGGCGAGCAGTCTCAAGGAGCAGGCCGATTCTTTGACTCATGCCGTCGCCGTGTTCAAGCTCGGCGGCCCGAAGTTCGCGTTCGCCTGAACGCGCCGCCCCCTTCGATCGCCTTTGTCGCGCCTATCGCGCCCGCGATGGCGTCTTTCGCGCCTTGGCTGGCGGCTGCTCCACCGCGGCGCGCACGTGGGGGCGGACATCGCTCCAGATGCGCGAGCCGTCCTGCAGCAGGAATTCCAGGAAGCGGCTGGCGGTGTTCGAGAGCTTCTTGTCACGCCGGTGTACCGCATACCATTGGCGCATCAGCGGGAAGTGCTCGACATCGAGGGTGGTGAGCAGCCCGGCTTCGAGTTCCAGCCCAAGGCTGTGTTGGGATAGAACCGAAATGCCCAGACCCGCCATGACCGCTCGCTTGATCGCCTCGCTGCTGCCGAGTTCCATGTAGATGTTGGCGCTCAGTCCGTGCTCGACGAACAGGCGGGTGCGCGCGGCGCGGGTGCCGGATCCGGGCTCGCGCGCGAGGAAGCGCTCCTCCGCGATGCGCGCCAGAGGAATCTTCCTCTTTCCGACCAGCGGGTGATCGGGCGGCGCCACCACCACCAGCGGATTGTCGAGAAAGAATTGCGCGTCCAGGTCGGACGACATTTCCTCCGGAAGGCTCCCCATGATCACGAGGTCGTCTTCGTTGTCGCGCAGCCGCGCGAGCACCCGCGACTGGTTGGTGATCGTCAGGCGCGGCTCCACCGCGGGATAGTCGCGCAGGAACACGCCGAGCAGATGGGGCATGAAGTACTTGGCCGAAGTGATCGCGGCCAGATTGATGGGGCCCTTGACCCCTTCTTCCATGCCGCTCATGTCTTCGCTCAGCACGCGCAGGCGCCCGAGCACGTCGCCGCAGGCGGTGGCGAGTTCCCGACCCGCCTGGGTCAGGAAGATGCGCTTCCCGATCTGCTCGACCAGAGGCATGCCGACGCTCTCCTCGAGGCGCTTGACCTGGATCGAGACCGCGGGTTGGGAAAGGTGCAGCTCTTCGGCAGCCCGCGTGAAGCTCATGGTTTCCGCAAGGCTCGCGAAGATGCGCAGCTGGTGCAGGGTGACGTGACGTAGTTTCATGACTCGACCATATACCAGGGTTTATCGAAATCATGATAACAATTTAATTGCCTTTATTAACCGCGCTCCCCACAATCCTTTCCGTACACATCGGCCGCAGCACAAGGCGGCACAGGTGCGTTTCCCGACCGTGATTTTGCAAGGAGAGCGCGATGGCAGTGAAGAAATACGAAGCCGGCGTGAAGGAGTACCGGCACACCTACTGGCAGCCGGATTACGTCCCCCTGGACTCGGACATCCTGGCCTGCTTCAAGATCACCCCGCAGCCCGGCGTCGACCGGGAAGAGGCCGCCGCCGCGGTTGCGGCCGAGTCCTCCACCGGCACCTGGACCACGGTCTGGACCGATCTGCTGACCGACCTCGACTACTACAAGGGCCGCGCCTACTCGATCGAAGACGTCCCCGGCGACGACAGCTGCTTCTACGCCTTCATCGCCTATCCGATCGATCTCTTCGAAGAGTCGTCGGTGGTCAACGTCTTCACGTCCCTGGTGGGCAACGTGTTCGGCTTCAAGGCCGTGCGGGCGCTGCGTCTCGAGGACGTCCGGTTTCCGCTGCACTACGTCAAGACCTGCAACGGTCCCCCGAGCGGGATCCAGGTCGAGCGCGACAAGCTCAACAAGTACGGCCGTCCGCTGCTGGGCTGCACGATCAAGCCCAAGCTCGGCCTGTCGGCGAAGAACTACGGCCGGGCGGTGTACGAGTGCCTGCGCGGCGGTCTCGACTTCACGAAGGACGACGAGAACGTCAACAGCCAGCCGTTCATGCGCTGGCGCGACCGGTTCCTGTTCGTTGCGGACGCCATCCATAACGCGGAGGCGCAGACCGGCGAGCGCAAGGGCCACTACCTGAACGTCACCGCGCCGTCGCCCGAAGAGATGTACGAGCGTGCCGAGTTCGCCAAGGAACTCAAGATGCCGATCGTCATGCACGACTTCCTGACCGGCGGCTTCTGCGCCAACACCGGCCTGGCGCGCTGGTGCCGAAAGAACGGCATGCTGCTGCACATCCACCGCGCGATGCACGCGGTGATCGACCGGAATCCCCACCACGGCATCCACTTCCGCGTGCTGGCCAAGGCGCTGCGCCTGTCGGGCGGCGATCATCTGCACACCGGCACCGTCGTCGGCAAGCTCGAGGGCGATCGCGCCGCAACGTTGGGCTGGATCGATCTTCTGCGCGAATCGTTCATCCCCGAGGACCGCTCGCGCGGCATCTTCTTCGATCAGGACTGGGGTTCTATGCCGGGGGTGTTCGCAGTCGCCTCGGGCGGCATCCACGTCTGGCACATGCCGGCGCTGGTGACGATCTTCGGCGACGACTCGGTGCTGCAGTTCGGCGGCGGCACGCTCGGCCACCCGTGGGGCAACGCGGCCGGCGCCGCGGCCAACCGGGTCGCGCTCGAAGCCTGCGTCGAAGCGCGCAACCGCGGCCGCCAGCTGGAGACCGAAGGCAAGGAAATCCTGACCAATGCCGCCCGCCACAGTCCCGAACTGAAGATCGCCATGGAAACGTGGAAGGAGATCAAGTTCGAGTTCGACACCGTGGACAAGCTGGACGTGCAGAACCGCTAACGACGCCCAGGAACCGAAAGGAAAAATCATCATGGCTGATGTCCAGGACTACAAGAGAT
>JAKCCX010000044.1 GCA_021838715.1 Pseudomonadota bacterium | reverse complement strand
GGCCTGCGCTTCCGCGAACTCTTCATCTGGCTCAGCCGCAGCATCCAGGCCGTCTCCCGCGCCGCCTCCGGCGGCACCGTCCAGCTCAACCCCGTCGACAGCTGGGCCCAGATGCAGGCCTGATCGCAGCATCCCCGAATGCGGGGCGCAGCCCGTCGACGACGGCGCCCCGCGCGACAACCACCGGAAATCCGTACTCCCATGCAGTGGAAAGTCTTTCTCGCCTCCGCCACCGGCGCATATCATTTGACCAATGACCAACCCTGCCAGGACGCGGGACATTTTGCCGTCAACGGCAACGTGCTGGTCGCCGTGGTCTGCGACGGCGCCGGATCGGCCGCGGAGGGTCACGCCGGGTCACGCTTCTTCGCCGAGCGGATCACGCAGCTGGCATCTGCCGCATTCGGAGCAGAGGACTTCACGGCGCGTTCCGACGCCGAATGGCACGAAGCCGTTGCCGGCATCGTCGAACAGGCCCGCTCGGAGCTGACCGAAACCGCCGCCGCCCAGGAACGCAGCCTGCGCGACTTCGCATCGACCCTGGTCGGCTGCGTCACGTCGCGCGATGGAGGATGCTTCTTCCATATCGGCGACGGCTTTGCGATCCACCAACGCAATACCGGCGAATCGGTGCTCTCACGCCCCGAAAACGGCGAATATGCGGACGAGACCTACTTCGTCACCGACGAATCCTGGAAAGAACATCTGCGCGTCACGCCGCTCACCGGGATCGAGCGCGGCTGCCTCATCGGCTTGATGAGCGACGGCACGTCGCCATTCGCGGTCGACGGCCCGAAGACCGGTTTCTTCCGCCCGTTCATCGACCCGGTCGTGAAATTCCTGCGCGAGGCGACCGAGCAGAACGGCACGCAGGCACTGCAGAACGTGCTGGCGGACGAGAAGACGCACCGGATCACCGCGGACGACAAGACGCTGCTGCTCGCGCTCGCGCATTGAACCCGGCCGCATTCCATCGCCTGCGCCCGACGTCCCCGTGAACGCTCCCGCCAGTCCTTCGATCCAGCACGTACGCATCGTCTGGTCGGACGGGCGGTCCGAGCAGGTCCGCCTCGTCTCCATCGGCAAATCGGGCGGCGCCGGCGAAGTATTCACGATCGACAACAAACTCGAGTACGTCGCCAAGGTCTATCACGCCAACATCCTGCAGGCGCACCGCGCGGAGTATGAGCAGAAAATCCGCTGGATGATCCGCAATCCGCCCGAACTGCCGCCGGTGCCCACCGGGCAGCGCGGCATCGTCCAGCTCGCCTGGCCGGTCGCCATGGTGATGCAGGGTGGGCGCTTCACCGGCTTCGTGATGGAGAAGATCGACTTCCAGCGCACGATGGAGCTCGACTACCTGCTCACACGCAGCCAGGCGGCCAAGGAGGGGTTCGACACCGACTTCGGCAAGCTCGTCACGATCTGCCACAACCTCGCCTCGCTGCTGCACTGCCTGCACAGCAAGAAGATCGCCGTCGTCGACCTCAAGCCCATCAACCTGAAGGTGTACAAGAAGGAACTCTACGTCTCGATCCTCGACTGCGACGGGTTCCACATCCACGCAGATGACTTCGTCTCGGCGGCCCCCCAGGTGACGCCGGAGTACCTTGCGCCGGAGTTCCACGGCCGCTCGGTCAGCAACCCCGAGAACCAGGACCGCTTCGCGCTCGCGACCATCATCTTCCGCCTGCTCAACTACGGCATCCATCCGTATGCCGGCATCGCGGCGAACCGGCATCAACTCTATCCGTCCGAACTCGCAGGGCGCATCGAGAAGGGCCTGTATCCCTACGGGCGCAGCGGCAACCGCAGCGTCCGCGCCACGCCGGCCAGCGTCCACGAGTGTTTTCCGGACGTGCTGCGCGAAACCTTCGACCGCGCCTTCGCATCGGGAACCTACCGTGCCAGCGCCCAGGAATGGACGGCGATCCTCAATGGCTTCGCCAGCAAGAGTACCGGTGCGATGTCGCTGTGCGAGCAGGGGCACGTGCGTTTCACCGGCAAGAACTGCCCGACCTGCCTGCGTGACGCGATCCTGAAGGGGCACGCCGAGCGCCACAAACGTTTCCTGACCCGGGTGCAGACCTCGCCTACCCGGGCGGCGCGCTACGTCCGCAAGACGATCCGCGGCACCCAGACCTCTCCCTTCCAGGCGGCCCTGGCGCAGGGGCAGGTGCGCGGCCTGCGCCAGGCACCGCAGACGCTGCCGGTGCGCAACATGATCAGCATCGAGATCCTGTGGATCATGGGCCTGGCCATTTCGTACTGGTGGCTCAAATGACACAAGCCGTTGCGATCGCAATCTTCGCCGCGGCGGCATTGGCCATCGCATGGCGGTGGCGTCCGCGCACGCTGCGCGTCGAGCGCGGGGTCTGGGCGCTGCTGGCCGCATATCTGCTCATGGGGCTGTGGGCGCTGTGGTTCGGTTATTTCGCGCCGGGCACCGAGCCGCCGCGCCTCCAGCACTGGCAGCCGACCATCTTCTACTGGACCCTGTGCGCAATCGGGATGCTGTCGCCGCGGCTGGGCGGCGGGTTCCCGGTCAAGGCGATCACCGGCACCTTCTTCATGCTCACCCAGCCCGAATGGCGCTGGGCCAACCGCGCCCTCGTCGCGGTGACGGCGGCGCTGGGGACGATGAACCTGCTCGTGATCTATCACCGGATCGATTTCGACTGGGAGAGCTTCAAGTTCGGCTACATGGCCAATCTCGCGGCGGTGTTCATCCTGCGCTTCGTGTTCGTCTGGTTCGAGATCTTCATGCGGATCGTCACGGCGATCGGGAACCGCTCGAAAGCCAGGGCGCGCGCGCGCGCGCCGACGCCGTAGCGGGCATTTGAAGGGCTACGGCGCGGAGCGATTGGCCGCGCCGCGAAAATGCCGGTCCACGTAGTCGCGCATCGCGAGTCCCAGGATCCAGTCGTTGATCACGAGGTACAGGTGACGCGGACGGCGCCAGGGAATGGAACGCAGGAAATGCAGCCACCGGACGGGACCGCCCGGGACGATGCCGCGCAGCAGGAACCGCAGCACGATCTGCGCCTGCTGTCGCGCCGGATAGGTCGTGTCGCGGACCGGATCTCCCATGTAGCGCAGCTTGTTGCGGATCCGTTTCGCGATCGCGCCGTCGGCGGTCAGGGTCCGATAGAGCTGTTCGTACCCTTCGACGAGCTGCTCGTAGGTCATTCGCAAAGGCACGATGTTCGTCGCCGGCCGCGTATTGTCGGCACCGCCGTCCCCCGTCCGCAGCCGCCCTGCGGCCGCGAGCCGCTCGTGGAGCGGGGTCTTCGGCAGGGCGGTGAGCAGCCCCACCATGGCGAGCTGGATCCCGGACGCGAGCAGGAACCGCAGTTGCGACCCGAACGCCGCCGGGGTGTCGGTGTCGAACCCGATGATCAGGCCGGCGAGGACGTCGATGCCGTACTCGTAGATTCTCCGGATCGAAACAAGCGCGTCCTCCGCCATGTTCTGGGTCTTCTTCGCGAGCTTCAGCGCTTCGGGGTCCGGCGACTCCACGCCGATGAACACCCAGGTGAATCCCGCCTCGCGGCACAGCGCAAGCAGTTCGGGCTGTCGCGCGAGGTTGATCGACACTTCGGTGCCGAACCGGAACGGATTGCCGTGACGGCGCTGATACCCGACGAGAAACGCCAGCAGTGCCCGCGCGACCGCGGGGTTGCCGATGAGATTGTCGTCGACGAAAAAAACGCTGCGCACACCCTGCACGCGCAGCGCATCGAGTTCGCGCTCGACCTGCGCAAGCGACTTGTGCCGCGGCTTGCGACCGAACATCACGATGATGTCGCAGAACTCGCAGCGATACGGGCACCCTCGCGAGAACTGCATCGTCGCGGTCGTGTAGCGGGAGAGCCGCAGCAGATCGAAGCGCGGCGTCGGCGACCACGCGAGGTCGACCACCTCCGTTTCCCGATACAACGCGGCGGGCGGCGCGCCGCGCCGTTCATAATCGGCGCAGAACTGCGGCCAGATCCGCTCGGACTCCCCCGAAACCACGGTATCGGCGATCCCCGCATAGCGTTCGGGGCACAGGGACGCGAAGCTGCCGCCGGCGACGGTGTGATAGCCCTCGCTCCGATAGTGCCGGAGCAGCGCACACTGGCGCTCGAACTGCACGCCCATGCCGCAGATCCCGACGATGTCCGCATCGGGATGCGCGGGAATGGGTTCGATATTCTCGTCGACGATCGTCACCTGCCAGTCGGGCGGACACAGGGCGGCCACCGTCGCCAAGCCCAGGGGCGGATTGACCGACCGCTTGCCGGGCAGCACCTCCCGCACCGCCCAGCGCAGGCTCCAGAAGCTTTCGGGGACGCGCGGATTGATGAGCAACAGCCGAACCGCATGCGTCCGGCACGCTGTCTGCCCGGGCAGGCACGGCGCGTCGCATGACGAAACTCCCGTCGATGACATGGGACCCCCGCAAGCAGGCCAAAGCCGCTAGCCTGCCCAAAACGGCCCTACCGCGGTTTGCGTCCGGTCAAGGGTCGATCTGTCGCCACCGATGCCCGTTGCGGGCGAGCAGCTCGTCCGCGGCGGGCGGGCCTTCGCTGCCGGCGGGATATTGCGGCAGCGGGCCGTCCATCGCGGTCCAGGCCTCCTCGATCGGCGTGATGATGCGCCATTGCGCCTCGACGCCGTCATGGCGCGTGAACAGCGTTGCGTCGCCCCGCATCGCATCGAGCAGCAACACCGCATACGCCGACGGCGGGTTCGCCCCGAACGCCGAGCGGTAACGGAAGTCCATCGACACCGGAACCGCCTTGCGCTCCGCGCCCGGCTGCTTGGCGCCGAATACGAGACTGATTCCTTCATCGGGCTGGATGCGCAAGGAGATGACGTTGGTCTGCTTCTCCCCCGCGCCCAAGAAAAGACTGAGCGGCGGGTGCCGGAAATGCACGGCAATCTCGGTCAACTGACGCGGGAGCCGCTTGCCGGTGCGCAGGTAGAAGGGCACGCCGGCCCAGCGCCAGTTTTCGACCTGCAGCTGCAGCGCGACGTAGGTCTCCGCGTGCGTGCCGGGTGTCACCCCCGGCTCCGACAGCCACCCGGGCACGGCCTCGCCGTCGATCGCCCCGGCGGCGTATTGGCCCCGCACCGTGCGGTCGCGCACCTGGTCCGGCGTCATCGGATGAATGCTCCGCCAGACATCGGTCTTGCGGTCGCGGACGGAATCGGCGTCGAACGAGGCCGGCGCCTCCATGGCCGTCAAGGCCAGCAGCTGCAGCATGTGATTGGCGACCATGTCCCGCAGCGCACCCGCCTCTTGGTAGTACGCCGCGCGATGCCCCACCCCGATCGGCTCGGCCGCGGTGATCTCGACATACTCGACATGATCGCGGTTCCACACCGGCTCGAAGAGGGCATTGCCGAAGCGGAAAAACAGGATGTTCTGCACCGTCTCCTTGCCGAGATAATGATCGATGCGATAGATCTGGTCTTCTTCGAAATGCTGCGCCAGCACGGCATTGAGCTTGCGCGCGGTTTCCAGATCGCGGCCGAACGGCTTCTCCACGATGATGCGCGACCAGTTCCGCACCTGGCGGTTGAGACCCGCATCGGCGAGCCCCTGCGCCAGCGTCGGAACGACGCTCGGCGCGGTGGCGAAATAGAAGAGGCGGTTGTCGACGGGCATGGCCTCCAGCGCCTGCACGAGCCGCGACATCGTCTCGGCAGAGCCGAAGTCGCCGGCCAGGAAGGAGATGTGGCGCGAAAAGGAAGTCCACTCGTCCTCCGTGCAATGGGCGGTTTCCGGCGACTCGACGACGCCTTGCTTCAGGTGCGCGCGGAAGGCCTCGTCGTCCATGGCCGGCAGTCCGACCCCGACGATCCGGAACGTGGGCGCGAGGCAGCCCTCGCAGGCCAGGTGGAACAGCGCCGGAACCAGCTTGCGCTGGGTCAGATCGCCGCTCGCGCCGAAGATCACGATGACGCAGGGATCGGCGGTGGGAAGCGATGCGCCCGGGGCTGCCGCGATTTCCCGTACCGGTTCATCGGAAGTCGGTGTATTCGTTTCCATCGTGCGATCGGGTCCGTTCTACGAAGGCGCGCCGCATCAACGGCGCGCGGAATCCAGGAAAAATACATCCACGCCGCCGCGCGGGCGGATCCGGCTTGCCGGAATCGGGTCCCCCGCCTGCCAACGCGCCACGGCAACCCGCTTCCCCGCCCCCGCAACCACGAACAGTACCCGCCGTGCGTCGCCGAGTCGACCCGGCGAGAGCGAGATCCGGCCCGGCGGCGGCTTGGGCGCATCGAACACCGGCACGACGGGGGGCATCGCCATGTCATCGTCCGCCGGATTCGCGCCCGCCATCCGATCCCAGGGCCCGCCGGGAAAAACGCTTGCGGTATGACCATCTTCGCCGAGGCCCAGCAGAACCAGGTCAAAGGGGCCGACGCCGGAAACGGCCGCGGCATACCGCTGCGCGCCGGCCTCCGGCCCCAGTTCGGCCTCGACCACATGGACCTGCGACGCGGGAATCGCCACCCGGTCGAGCCATGCCGACCGCGCCATGACGCTGTTGCGCCCCGGATCGTCCGGCGGCAGACAGCGTTCATCGCCGAAGTAGACGTGCCATCGACCCCAATCGGCATGGGCGCAGGCCACGCGCTCGTAGATCGGCCGCGGCGTCTCGCCGCCCGCCAGCACGATGCGGAACGCGCCGCGCTCGGCGATCGCCTCCGCCGCCGCCGCCAGGATGAAATCCGCCGCGGCACGCTCGAACCGCGCCGGATCCACGAACTCCCGCCAACGAACCATCTGTCCGGGCATGCCGGCGGGTCAGGGCTTCGGGGGTTCGACGTGACCGCCGAAGCCCTGCCGCATCGCGGAGAGCATCTTTTCCGCAAAGGTGTGCTCGCGTCGGGACCGGAAGCGCGCATACAAGGCCGCGGTCAGGACCTCCGCCGGCACCGACTCCTCGATGGCGGCCTGGACGGTCCAGCGTCCCTCGCCGGAATCCTGCACGAATCCGCTGTACTTCGACAGATCGGGATCCCGCGCCAGCGCGTCGGCGGAGAGGTCGAGCAACCAGGATGTGACCACGCTGCCCCGGCGCCACAGTTCGGCAATGTCGGCCACCGGCAGCACGTACCGCTGATCCGCCGGCAGCGCCTCCGCGGCGGCGTTGCGAAGAATGTCGAACCCTTCCGCGTACGCCTGCATCAAGCCGTACTCGATCCCGTTGTGCACCATCTTGACGAAATGACCGGCGCCGGCGGGCCCGCAATAGAGCCAGCCCTCGGTCGCGCTGGTCGGCTCGCCGTGCCCCCCGCTGCGCGCGGGCGACGGCGGAATCCCGGATTCCCCGGGTGCCAGACTGCGGAACACCGGCTCCAGCCGCTTTGCCGCCGCGGCGTCGCCGCCCACCATCAGGCAATAGCCGCGCTCCAGGCCCCATACACCGCCGCTGGTCCCGACGTCGAGATAGCGGATCCCGAGCGGCGCAAGCGCAGCCGCGCGGCGCACGTCATCCTTGAAGTAGCTGTTGCCGCCGTCGATGAGGACGTCGCCCGCGGAGAAATGCTCCGCCAGCGCAGCGACGGTGTCTTCGGTCGGCGCCCCCGCCGGAACCATGATCCAGGCGGCACGCGGCGGCGTCAATTGCGCCGCGAGGGCCGCCAGGCTGTCCGCGCCGGACGCGCCCTCGGCCACCAGTCGGGCCACCGCTTCCGCATCGCGGTCGTAGACCACGCAACGGTGGCCATCCCGCATCAGGCGCCGCGCCATGTTCGCCCCCATGCGGCCAAGACCGATCATCGCGATCTGCATCGCCGATTTCCTTTCTTCATGTCCTGCAAAATGCTGCCAAACGCCGCGCGGACGCGCGGCGATCCCGGAAGGAAGCGATTCCGATCGCCGCTATACCGAAGCGAGCCGCTGCAACAACGCATCGTAGGAATGCACGAAGGCCGCCAACCCGGCATCGAGCAATTTCGCCGTGACGTCATCCATCGCAATCCCCAGCGCTTCGATATCCGCCAGCGCCGCCGCGGCGGCGTCGACCCCCTCTTCCAGAGCTGCACGGGCCACGCCATGCTCGCGAAACGCGTTCAAGGTCGCGGGCGGAACCGTGTTGACCGTCTGCGGCCCGATCAGGTCTTCGACATACCGCACGTCGCGATAGGCCGGATTCTTGACGCCGGTACTGGCCCACAGCAGGCGCTGCGGATGGGCACCCTTTTCCTGCAACGCCTGCCAACGCGGCGCTGCGAGGTGCTGCTGCCAGTTGCGATAGGCGACTTTCGCGTTCGCGATTGCCGCCTTGCCTTGCAAGTCGCGGATCCGCTGCCGCAGCGCATCGTCCGGCGTGGCCGCGAGCAGCGAATCGAGCCGCGCATCGACCTCGGTATCGATGCGGCTGACGAAGAAACTGGCAACACTCGCCACCTCGCCCAGCCGGTGGCCTTGGGCAGCGCGCCGTTCCAGGCCCGCGCAATATGCATCCATCACGCGCAGGTGCATGGCGCGGGAGAACAACAGGGTCACGTTGACGGCGACGCCCTCGGAAATCAACTGGGTGATGGCCGGCAACGCCTCGTCGGTCGCCGGCACCTTGATCATCAGGTTCTTGCGCCCGACCGCCTGCCGCAGGCGCCGCGCTTCGCGCACGGTGTCGTCGGCGTTGCGGGCGAGCGCCGGAGACACTTCCAGGGAAACGAAGCCGTCCCGGCCGCCGCTGGTCTCATAGGTCGCGAGCAGGCAGTCCGCTGCCGCCTGGATGTCGGGAAGGACCAGCTTCTCCAGGCGCGCCGACGGAGGGACGCCGGAATCGTGCAATGCGCGCAATCCCGCCCGATAGTCCGGATCCTCCGCAACCGCCTTCTCGAAGATCGCCGGATTCGACGTCACCCCGCGGATGCCATCGGTTTCGATCATCCGCGCCAGTTCTCCGGTCGCGACCAGATGCCGGTCGATGAAATCCAGCCAGATCGATTGGCCGCACTCCAGAATCTGCCGTAACGAGTTCATGAATCCTTCCCATTGTTTTGATGATGCCGATTCCTCGACGCCGACCGCCTCAAGCCAAGGCCTGTCCGATCTCCGCAAAATTCTGCGCCACATGGCTCGTCTCGACCGGCACCCCGAGCGCACGCTCGAGGAAATTCGCCGAAAGCATTCCGCGCACGAACGGCGTTCCATGTTCGGGGAATTCCACGACCATGATATGCCGGCGTGGCTGCTCGAGAAACAGCCCCAGCACATCGGCAACGGTCGCATGCTCCACGTCGCGCAGATCGAGCGTACGCCATGCACTCAGCGGCTCCATGACATCGCGTACCGTGACCTCGGCGCGGCTGCCACGCTCCAGACTGTAATCCCGGGACTGCAGGAAGAGCATCGGCCGCTCGCCCTGAATGTCGTGGGATGACACGGCACCAAGCAACCCGTACGAAGAGTCCACCACGAACAGCAGGCGAACCCCCGAATGGATCATCCGGTTCAATGCCTCGTCGATCTGCGTGTGCTCCAGAACCGTGATCGCCGGCGAACTGCGGAAGTCAGTCATCGCTTCCAGCGCGGGGCTTTCCGGTGTGAGAAACGGGGTTGTCCAACCGGCGGCTTTCGGCAGCCGCAACGCGCGCGGCGCGTTCAGGAATGTCATGTGGCTCATCGTCAATTTCTCCGATTGCGGTTTTCACCATCGAGTGCGATGGAACCGGTTGGAGTGCGCCTCGCCCGATTGGTTCACCTGTTCGGAGTGCGGCCTAACAGGCTGTTGAAAAACGTCGCGAGCGGGGCCGAGGTGCGGCCGAGGAGCGGACCTGTGCGAGTAGTACAGCGAGCACCGCAGGACCGCAAATCGGTCCGCGCAGTAGTTTTGCACCAGCCTGCTAAAGACGATAGCCGTCCGGATCCTTGCCGCGGATGCGCCGCCACAGAACCTGGAAATTGACCCGATTGATGACGACGATGAAGACCTTGCGCAAGTGGCCCTCCGGACATGCGATCGGCCGCACGCCGTGCCAGGAATGGTCGGTGCGCTTGAACAGAAAGCTGTGATTCCCCAGGATCTCGGACGCCGCCACTTCCTTCAGGTCGTCGAAGCCCGGAGCGGAATGCGGATGGAAGCGGCGCTGTTCGTCGTCGAGCACCAGCGTCTGTCCGCCCCAGTGCGGATCCCACTCGTCCCCGGAATGAAAATAGAAAATGTGGGAACCGATCTTGCGCCGGGCATCGACGTGCGGCGAGACCGATGCGCCCGGCGGCGCGTAATGCCAATGCATCGACAGGACGAAGCGCTCGCTCGCGCCAAGACCATAGAAAGCCCGTACGAATTCCCGGTACTGCGCCCCCTGCAGTTCCGCGACGAATTCGCGCCACACCGACGGCAAGCCGTCATCGAGCCCAGGACGGTATTGCAAGGCGTACCGATCATGCCCCTGCTGACCATGCGCGCGCTTGTTGCCGAGTTGAACCTGGAACGCATCCACCGAGGGAAGGTCCTCCAGCAGACGCTGATAGCTCTCGTCGCGGATCACCCCCTTGGCGGAAAGCCAGGGGAACGGGGGTCGATCCAGAAACTCTCCCGACTGCGCCGCAAGCTCCGCCAACCGCTGCATATTCAGATGTGTCATGCCCCCCCCTGCCAGACCAGACCGTTCCGGCCCATCGTCCGCCCTCTGCGG
This sequence comes from Pseudomonadota bacterium, assembly GCA_021838715.1. Taxonomy (GTDB): domain Bacteria; phylum Pseudomonadota; class Gammaproteobacteria; order Burkholderiales; family Burkholderiaceae_F; genus GJ-E10. The sequence goes on along the minus strand of JAKCCX010000044.1, from coordinate 8,390 downwards.
GTCTTCGGCGAAACGATAGCGCAGAGCGCGCGCGCCGGCGTAAAGGGTTCCCTCATGCTCATCGCTTGCAGAGGGTGGGAGCGCCTGGCGTCGCGGGGACGCCAGGCCCGACCGCGTGCGCGCTTCTTACGCCGACCAGGCGTATGCCGAAAACGCGGGATCGATTTCCGTATGGAACCGATGATCGGCGTAGTGGCTCATGGCCTTCACAGCGAGGCAGACACCACGTGCACCACCGCCCCCCGGAACGGCGTGGCCTCAAGCCGGATTCCCAAATTCCGACGAAGCACGCAGACCAATGGCTTGGCACCAAGACTCGTTATGGCCCGCTCGTTCCATAATGGGCAAAAAAATTACCCGTCCGCCAGGATTTCCGCATATCGTCGCGCGGTCTTGCGAACGATTGCCCGAGGGAGTCCGCTGCGCTGCAGCGTGCGCAATCCGGCAATGGCGGTCATGATCTCCGCCGCCGCCAGTTCGGGCATTGCCCCGCGTCCCGACGGGTCCACGGCATGCACGAGCTCCGCCAGCTTCGCCGCCACCCGCGCAAAGCCGGCATGGAGCGCCTCCAGCGTGTCCGCGTCCTCATCGTGAAGTTCATTGACGCCGTTGACCAGCAGGCATCCCTTGCCTTCGTTGTTGCTGCGCGCGATCCCATCGAATATCCGCTCCAGAGCCTGCCGCAACGGCCGTCCGCGAAATGCCTTTTCGATCTCCGGAATCTGCCAGTCGACGTACCGCTCGATCGCCAGGCGCAAGACCGCATCCTTGTTGCCGAAACTGCCGTAGAGCGACGACCGCGAAAGGCCGGTCGCGCGCAACACCTCATCGACGCTGGTCGCGCCCAGCCCTCCCTGCCAGAACGCATTCACGGTCGCGTCGATGACGGCGGATTCATCGAAATTTCGCGGACGGGCCATGTGATATCCGTAATTCGCAATTCATGCTGCAATCGATTCCAGAACGAATGGTACAAATGAAATCCGCGCCCGGCAACCACGTACGCGGGAATCGGCGTTCCGGAGAGACTGCCACAGATCCGGAATTCGCGTCGAATCACGAATGGCGTAACAAGCACGGCATCTCCCGCGACATATGGGCACCACCGCATGGACGCCGTTCCGGGGTCCGCGACCACCAGGAGAACCCGCATGAACCCATGCTGCGCCGCTACGCCGTCGAACGCCTCGTCCCCGCCCAGCGGCCCGATCGGCTTGTTTCGCTGCGGCATCGCGCTGCTGGAGCGCATCCCCTATAGCGCGCTCGCGCTATTGCCCCGGGCGGCGATGGCGACGGTGTTCTGGAACTCGGCGCAGACCAAACTCGCCAACTGGGATACGACGATCGAACTGTTCACCGACGAGTACAAGGTTCCGATCCTTTCCCCCGATTTCGCCGCACACCTGGCCCTGAGCATCGAACTTTCCACCCCGGTGCTGCTGGTGCTCGGCTTTTTTACCCGCGGCGCCGCGCTGGTGATGCTGGGGATGACGACGTTCATCGAGATCTTCGTCTATCCACAGGCCTGGCCCACGCACATCCAGTGGGCGGCGATGCTGGCGATCCCGATAAGCCGCGGTCCGGGAGTCCTGTCCGTCGACCATTTCCTCGCAAGGCGGTTCGGCAAGCGGCCGGACGCCGCCTCCCGGCATCTCGGGTGATCACGCGAGTCGATCGGCCCGGTGTAAGAACCGGATGCCTGGCGCGACGAATGCCCAGTCCGAACCCGGACTGCTTCCAAAACCAGAGGAGAAATCGATGTCTCAAACCGCTCGCACTGCGTCCGCACTGTCCGCCGCCGTTGGCCTGGCCATGGGCCTGCAACTCATGCCCGCCTCCGCCCAGATGATGGGCGGTGGCACGATGGACATGGGCAAGATGCCCCCCGTCGTCCAGAAGAACATGATGCTTGCCAAGAAGGAACATCTGCAGAAGTGCTACGGCATCAACGCGGTGGGACGCAACGACTGCGCCGAAGGCGCGCATTCCTGCGCAGGACAGGCCACGGCCCCGCGCGATCCGACCTCGTTCGTGCTGCTGCCGGAGGGCGACTGCAGCAAGATCGCCGGCGGCAAACTGCACGCGTCCTGATTCCGCGCAACGGAGACGGCAGTGGGCCAGGCAACCGCCCTCACCCCCGCCCTCTCCCGCCGGAGCGGGAGAGGGGGCAACACGCAACATCCATCCGCCCCCGCCCTCCCCGGCGGAGGGCGGGGGCCGGGTGACGAAGGCGAGCGGCAACGGCGTACGCAATCCGCCGTTCCATCACGCACGGGAATCGGTTTGCGCTTCCAGCACCACCGAGAAGTGCTCGAGACCCGGCCGGATGTCGCGTGGTTCGAGGTCCATTCCGAAAACTACCTGGGTGGCGGGCCGACGCCCGCCACCCTCGACCGCGTGCGTCGCGATTACCCGATCTCCCTCCACGGCGTCGCGCTGTCGCTGGGATCGGCCGAGGGTCTTTCCGAACCGCACCTCGCGCGCCTGCGTCACGCGATCGACCGCTTTGAACCGGGTCTGGTTTCCGAACACCTGTCCTGGAACGTCGTCGATCACGCCTATCTGGCCGACCTGCTGCCCCTGCCGATGACCGAGGAGGCGCTGGCTGTCGTCGTTCGCAACATCGACCACGCGCAGACCGCCCTGGGGCGTCGCATCCTGGTCGAGAATCCGTCGAGCTACCTGCGCTACCGCTACTCGCCGATTCCCGAATGGGAGTTCCTCGCCGAGGTATCGCGCCGCACGGGTTGCGGCATCCTCTGCGATGTCAACAACCTCTTCGTCAGCGCGTCCAACCACGGCTGGTCGGCGCGCGACTATCTCGCCGCGCTGCCGCCGACAGCGATCGGCGAAATCCACCTCGCCGGGCATGCCGTGCGCGACTTCGGCGACGGCCGCGTGCTGCGCATCGACGACCACGGTTCCCGCGTCGGCGCCGAGGTCTGGGAACTCTACGCCGAGGCGCTGCGCCGGTTCGGCCCGGTGCCCACGCTCATCGAGTGGGACACCGATATCCCGCCGCTCGCGACCCTGATCGAGGAAGCGCGCCGCGCAGATGAGGCCCTCGCGGATGAAATCCATGGACATGCCACCATCCCTGCTTGAGGTCCAGCGCGCCTGGCGCGCGGGCATCGCCGGCGGCGATTTCACCGCGGCGCTGCCCTTGCTCATCGCCGATGCGATTGCGCCGACGGATCGGCTCGAGATCTACCGAAATACCGCCATGTCGACGCTCGTCAACGCCCTGCGTCTTGCATACCCGGCCGTGTGCAAGCTCGTCGGCGAGGATTTCTTCGCGGGCGCGGCGCACGCCTTCCTGGCGAAAGACGGGGCCGGTACGACCTGGCTGGACGAGTACGGCGCGGCATTTCCGGAATTCCTGGGCACGTTCGCGCCGCTGCGCGCGCATCGGATGCTGGCCGCCTACCTGCCGGACGTCGCGGCGCTGGAGCGCGCGGTGAACCATTCCTTGCATGCGCCCGATGCGCCGACCCTCGACCTGCGCACGCTGGCATCGCTGCCGCCGGAGGACGTGGAGCGCCTGGAGCTCGAACCGAATCCGTCCATCGGATTCCTGCAGGCCGACACTCCGGTCGATGCGATCTGGAACGCGGTACTCACCGGCGACGACGACGCGATGCGCGCGATCGATCTCGACGCCGGGGCGGTGCAGCTGCTGGTGGAGTGGCGCATCGGGAATGGGGGTGACCGGACCGGCGGCATTGCCGGTGACGACACCGACGACTGTGGAAGCCTTCACGTGGAGCGGATGGCCGACGCCGAATGGTGCTTCGCCCGCGCGCTGTGCGGCGGCATCCCCCTGCGCGACGCCCTTGGCGAAAGCGCCGCCCGCAACCCCGGCTTTTCGGCAAACGCGGCCCTGGCCCGACATCTGGCCGCGGGGCGATTTTCCGGATTCCGGATCACATCGTGAATGCATGCCCCGTCGCGCCCTTACAATCCCACGGGTTTCCGCCAAGGACTCCCGCGCATGACCGACGCTGCCCCGACGCCGGAATCCGGCACCGCCCTGCACGATCCGGCCTTCCTGCAGGATCTGCGCCGGCAGATGACCAAGTTCGCGACCCTGCAGTTGCGCGACACCGCGCTGGCGGAAGACGCCGTGCAGGAAGCCCTGGTCGGCGCCCTGAAGAACGCCGCTTCGTTCGGTGGGCATGCAGCGCTCAAGACCTGGGTCTTCGGCATCCTCAAGAACAAGATCGCCGACATCCTGCGGCAGCGGAATCGCCTCGTCGAAGCGAGCCGCCTCCTGCGCGAGGACGAGGAAGAAGAGGATTTCGCAACGCTCTTCGACCAGAGCGGCCACTGGACCGCCGATTCCCAGCCGTCGCCCTGGATGGATCCCGAGGGCGCGACCCACAACAAACAGTTCTGGAAGGTATTCGAGGCCTGCCTCGATCACCTACCCGGGAAGCAGGCACGCATCTTCATGATGCGGGAATTCGTCGAGATGGAAACCCGGGAGATCTGCGACGCCCTGGGAATCACCGTCAGCAACTGCAACGTGATGTTGCACCGGGCACGGCTGCGCCTGCGTGAATGCCTCAGCGGCAACTGGTTCTCCGTCGGAGAATCCCCGTGTTGAGCTGCCACGATGCGACCCTGTTGATGTCGGAGCGACAGGACCGGCGACTGACGCTCGCCGAGCGCCTGTCCCTGCGGATGCACCTGCTCATCTGCGATGGCTGTCGCAACTTCGGCATCCAGATGGAATCCCTGCGCCGCTTTCTGCGCGGCTACACGCGCGGCGAAGACGAAGCGATTGCGCCGGGGAGCGACGCGAACGGTCCGACCCGGGAACCGTAGGCCTGGAGCCGAAACACGCCACCTCCCGCTGCGCGCGGAAATCCGTCCTACCCGTTTGCCGCGCCCGTCGGCGGCAACCGATGCAGCAACCGCACAAACGCCTCCGCATCGATCGGGCGGCTGTAGAGATACCCCTGGAACAGGTCACAGCCGTTTTCGCGAAGCCAATCCCGCTGTCCGGGGGTCTCGACGCCCTCGGCGATCACTTCCAGCTTGAGGCCCTTGCCGAGGGCGATGATCGCCTGGGCGACCATCCGTGCCTGATGCTGGCCGGGAAGGCTGTCGACAAATGACTTGTCGATCTTGATCTGATCGAACGGCAACCGGGTCAGGTACGCCAGGGACGAGTTGCCGGTACCGAAGTCGTCGAGGGAGATCGTCACGCCGTGGCGTCGCAACTCGGCCAGTTTCGTCACCGAGTCATCGATGTCCTGGAGTGCGACGCTCTCCGTGATTTCGATCTCCAGCGTCCGGGGATCGGCGCCATGGCGCCGCACGCCACCCAGAACCTCGTCGACGAAGTCCGGCGACCGGAGTTGCCTTGCACTGACGTTGACCGCGAGCCGCAGATGCCGCGCCGCCTCGACCCGGCTCCAACGTGCGAGTTGGGCGCATGCCTCATCGAGGACCCAGTGTCCCAACGGCTCGATCAAGCCGCTATCCTCCGCAATGGAGATGAACGCATCGGGATAGATCCAGGATCGCGTCGGATGTTCCCACCGAACGAGCGCCTCCGCACCGCGCGGCGCTCCCGTGGCAGCGACCTGAACCTGGAAGTGCAGCCGGAGCTGTCCTCCGCCGATGGCATCCCGCAGTTCGCTTTCAATACGGTTTCGCGCATCCAGGTCGACCTGCATCTGCGCAGCGTAAAAGCGCACGGCATCGCGTCCGCCGGCCTTGGCGCGATACATGGCGAGTTCGGCCTGCTGGAGCAATGCCCCCCTGGCGATCGACGTGCCGCAGAACAAGGTCACTCCGACACTCGCGGTGCAATGGATGTCGCGCCCGTCGACCGCGCAAGGCTGCGCAACGTCGCGCCGAAGATCTTCGGCCAGCGCCGCCGCGACCTTCGCCGCCGCGGCGGCGTCACCGCCGCTGTGTTCCGTCACCGCCACGAAGCTGTCGCCGCTGAAACGTGCCACCGTATCGCTCTCGCGCACTCGCCGCTGCAGCCGCTCCGCTACCTGGACGAGAACGCGATCACCTGCGGCGTGGCCGATCGAATCGTTGATCTTCTTGAAACCGTCGAGATCAAGCAACAGAACCGCGCCACAGTCGCCGGCCCGGGCGCTGTCGGCCATCGCCTGTTGCATTCGATCTTCCAACAGCGCCCGATTGGGCAACTTCGTGAGCGAGTCGAAGTAATTCAGCCGTCGCAACTCGTCCAGGGCACGCCTTCGCGATCGCACGACCGCATTGACGCGCACCAGCAGTTCATCGACGGAAAACGGCTTGTTCAGGTAACCCTGCACCCCCATCTCAAACAGGGAAACCCGCAGTGCGTCGTCCATCCTCGCAGTCAGGACGACGATGGGCACGTCGCCGAACTCCGGCTGCCGGCAGAGCTCGGCCACCATCCGGTCGCCGCTCATCCCCGGCATCATGATGTCGGTCAGGATCATGTCGGGGCGCCGCGTGCGGGCCATCTCGAGACCCTCGCGGCCGTCGCAGGCGCTCACGACACGATAGCGCGGCCGCAGTGCATCTGCGATGAACCGGTTCAGGTCGGCGTTGTCCTCGACCACCAGGATGAGCGGCGTGTCGGCGGCGGCGCCCCCCGGACCTGCCTCCTGCTCCGGCGCGTCCGATGGCCGGAATTCATCTCCCACCGATGCCATGATGACCGGATCGACCTCCTCCGCCATTTTGTCGACCACGGCTCCGGCGGGAGCGCGCAACGGGAGCCGGACCGTGAAAAGAGCCCCTCCCCCGGGGGCTGGCGATACGCCGACCATGCCGTGGTGCAAGGCGACGAAGTCCTTGACGATCGCCAGGCCCAGGCCGGTTCCGCCATGCGCGCGCTGTGATCCGCTATCCACCTGGCGAAATCGCTCGAACACCGCTTCCCGCATGGATTCCGGAATGCCCGGGCCGTTATCGGCAACTTCCAGAATCGCCCAGTCTTCTGCGGCGTGGACCTGCAACCGCGTGCGTCCTCCCGCCGGCGTGAACTTGATCGCGTTCGCCAACAGGTTGATGATCACGCGCTGGATCATCGCGGAATCGGCCTCGACTTCCACGAAGTCGGGCGCATCGACCTCGAATGCGAGCTCATGCTCGTGCGCCATGGATTCGAATTGTGCGGCCGTGACCCGCGCGAGTGCCGAGAGGTCGAAGCGCACATAGTGCGCCTGCATGTGTCCGGCCTCGAGTTTTGCCGCGTCGAGCAGATCACTGACGTGCCGAAACAGCAGGCGCGCGTTGCGCAGCATCATCTCGTCTTCCCGACGCTCGACATCCGGCAGGTCGCGCTTCGCCAGCCGCTCCTTCAGCGGGCTCATGATGAGCGTCAGCGGAGTGCGCAACTCGTGGCTGACGTTGGTGAAAAAGTCGCTCTTCAGGCGATCCAGTTCCAGCGTCTTCGCATACAAGCGCTGCAATTCCTCGTTCGCCGTCTTCAGTTCGGCGCTGGCTTCGGCGACTTCGCGGGACCGCGCAAAAATCTCCGCCTCCATGCGCACCGCCTGTTCGCGCAGATCGTCGGCGAGCCGACTCTGCTCGACGCCCTGCCGCCGGAGGCGCACGAATTCGGTGACGTCCTCGACCTTGTGAATGATGTAGCGGACCGCCCCGTCGCCGTCCAGGATGGGCGTGTTGCGGGGGCTCCAGTAGCGCTCTTCGAATCCGCCCCCCTCCTCCTCGGGACGCCGGATATCGTACTTCTGGATGGGCATCGCATCGGCCATTCCGGTACTGAGAACGCGCCGTAGCGATGCCCGCAGGTTGTGCACGCCTGCGGCCGCGGCATCGTCGGGATTGTCCGGGAACGCCTCAAACACCCCCTTGCCGACGATTTCTTCGCGACGCGTCAAGGTGGCCGCGGTGTAGGCGTTGCTGACGGCAACGATGTTCAGCGCAGGGTCGAGAACCAAGTAGAGATCCGGCGCGCCCTCGAGCAGGGCGCGGAAATCCAGATTCCCTGATGCGTCGTTCATGATGCCCTCCGCTCGCAAACCCCGGGGACAACAACGCCAATCAGCCAAATGCCGCGCGGAGGAGGCCGGGGAAAATGCGCCCCGGTCCTCCCGCGCAGTCGGTCTACCGCGGTGTCGGCCCCTGCGTCACCTGCACCAGTTCGGTCGGCCGCAGCCACTTGGCAAACGCGGCGCGGATGTCCTGGGCGCTGAGGTCGATGTAGCGCCGGGCGGCATGCTCCGGCTCGTTCAGCGGCAGGTCGAGATCCCAGCGCGCGATCCACTGCCGGGCGATCGCGTCGGTGCTGGCCTCCGACAGCGGGATCCGGCGCAGCAGCAGCTGCTTGGCGCGCAGCAGCTCGCCCGACGATACCGGCGTCTTCTGCATGACCTGGATCTCGCGCACGACGCTGGCATGAACCTTGGAGA
>JAKCCX010000125.1 GCA_021838715.1 Pseudomonadota bacterium | reverse complement strand
CGCCGAGCCGCATGATGCGCTGTGCGCGCCGGGGTTTCGTGGAGGTCGTAGCGGCCGCACATTACTCGTCGTCGGCCCCCGGCTCCCGCTCCCAGAACGCGCAGCCGCTCCTGGCGATTCCGACGACGTGGGACCGTTCGGCGTCGCGTTCGCAAACGACGTGGGTGCTGACCTGCAGCCCATGGTTGTGCGCGCAGGCATAGCAGCCCTTAGCGCGCGCGCCGGCTATCGGCGGAACGGGTGTCAGGAGGCCAACCATGCGGGCGATTCTACGAACGCCGGCTGACCCTGGGAGCAACTTCGCGGCAGTGCAGCCCGAACCACGCGCAATCAGCCGTTACGGCCGGAGGCGACCAAGGAACCCCCGGGAACCGCAAATTTCAGGAGGGGGTTTTGGACAATTTTTGGACAAACCAGCCATTCCGGTAGCCGATTCCGACGTAAGCCATTGATTTCAATGGCGTCCCCAAGGGGATTCGAACCCCTGTTACAACCGTGAAAGGGTCGTGTCCTAGGCCTCTAGACGATGGGGACCCGGCAAACAGTCTTTCAGACTTTCTTCCCGCCGCTTCCGGAAACGGAGTTCCGGAAACCGTGAGTGGTGGAGGTAAGCGGGATCGAACCGCTGACCTCTTGCATGCCATGCAAGCGCTCTCCCAGCTGAGCTATACCCCCACGCGGGAACCGCGCATTATACGCAAGGTTTGCGCAGATTGGCAACTAGGACGCCAGGGCGGCGCGCACGCGGCGTACCGTCGCCTCCCGTCCCAGCAGTTCCAGCACCGCATCGATCGATGGCGTCTGCGTCCGGCCGCTCACGGCCACCCGCAGGGGGATCGCGAACTGCGGCATCTTCAGGCCGAACTCGCCGAGCACCCGCTTGATCTGTTCGCTGATCGCGGCACGCCCCCACGACCCGGCTTCTTCCGCTGCCCGCGCAAACGCCTGCAGGGCATCGCGAACCGGCCCCTGGACGTGTTCACGCAGCAGGTCCGCATGCACCTGCGGGTCGCGGTAGAAGAGCATCGCTTCGTCTGCCAGTTCGTTGAGGGTCCGGACACGTCCCTTGTACAGCGCCACCACGGCGGCCAGCTGCGGCCCGCCGCCCGGCTGCCCGGCGTCGATCCCGTGCATCCGCAGACGCGGCGCCGTCAAGGACGCCAGGCGCTGGTCGTCGGCCTCTTTCAGGTATTCGCCGTTCAGCCAGAGCAGCTTGTTGATGTCGTACTGCGCCGGCGCGCGGTTGACGTGCTCCAGATCGAACCACTGCACGAGCTCTTCGCGCCCGAACTTCTCCGCGTCGCCGTGGCTCCAGCCCAGCCGCGCAAGGTAGTTGAACAGCGCCTCGGGCAGGAACCCGTCCTCTTCGTACTGCAGCACGCTCACCGCGCCGTGGCGCTTGGAGAGCTTCTGGCCGTCGGGGCCGAGAATCATCGACAGGTGACCGAAGCGCGGCAGGGCCGCATCCTCGCCGAGGATCGCGCGGTAGATGTTGATCTGCCGCGGCGTGTTGTTGACGTGGTCGTCGCCGCGCAGGACATGGGTGATCCCCATGTCGATGTCGTCGACGACCACTGCGAAGTTGTAGGTGGGCACGCCGTCGCCGCGGGCGATGACGAGATCGTCCAGTTCCGCATTGGCGATGTGGATCGGCCCCTTGACGAGGTCGTTCCACCACACCTCCCCCGTGTCGGGCGTGCGGAAGCGGATCACCGGCGCCACGCCGTCCGGCGGCGTCTTCCCCTGCGCACGTTCGGGGCGCCAGCGCCCGTCGTAGCGCGGCTTCTCGCCGCGCGCGGTCTGGTCGGCGCGCAGCGCGTCCAGTTCCTCGCGGGTCGCATAGCACTTGTACGCCTTGCCGTCCGCGAGCAGGCGCTCGATCACCGCACGGTAGCGCGGCAGGCGGTCGGTCTGGCGGAACGGCCCCTCGTCGTACTCGAGGCCGAGCCACTTCATGCTGTCGAGGATGACCTGCACGGCCTCCTCGGTCGAGCGCTCGAGGTCGGTATCCTCGATCCGCAGGATGAAGGAGCCGCCGTGGTGGCGGGCGAATGCCCAGCTGAACAGCGCCGTGCGGGCCGTTCCGAGATGCAACATGCCCGTCGGGCTGGGAGCAATCCGGGTGCGCACCGTCGATGTCATGCCGACCTGTCCCGCGCGGAGTTACCGGCGCACCGGGTCCGTTGCCAACCCACCGTCGTCGGCGCCATCCGGCCCCACCTTGGCGACGCGAAGCAGGTTGGTCGTACCCGACTGACCGAAGGGCACGCCCGCCGCGATCACGACGTAATCCCCGACCGAGGCGAACCCCTCCTGCAATGCGGCGCGGCATGCCAGATCGGTCATCGTGATGACGTCCGGGGCTCCGGTGCTGTGCAGCGAATGCACGCCCCAGACCACCGCCAGGCGCTGCGCGGTGCGCGGACTGGGCGTGAGCGACAGGATGGGAGCGTCCGGACGCTGCCGGGCTGCGCGCAATGCCGATGCGCCCGAAGCCGTGTAGGTGATGACGGTCTTCGCCGATACGATGTGGGCCATCTGCCCCAGCGCCGCACACACGGCGTCGGCGACGGTGGACGAGGCCTTCTGGTGGTCCGCATCGAGCAGCGCCCGGTACTGCGGATCCCCTTCCACCTGGGTGATGATCCGATCCATGATCGTCACCGCCTCGACCGGATATTTTCCGGCGGCGGATTCGGCCGACAGCATGACGGCGTCGGCACCCTGGAAGATCGCGCTGGCGACGTCGGACGCTTCCGCACGGGTCGGGACCGGGCTGGCGGTCATCGACTCCAGCATCTGGGTCGCGACGACCACCGGCTTGCCCTCGCGGCGGCTCACGCGCACGATCAGGCGCTGCAGGATCGGCACCCGCTCCGGCGGCATCTCGACGCCGAGATCCCCCCGCGCAACCATGATCGCATCGGACACCGCGACGATCTCGTCGAGCCGGTCGATCGCCGAGGGCTTTTCCAGCTTGGTCATGATGAGCGCGCGATCGCCGATGAGCGCGCGCGCTTCCAGTACGTCTTCGGGCCGCTGCACAAACGACAGCGCGATCCAGTCGATGCCCAGGTCCAGCGCGTATTGCAGGTCGCGCCGGTCCTTTTCCGTGAGCGGGGAGATCGGCAGCACCACGCCCGGGACGTTCACGCCCTTGCGGTCGCTCAGGCGCCCGCCGACCACCACGCGGGTATTGGCGAAATCCGGGCCGTGCTCTTCGACCCGCAGTTCCAGGCGGCCGTCGTCGAGCAGGAGGGTCGCATCGCGCACCAGCGCGGCAAAAATCTCCGGATGCGGGAGGTTGACGCGCCGCGCATCGCCATCGGCAGAATCCAGATCCAGCCGGAACATCGCGTCCGGTTCGAGCATGACGGCGCCTTCGGCGAACTTGCCCACGCGCAGCTTCGGGCCCTGCAGATCGCCGAGGATGGCGATGGGGCGGCCGAATTCCTGGCTGATCCGGCGGACGACGTCGTATCGCTCCTTGTGTTCGGCGTGCGAACCGTGACTGAAATTCAGCCGGAATACGTCGACGCCGGCGACGAACAAGTTGCGGATGATCTCTTCGGAGGAACTGGCGGGGCCAAGCGTGGCGACGATCTTGGCGTTGCGATTTCTGCGCATGGACATTCTATTCAGAGGAAGAGGCGGATTGTACGCGTCCCGGCAGCGCCGTATCGCATAATCGCGGTTTTTCGCGCGTCCGCAACCGGAAGGAGCCTCCGTGCAATCCGATCGATCGCCCGCCGCCAACGCTCGGGCGAGGCGCCGTCCCGCGCCCCGCGCCGCCACGCGGATCGCGCTCCCGCTGATCGCACTCCTGGGAGCGGCGTCCCCCC
>JAKCCX010000043.1 GCA_021838715.1 Pseudomonadota bacterium | reverse complement strand
GCGGTCGTCAATGCGGGGCCTTTGGTGGCGTTATCTCTCGTTGGGCGGCTGGAACACCGGTGATCATGGTGCGCGGGGCGGGACTCGAACCCGCACGCCTTACGGCCTGGGATTTTAAGTCCCATGCGTCTACCGGTTTCGCCACCCGCGCGCGGTCGCAAGTGTAGCGGGCGACATCGAGGATCGTCGAAGATGAAAAAAACGTTTCATGCCGCGGTACTCGTGCTTCTGGCAATTGCGGCGGTGCCGGCGTGCGCGCTGACCTTCGATACGCGCGGCGTGACGGCGATCGACCCCGGCCTGTGGTCGGTTGCGACGCGCGGTACGGTGCAGGTGATGGGCTTTTCGCAGCCCTTCTCGAAGGTCCTTCGCAGCTGCGTCCGCGCCGGCCACAATCCCGGAGCGTTCGTTCCGACCGGAACGGGGCGATGCACGGAACACGAGACGACGTCGGGCGGGGTGATGCATTGGACCATGCATTGCGTGGCGGCGAATACGCGGGTCGACTATGCCTGCGCGATCCGAACGGCACGACGCCGCTATGACGTCCGGTGCACGATCCACAATGCCAATCCCGACTCACTGACCGACTATACGGCGGCCGGAACCTGGATGGGCGCGACCTGCCCGTGATCGGCGGCCGGGGAGCGACTCCGGCGCATTCTCGCGGACGATCAACACGCGATCCGTTCCAGCTCTTCCTGCCCGGCCAGCCACTCGGCTTCGAGGGCTTCGATCGCGGCGGCGATCTGGGCGCGCTGCTTGAGCAGTTCCGGGACGTCGTGGCCGGCGGCACCGGAGTAGATCTCGGGATCGGCAAGGGTCTGGTCGAGTGCGCGCAACGCTTCGGTACGGGCATGCAGCGTCCGCTCGAGCGCTTCGAGACGCTTGCGGATCGGGCGCTGCGCCTGGGCCACGCGCTCGCGTTCCTGGGCGCGGATGCGCCGCTCGTCGCGCCGTCCGGCCGAGGGCGACGCGGACCCCGCCGTCGCCTCGGCAGCCGATTCCTCGGCGCGCCGCTGTTCGCGCCGGTCGGCGAGCACCAGCGCGGCGTATTCGTCGAGGTCGCCGTCGAATTCGGCGAGCGCCCCGTCGCGGACCAGCCAGAGACGGTCGGCGGCGGCGCGCAGCAGGTGGCGGTCGTGCGAGACGAGCAGCAGCGCGCCATCGAACGCGGACAGCGCCATCGTCAAGGCTTCGCGCGTTTCCATGTCGAGATGGTTGGTCGGCTCGTCCAGCACCAGCAGGTTGGGACGCTGCCAGGCGAGCAGCGCGAGCGCGCAGCGGGCCTTCTCGCCGCCGGACATGCGTCCGACCGGGGCGGTCGCCATTTCGCCGGAAAAGCGGAACATGCCAAGGAAGTCGCGCAGTTCCTGTTCGCGCACGTCGGGGGCGATGCGGCGCAGCTGCGCAAGCGGACTGTCGTCACCGTCGAGCTGGTCCAGCTGGTGCTGGGCGAAGTAGCCGATCTTCGTCGCGGACGCGCGCTGCAGCGTTCCCGCCTGCGGGGCCAGCGTTCCGGCGATGGCCTTGATGAGGGTGGATTTCCCCGCGCCGTTGACGCCGAGCACGCCGACGCGATCGCCGGCCTCGATCCGCATTTTGACCTCGCGCAGCACGGCCTGGCCGCCGTAGCCGAGGTGAAGATCCGCCGCCGTGACGAGGTGGTCCGGAACCTTGTCGGGTTCCGGGAACGTGAAGCGCCATTCGCGGGCGGCGCGCGCCGGCTCGACCTGCACCAGGCGCTCGAGCATCTTCATCCGGCTTTGCGCCTGGCGGGCCTTGGTCGCCTGCGCGCGGAACCGGTCGACGAAGCGCTGCAGATGCGCCGCCGTGCGCGCGGTGCTGCGGGCGAGGGCGTCCTGCTGGCGCAGCCGTTCCGCCTGGGCCGATTCAAAGGCGGTGTAGTTGCCGGCGTAGCGCCGGATCGTTTCGTCGCCGACGTGCCAGATCGTCTCCACGCAGCGGTCGAGGAATTCGCGGTCGTGCGAGATGATCAGGACGGTGGCCGGCTGGCGGCGCAGCCACGCCTCGAGCCAGAGCACGGAATCGAGGTCGAGGTGGTTGGTCGGCTCGTCGAGCAGCAGCAGGTCGGCGGGGCGCAGCAGCGTGCGCGCCAGCGCCAGTCGGTTGCGCCACCCGCCCGAAAATGATGCCACCGGCGCCTCCGCGTCGCGGGGCGCGAATCCGAGTCCGTGCAGCACCGTGCGCGCCTGGGCGGCGATCGCGCCGGCATCGATCTCGGCGAGCTGGGCGTGGGCGTGGGCCAGTTCGAGGTCGTCGCCGGAGCGCTCGGCGGCGGCGAGCGCGGCACGGGCCTCGGCGAGCGGGGCGTGGCCTTCGAGCACGTAGGCGAGCGCGCTGGGCTCCTGCGATTCGATGTCCTGCGCGAGATGCGCGATGCGCTCGGCGCGCGGCGTGTCGAGGTCGCCGTTTTCGAGCGGCAGTTCGCCCAGCACTGCCGAAAACAGGCTCGATTTGCCGCAGCCGTTGGCGCCGACCAGCCCGACCCGTTCGCCCGGAGCGGCGAGGAGGTTGACGTCGCGGTACAGGATGCGGGCGCCGCGCGCCAGCGCACCGTTTCGAATGCGCAGCACTATTTCGCGCTGTGGAGATTCGCGTTGGGCAGATCTTCCGCGCGCGCGGCGAAGACCATGTCGTCCCCGGCGCTGGTGGCAAGCCAGGTCAAGGGCAGATCGGGGAAGGCCCGTTCGACCGCCGCCCGACCGTCCCCGACTTCGACGATCAGCACGCCCTGGGGTTCGAGATGCGCCCGCGCCTGCTTCACGATCCGGCGCACGAGGTCGATGCCGTCGTTGCCGCCGGCCAGTGCGAGGCGCGGCTCGTGGCGATACTCGGGAGGAAGCTCCGCCATGGCGGCTTCCGTCACATAGGGCGGGTTGCTCAGGATCAGGTCGTAGCGCCGGTCGCCGAGTTCCTGGAACAGATCGGACGACACCGGGTGGACCCGGCCGCGCAATCCGTAATCGTCGATGTTGCGCCGCGCGACCGCCAGGGCATCGACGGAGATGTCGACCGCGTCGACCTCGGCGGCGGGAAACGCATCGGCGGCCATGATGGCGAGGCAGGCCGATCCGGTGCAGAGGTCGAGCACGCGCCCGACCGCGTCGGGATCGTCGATCCACGCGTCGAGGCCGTCGCGCAGCAGCTCGCCGATGAACGAGCGCGGAATGATGCAGCGGTTGTCGACGTAGAAACGGTAGCCCTGGATCCAGCTTTCATTGAGCAGATAGGCCACCGGCGTGCGCGTCCGGACGCGGCGGTCGATCAGTTCGATCAGCGTGTTGATTTCGCCGATGGTGAGGAACGCGTCGAGGAACACGTCCATGCGTTCGATCGGCAGCGAGAGCGCACGCATCACGAGGAAGACGGCCTCGTCGTACGCGTCGGCCTGGCCGTGTCCGAAGAAGATTCCGCCTTCGTTGAAGGTGGTCACGGCATAGCGCAGCGCGTCGCGTACCGTCCGGAGGTTTGCTTGGGCGTCGAGGGACATGGTGGTCGGTCGATTCAAACCGCGAATATACCCCGTAAGGTTGCGAGGTAGATGTCCCGGAGGGCGTCGATGTCGGCGAGGCGCACCCGCTCGTCGACGGTATGAATGCTCGCATTGGGGGGGCCGAACTCGACCACCTGCGGGCAGATCGTCGCCAGGAATCGCCCGTCGGAGGTGCCGCCGGTGGTCGATCGCTGGGCCACGACGCCGGTCACGCATTCGATCGCCGTCGACAGCGCCGCCATCAGCTTCCCGGGGGCGCACTGGAACGGCCGCGCGCCCAGTGTCCACTGCAGGTCGAAGGAGAGGCCATGCCGGCGCAGGATCGCCTCGATCCGGGCGCGCAGGCCGTCGGCATCGGAAACCGGCGCGAAACGCAGGTTGAAGTCGACTTCACAGCGGGCGGGAATGACGTTGCCCGCCCCGGTTCCGGCGTGGATGTTCGACACCTGGAAGGTGGTCGGCGGGAAATCGGCGTTGCCCTCGTCCCAGACCGTGGCCGCGAGTTCGGCCAGCGCGGGCGCGACGGCGTGGATCGGATTGCGGGCGAGATGGGGATAGGCGACGTGGCCCTGGATGCCGTGCACCGTCAGGCGTCCCGAAAGCGAGCCGCGGCGGCCGTTCTTGATCGTGTCGCCGAGGCGGTCGACGCAGGTCGGTTCGCCGACGAGGCAGTAGTCGATGGTCTGGTTGCGGGCGGCGAGCGCTTCGACCACGGCGACGGTGCCGTCGGTCGCCGGGCCTTCCTCGTCCGACGTCAGCAGCAGGGCGATCGATCCGGGGTGGTCGGGGTGCGCGGCGACGAAGGTTTCGGCGGCGATCGCGAACGCCGCCAGGGAGGTCTTCATGTCGGCGGCGCCGCGCCCGTACAGGAATCCGTCGCGCGCTTCCGCGCGGAACGGATCGGAATGCCACAGCTCGCGCGGACCCGGCGGCACGACGTCGGTATGGCCGGCGAACACGAAACAGGGGCTGCCGCGGCCGCGGATCAGCCAGCGGTTGGCGACGCCGCCGCGGTCGAATCGTTCGGCAATGAAGCCGCTGGGCGCGAGGCGGGCGGCGAGCAGATCCTGGGCGCCGGCGTCCTCGGGGGTGACGGACGGGCAGGCAATGAGCGCTTCGAGCAGGGTTCGGGTGGGGGACGGCGTGGGCATCATCGGGATTGGGCGCACGGCTTTCCTTTTGGGATCAGGAGAGGACGGCGTGCGGACAGGTCGTGGCGGTGGATCGAAACGTCGACGGAACTCCGGGGATGGGAACTCAGGGGACGTGAATCGTGATTTCGCTGAGCGAGGGCGCGCCCGGGGTTGTCGGCGGGTTGAGGATCGAGGTCTCCTGGCGCGCGGTGCCCTTGTTGTTGAGGAACCAGAGCAGATTGTTCTGCGAATCGGCGGCGGCGAGGGCGTCGTCGCGGGTGATGGCGTTTTCCTGCAGCAGCTGGAACAGGCCTTGCTCGAAGGACTGATTGTCCGGCGAAAGGCTTTGCTCGAGCGATTCCTTGATCGCGGAGACATCGCCGCGCAGGATCAGGTCGCGGGTGTGGGCGGTGTTGAGCAGCACCTCGACCGCCGGCACCCGGCCGCCCTGCCGCGCACGCACGAGCCGCTGCGACACCACGGCGGTGAGCGCGGTTCCAAGGTCTTCGAACAGGGCGTTGCGCGCTTCGGGCGGGTAGAAGCTGATCACGCGGTTCAAGGCATGCACGGAATTGGTGGCATGCATGGTGGCGATGACGGCGTGGCCCGACATGGCGTAGGCGAGCGCCGCGGTCATGGTGGCGCGATCGCGGATCTCGCCGATGAACAGCAGGTCCGGCGCCTGGCGCAGGGCGCTGCGCAGGGCGGTTTCGAGGGAGGTCGCATCGGTGCCGATCTCCCGCTGGTTGACGATCGACTTCTTGTTGCGGAACAGGAATTCGACCGGGTCTTCGAAGGTGAGGATGTGTCCCGTCTGCCGTTCGTTGCGATGGTCGATCATCGAGGCGATCGACGTCGACTTGCCGGATCCGGCGGCGCCGACGACCAGGATCAGGCCGTGCCGCGCCACGGCGAGATCCTGGAAGACCGGCGGCAGGTGCAGGTTCTCGAGCTTGGGGATCTCATAGGGAATGTATCGCACCACCGCCGAGATCGTGCCGCGCTGGCGGAACGCGCTCAGGCGGAAACTGCCGACGCCTTGCAGGGGCAGGGCGATGTTGAGTTCGTGGGTGTCCTCGAGTTCTCGGAAACCGGCATCGCTGACGCGCTCGGCGAGCAGGGTGATGATGTCCTGCGGCGTGAGCGCGTCCGGGGCGATCGGCACGCAGACGCCGTTGAGCTTGACGGTGATGGGCGCGCCGGGCGCAAGGAAGAGGTCCGATGCATTTTTGTCCGCCATGAGGCGGAAGAGGCGTTCGAGCGTTGCGGTCATGGCGGGTTCTCCCTTGCTCCCGTGGTTCCGGTCCGGCGTCGGGCCGGACCGGGGGCCGAGCTGGTGCCGAGGCGCTGCCCCTTATCGCGCCGCGTCGCGCAGCAGTTCGTTGATCGCCGTCTTCGCGCGCGTCTGCGCGTCGACGCGCTTGACGATCACCGCGCAGTAGAGGCTGTGCGTGCCGTCCTTGGCCGGCATCGATCCCGGTACGACGACGGCGCCGCGCGGTACGCGGCCGTAGAGGACCTGTCCGGTCTCGCGGTCGTAGATGCGGGTGCTGGCGCCGAGGTAGACGCCCATCGAGATCACCGCGTCCTGCTCGACGATGACGCCTTCGACGATCTCCGAGCGCGCGCCGATGAAGCAGTTGTCCTCGATGATGGTCGGGGACGCCTGCAGGGGTTCGAGCACGCCGCCGATGCCGACGCCGCCGGAGAGGTGGACGTTCTTGCCGATCTGCGCGCAGGAGCCGACCGTCGCCCACGTGTCGACCATCGTGCCTTCGTCGACGTAGGCGCCGATGTTGACGTAGGAAGGCATGAGCACGACGTTGCGGGCAATGAAGGCGCCCCGCCGCGCGGTGGCCGGCGGAACGACGCGCACGCCGGCATCGCGGAAGCGCGCTTCGTCGTAGGAGCCGAACTTGGTGTCGACCTTGTCGTAGAAGCGCAGCGCGGAGTCGGCGCCGCCGTTCATCACCCGGTTGTCGCGCAGGCGGAAGGAAAGCAGCACGGCCTTCTTGATCCACTGGTTCACCACCCACTCGCCGCCGCGTTTTTCCGCGACCCGCAGCCGGCCGGCGTCGAGCTGATCGATGGTGTCGGCGATCGCCTCGTGAAGCAGGGCGGGGGCGGTGAGGGCGGTGAGTTGCGCGCGGTCCTCCCAGGCTTCTTCGATCGTGGTCTGGTTCTGGCTCATGGCTTCGGTTCCTTTTCCGGAAAAATCAGGCTGGTTGGGCATGCGCGAGGATGCGCCGCGCCGCTTCGATGGTTTCGGATTCCTCGGCCACCAGGGCGATCCGGACGTACCCGGCGCCCGGATTGCCGCCCTCGATGTTGCGCCCGAGGTAACTGCCCGGCAGCACGAGGACGTTCTGGCGCGCGTACAGATCCCGGGCGTATTGCGCGTCGTCGCCGGGAGTCCGGGCCCACAGATAGAACGAGGCGTCGGGCATCGGTGCCGGCAATGCGCGCGAGATCGGTTCGTGCACCGCCCGGAATTTCTGCGTGTAGCGCCGGCGGTTTTCGAGGACGTGTTCTTCGCTGCCCCATGCTGCCACACTTGCCGCCTGCACGGCCGGGCTCATCGCGCTGCCATGGTACGTCCGGTAGGCCAGGAAGCGGGCGATCGCCCGGGCGTCGCCGGCGACGAACCCCGAGCGCAGGCCGGGGGCGTTGGAGCGCTTCGACAGGCTGTTGAAGCACACGACGCGTTCGAAGCCTTCGCGCCCGAGGCGCTGCGCCGCCTGCAGCGCGCCGAGGGGGGGCTCCGCGTCGTCGAAATGGATTTCGGAGTAGCACTCGTCGGCCGCGATCAGGAAGTCGTGCCGGTCGGCGAGTTCGAACAGTTCGCGCCACTCGGCGAGCGACATCACATGCCCCGTGGGGTTGCCCGGCGAACAGGCGTAGACGAGCTGCACCCGCGGCCATTCCGCCGCCGGGATGCGCTCCCAGGGCATCCGCCAGCCGCCCGCCTCGGTGGTCGGCAGGTAGCGCGGCTGCGCCCCGGCGAGCAGGGCCGCGCCTTCGTAGATCTGGTATCCCGGGCAGGGAATGACCACGATCGCATCGGCCCGGGGGTCGACGGCGGCCTGCGCGAAGGAGAACAGCGCTTCGCGGGATCCGTTGACCGGCAGGATCTGGGTCTGCGGGTCGACCCCGCGCAGGCCGTAGCGGCGCACGAGCCATTGCGCGATGGCGTCGCGCAGCGCGTCGGTGCCGCGCGTGGCGGGGTAGGCCGAGAGCGTGTCCAGCGCGCCCACGAGCGCATCCCGCAGCAGCGCCGGGGTGGCATGCCGCGGCTCGCCGATCGACAGGTTGATCGGGGCGAGATCCGCCGGGGGGCGCACCCCCGCAAGCAGTTCGCGCAGGCGCTCGAAGGGGTAGGGCTGCAGCGCGTCGAGCAGCGGGTTCATCGACCGCGCTCCCCGCGCCCGCCTGTGGGGGAGGGGGCGGGGTTGAGGGGCGCGGCGGAGAACGGGATCGGCATGGTCTGCGCGGACACGGGGCCCAGATCGACCGGCGCGGCGGGCTTCCAGCCGCGCTTGCGGTGTTCGACCGCCACGGTGGTGTAGATGCCGCCGCGGACGTTCCAGCGCGCCGTGATGCGCAGGAAACGCGGCGCCATGGCCGCGACCAGGTCGTCGAGCACGCGGTTGGTGACCGCTTCGTGGAAGGCTCCCTGATTCCGGTACGAAAATACGTAGAGCTTGAGGCTCTTCAGCTCGACGTTGCGGCGGTCGGGGACGAATTCGAGCTCGAACCGGGCGAAGTCGGGCTGGCCGGTGATGGGGCACAGGCAGGTGAATTCGGGGATCTCGATCCGGACGAGATAGTCGCGTTCCGGGTTGGGATTGGGGAAGGTCTCCAGGGCGGCGTCGGGGGTGGCGCGGGCCTTGGTGCGGGGGGCGGATTTTTTCATAGCCTATCATTATAGTTTTGCTGTTTTGCGAGCGAAACGTGCGGTTGCGCCAGATCAAACTTGCCGGGTTCAAATCGTTCGTCGATCCGACGCAGATCGATGTTCCAGGACAAATCGTCGGGGTCGTCGGCCCCAACGGTTGCGGAAAGTCCAACGTCATCGACGCCGTGCGCTGGGTGCTGGGCGAAAGCAAGGCCGCGGAGCTGCGCGGCGAGTCGATGCTCGACGTCATCTTCAATGGCTCGACGGAGCGCAAGCCGGCCGGCCGCGCGAGCGTCGAACTGGTGTTCGACAACAGCGAAGGGCGCATCGGCGGCGAGTGGAGCCGGTTCTCCGAGCTTTCGGTCAAGCGCGTCCTCACCCGCGACAACGCCTCCGCCTACCTGATCAACAACCAGCAGGTGCGGCGGCGCGACGTGCACGATCTGTTCCTCGGCACCGGCCTGGGTCCCCGCGCCTACGC
The DNA here is from genome assembly GCA_021838715.1 of Pseudomonadota bacterium. Taxonomy (GTDB): domain Bacteria; phylum Pseudomonadota; class Gammaproteobacteria; order Burkholderiales; family Burkholderiaceae_F; genus GJ-E10. The sequence goes on along the minus strand of JAKCCX010000043.1, from coordinate 10,320 downwards.
GATCATCGGCCAGGGGACGATCTCGCGCATCGTCGAGGCCAAGCCCGAGGATCTGCGGATCTTCCTGGAAGAGGCGGCGGGCGTTTCCCGGTACAAGGAGCGGCGCAAGGAGACGGAATCGCGCCTCGCCGACGCGCGCGACAACCTCACGCGCGTCGAGGACGTGCTGCGCGAGCTCGATTCGCAGATCGAGCGCCTGCACAAGCAGGCGGAAGTGGCGCGCGAATACCGCGCGCTCACCGAGCGCCACCGCGATGCGCAGAGCCTGCTGTGGTTCACCCGGCGCGAGGAGGGGGTGGCCGAACAGGCGCGGCGGATGCGGGAAATCGAACAGGCCGAGACCCAGCTCGAGGCCCAGATGGCGGATCTGCGCGCGGTCGAATTGCGCCTCGTGCAGGAGCGGCAGGCGCAGGACGAGGCCAATGCCGGCGCCCAGGCGGCGCAGGCGGATCTGGCGCGGGCCAACGAGGAGGTGCGCAAGCGCGATGCCCAGGTCCGCTCGACGCTGGAATCGCGCGCCAGGCTGGTCGCCCACGGCGACGCCCTGGCCGAGTCGCGCAAGCGCCGGGAGGCCGAGCTGGCGCAGCTCGTGCAGCGGCGTGCGGGCCTGGAACGCGAGGCCGGCGAGGCGCAGGCGCGGCTGGAGGCGGCGCGCGCCGGCTGCAGGGAGCACGAGGCCCGGGTGCCGGAATCCGAAGCGGCGGCGAACGCGGCGCGCGAGGCCGTCACCGCGGCGCGGGCGCAGGCGGCATCGGCGCAGCAGGCGATTTCGGGCGCTTCGGCGCAGATGCAGGGCTTCGACCGTCAGGGCAACGCCCTGGCGATGCGGCGCGAGCGCCTGAGCGACGAGCAGTCCTCGCTCGGCGCGCCGGACTCGGCGCGCCTGGACCGGTTGCGCAGCGAGATCGCCGCCTTGCAGGCCGACCTCGAAGCGGCGCAGACGCAGGGCGTGCAGGCGGAGGCGCAGGAGCGCGACCTGCAGGGGCAGCGACAGACGCGGACCGAGGAGCGCAGCAAGGCCTCGGCCGAGCTGCACCGTCTCGACGCGCGCCTGCATGCGGTGCGCGACACCCTGGCCAAGATGCAGGCCGACGAAAAGCTCGATCCCTGGCTGCGCAAGCAGGAGTTGCAGTCTTTGCCGCGCCTCTTCGCGCGGCTGGAGGTCGAGGGCGGCTGGGAGACGGCGATCGAAGCGGTGCTGCGCGAGCGCATCGAAGCGATCGAGGTCGGGCGGCTGGAGCCGATGACGGCGTTCGGAACGATGGCGCCGCCGGCGCGGGTGAGCTTCTACGCGCGCGCCGAGCGCGAGCTGCCGCCGCCCGTCAAGGCGCCGTGGCCGCGCCTGGCGGAATCCGTGCGCGTGCGCGGCGGGGTCGAATCCGAGGGGTTGCGCTCGGTGCTGGAAGACTGGCTGGCGGGCGTGTACGTCATGCCGGATCTCGAGCAGGCGATGGCGGCGCGCGCGGAACTGCCCGCCGGCGCGCAGTTCGTGGTGCCCGGCGGCCATGTGGTTTCGCGTCACGGACTGCGGTTTTTCGCGCCGGAGGACCGCAAGGCGGGCCTGCTCGCCCACCGGCGCGACGCCGAGAACCTCGAGCGCCAGATCAAGGCGCAGCGCCTGATCGACGAACAGGCCACGGAGGCGCTGGCGCGGGTCGAGGCGCAACTGCGGCAGGCGCAGGAGCAGGCCCGCACGGCGCGCGACCGCGCCGCGCAGATGCGCACGCGCCTGCATCAGCTGCAGCTGGAGTCGGTGCGGCTTGCGGAAACGATCGAGCGCATTCGCAACCGCAGCGGACAGATCGAATCGGAGCTGGATGAGATCGCCCGCGAGGAAGCCGAACTCAACCGCCACCGCGAGGAGGCGGAGACCCGTTTTGCCGAGCTCGACGGCGAATTGGGCCGCCACCAGGAAGCGGTGGAGGCGGCGCGGGTGCAGGACGAGCAGGCCGCGGCGCGATTGCGCGAGGCGCGGGAGCGCCTCCGGCAGCTGGAATCCCAGCGCCAGCGCGCCGAATTCGAAGTGAGCGGCCTGCAGGATCGCCGTCGCGACGTCGATCACGGCGCCGGCGTGGCGACCGCCGACATCGCGCGGCTGGGCGACGAGATCGAGCGGGCGCGGCTCGAGGCGGCGAAACTCGACGACAGCGGCGTACGCGGGGAGCTCGAGGAGTGGCTCGAACGGCAGCGGCAGGCCGAGCGCGCGGCGACCGATGCCCGCTCCCGGTTCGACGAGTGGATGCAGCGGGCGCGGGCGAGCGACGAGCAGCGCCAGAAGATCGAGCGCGGCCTGCAGCCCCGGCGCGACCGCATCACCGATCTGCGCCTGCAGGAGCAGGCCGCACGGCTGGCGGTGGAACAGTTCGACCGGCAGCTGGCCGAGGTGGGGGTCGATGGCGAACCCGCGCACGAGGCGCTGCGCGCGCTGCTCGCGCAGGCGCCGGCCGCCGCCGAGCAGGAGCGCGAGATCGCCCGGCTCGCCCAGACGATTGCCGATCTGGGGGCGGTCAATCTTGCGGCGCTCGACGAACTGGGCGCCGCCCAGGAGCGGCAGGGCTTTCTGCGCACGCAGTCCGAAGACCTGCGCACCGCGGTGGAGACCCTGGAGGACGCGATCCGCAAGATCGACGTCGAATCGCGCGCCCTGCTGCAGGAAACGTTCGACAAGGTCAACGGCCATTTCGGCGAGATGTTTCCGCGCCTTTTCGGCGGCGGCCAGGCGCGCCTGTCGATGACCGGCGATGAGATCCTCGACGCGGGCGTGCAGCTCACCGCGCAACCGCCGGGCAAGCGCAACAGCTCGATCCATCTGCTGTCGGGCGGGGAAAAGGCATTGACCGCGACGGCGCTGGTGTTTGCGCTCTTCAAGCTCAACCCCGCGCCGTTCTGTCTGCTCGACGAGGTCGATGCGCCGCTCGACGATGCCAATACCGAGCGGTTCTGCCAGCTCGTGCGTTCGATGAGCGACGCCACCCAGTTCCTGTTCATCTCCCACAACAAGATCGCCATGGAGATGGCCCAGCAGCTGGTCGGCGTGACGATGCAGGAGCAGGGGGTGTCGCGCATCGTGGCGGTGGACCTCGACAGCGCGGTCGGCATGGCGGAGTCGGTGTGAGCCGCCTGCAGCTCGCCCTGATCGTCGTCGCGGCGCTCGTGCTGCTGGCCTTGTACGTCCAGGGGAAGTGGCAGGAACGGAAGCTGCTGCAGCGCATGCGCGCGACGCTGCACGGCGGAGTCCAGGATGCGCTGCTGCAGGCCGGTGCCGCCGGTGCGGCCGCGCCCGGCGCGGACCCGCCCGACCCGCAGGGCGCGCGGACGGAACCACGCTGGGACGACGCGGCGGCGCCGGGGGCCGCAGCGGGAATCGCGGCAGGGCCCGCGGCGGCGCCCGCAGTTGGGTCCGCGGCGGGACGGAACGCGGCGGCGGCGTACACGGCGGTTGCGGGCGAGGCGCCGGTGGAACTGCGCGCGGCGCAACTGGCCCAGGAACTGGCGGCACGGGCGGGCGCGGGGGCGCACGGCGCGCCGGAGGAGGTCGTTTCCGAGCCGCTGCGGCTTCCGGCCGCGGCCAACCCGCCGGATTGGGTCGAGGACCCGATGCTCGATCTGGCGCTCGAGTTGCGCTGCGCCCGCGCGGTCGACGGTGTTGCGGTGATCGATGCCGCCGCGGCCCTTGCCGCGGAATCGTTTCCGTTGCCGGTCCATTTCGTCGTCTGGGATTCGCGCCACGAGCAGTGGGTGCTGCCCGATCGTTTCGGGTACTACACCGACGCCCTGGCGGCAATCCAGCTGGCAGGGCGCCGCGGCGCCCTGACGGCGGAAGTCCTGACGCGGTTCCTGGCGGCGGTCCGGCAGGTTGCGACGGCGCTGCAGGCCGATTTCGACGTGCCGGACGCGGATCGCCTGCTTGCCCAGGCGCGCGAGCTCGATGCCGTCTGCGCACGCTATGACCTCCGCATCGGTCTGACCGTATTGGCGGCGGGCGCGGCCTGGACCGCGCCCCAGTTGCGGGCGGCGGCGCAGCGTGCGGGTTTCGCCGCCGGCGCGACGGCGCAGGGCTGGGTCCATGCCGACGACGCCGGGGCGCCGCTGCTGGCATTGACGGCGGAATCGGCGACGCCGCGCAAGGTGTTCCTCGAACTCGACGTGCCGATGGTCGCGTCCCATGCCGATGGGCTGGCCGCCTTGATCGACCGTGCCGAGGCCCTCGCCGGCATCCTGGGCGGGAGCGTGGTCGACGACAACGGCCGGCCGGTCGACGCAGGGTCGATGGCGGCCGTGCAGCCCCAGCTTGCCCAGCTCCACGAGGAAATGGCCCGGGCGGGGATCGAGCCGGGCGGCGTGCGGGCGCGACGGCTCTACCGGTGAGTGCGGGCATGGAAGACGCCGCGCGTGCGCGGGAGCTGCGGGACACCATCGCGCGGCTCGATCATGCCTACTACGTCCTGGATCGGCCGCTGGTGCCCGACGCCGAATATGACCGGCTGTTTCGCGAACTGCAGGCGCTGGAGGAGCGCGACCCGGCGCTGCGCACGGCGGACTCTCCCACCCAGCGCGTGGGCGGCGGCGTGCGTGCGGACCTGCGGCCCGCGCCCCACGCGGTGCCGATGCTGTCGCTCAATAACGCGATGGACGATACCGACACGGCCGCATTCGACACCCGCGTGCGCGGAGCCGTCAGCGGCGAGACGGACGTCGCATATTGTTGCGAACTGAAGTTCGATGGGCTCGCGGTCGGCCTGCGCTACCGCGACGGCGTGCTCGAACTGGGCGCGACGCGCGGCGACGGCTTCGTCGGAGAAGACGTCACCGCCAATCTGCGCACCATCCGCAGCATTCCGCTGCGGCTGTTCGGCACCGTGCCGCCCCTGCTCGAAGTCCGCGGCGAGGTGCTGATGTTCAAGCGGGAATTCGAGCGCTTGAATGCGGCGCAACGCGCGCGGGGCGAGAAGGAGTTCGCCAATCCGCGCAACGCCGCCGCGGGCAGCCTGCGTCAGCTCGATGCGCGCGTCACGGCGCAGCGGGGTCTGCATTTCTTTGCCTACGGTGTCGCTGAGACGGCCGGGGATGCGAGTCCCTCCGCATCGCAGTCGGAGATGCTCGACTGGCTGCAGACGCTGGGGTTTCCGGTCTGCGAGCATCGCGCGCGGGTGCGGGGTCTGGACGGCCTGCGCGATTGCTACGCGCGCGTCGAAGCGATGCGCGATGCGCTGCCGTACGAGATCGACGGCGTCGTGTTCAAGGTCGATGCGTTTTCGGCGCAGCAGCGCATCGGCTCGCTGGCGCGCGCGCCGCGCTGGGCGGTGGCACGCAAGTTTCCGCCGCGCGAGGCGGTGACGCGGCTGCGCGACATCGTGGTGCAGGTCGGGCGCACCGGGGCGCTGACGCCGGTGGCGCGCCTGGATCCGGTCGAAGTGGGCGGCGTGACGGTGACCAACGCCACCTTGCACAACGAGGATGAGATCCGGCGCAAGGAGATCCGGATCGGCGATCTCGTTGCGGTGCGGCGGGCGGGCGACGTGATCCCGGAGGTCGTCGCCGTCGTCGGCGACCATCCGCCGGATGCGCGCGAATTCGTCATGCCGCGGACCTGCCCGGTCTGCGGGTCCGCCGTGGTGCGCGGGGAGGAGGAGGCGGTCGCGCGCTGCAGCGGCGGACTGGTGTGCCCGGCCCAGCGCAAGCAGGCGCTGCTGCATTTCGCCGGTCGGCGCGCGCTCGACATCGACGGCCTGGGGGAACGGCTCGTCGAGCAGCTCGTGGATACCGGCCTCGTGCAGCGGCCTTCGGACCTGTTCCGGCTCGGGGTTCAGGATCTGACCGGCCTCGAGCGCATGGGCGGCAAATCGGCGGCAAACCTGCTGGCGCAGATCGAGCGCGCCCGCGACACGACGCTCGAGCGCTTCCTTTATGCGCTCGGGATCCGCAACGTCGGCGAGGCCACCGCGCGCGATCTGGCGCGGCATTTCCGCAGCATCGCCCAGACCGCGGAGGTCGGGGGACGGGCGTTGATGCGCGACATCGAAAATGCGGGCGAAGAGGATCTGATGCGGGTGCCGGAGGTCGGCCCGATCGTCGCCCGTTCGATCCGGCAGTTTTTCGCGGAGCCGCATAATCGCGAAGAGCTGAAAAACCTCCTCAATGCCATGGGGGAGATCGCCGCGCCGGAGACGACAATGACGGCTGCGCTGCCGCTGCTGGGCAAGACCTTCGTCCTCACCGGAACGCTGCCTCACTGGACGCGCGACGAAGCGGCGGAGCGGATCGCGGCGGCCGGCGGGAAAGTGAGCGGCTCGGTGTCGCGGAAGACGGCGTACGTCGTCGCCGGCGACGACGCGGGTTCGAAGCTGGCGCGCGCCCGGGAACTGGGCGTCACGGTGCTGGATGAGGCCGGGTTGCGAAATTTGCTGGGCTGACCTCCGCTCCCGCGGAGCGGGGCGGCTCGGTCGAGGAACAGGACGGGAGCAGGGATGTTTGCGATTGTCGGAGGGAGCGGGTTGACGAAACTCGCGGCGCTTCAGGCGCCGCGGCGACAGAGCGTGCGAACGCCGTACGGCGAGCCGTCGGCGGAGCTGCTGGTCGGCACCTTCGCCGGACGGGAGGTCGTCTTTCTGCCGCGCCATGGCGACGGGCACGCGCTTGCGCCGCACGAGATCAACTACCGTGCCAATATCGACGCCCTGCGCCGGCTGGGCGTGACCGACGTGTTCGCGGTTGCGGCGGTCGGCGGGATCCGCGCCGATCTGCGCCCGGAGGCGTTGGTGATTCCGCACCAGATCCTCGACTACACGCACGGCCGTGCGACGAGCTTCTCGACGCCGGGAAACGTTGCGCACGTCGATTTCACGCATCCCTACACGCAATCGCTGCGCGCGCGGCTGCTCGACGCGGCGCGCGCCGTCGGCGAAGCGGTGGCCGACGGTGCCGTCTACGCCTGCACGCAAGGGCCGCGGCTGGAGACGGCGGCCGAGATCGACCGGTTCGAGCGCGACGGCGCCGATATCGTCGGCATGACCGGCATGCCCGAGGCGGTGCTGGCCCGCGAGGCCGGTCTGGCCTATGCGGCGATCGCCGTGGTGGTCAATCACGCGGCGGGGCGCGGCGAGAGCGCCGAGAAGATCGAGTTCGCGCAACTCGGCGCGATCCTCGATCGGGGCGTCGCGCGCGCCGTGCGCGTGCTGGAGCGGGCGGTGCAGCCATGATCCGGCCGATTCTTCGCATGGGCGATGCGCGCCTGCTGCGTGTCTGCCGGCCGGTGGAGCGGTTCGATACGCCCGAATTGCACGAACTGCTGCGCGACATGTTCGACACCATGCGCGCCGCCGACGGCGCCGGTCTTGCCGCGCCGCAGATCGGCGTGGATCTGCGCGTGGTGGTGTTCGGCTATGAGCACAATCCGCGCTATCCCGATGCGCCGCCGCTCGAACCGACGGTGCTGATCAATCCGGTCATCGAGCCGTTGACGGACGAGACCGAACCGGGATGGGAAGGATGTCTGTCCGTTCCGGGCCTGCGCGGCGTGGTGCCGCGGATCACCCGGCTGCGCTACCGCGGCTGCGATGCGCATGGCGTTGCGTTCGTGCGCGAGGCCGAAGGATTCCATGCCCGGGTCGTGCAGCACGAATGCGACCACCTCGATGGAATTCTGTATCCGATGCGCGCGGACCTGCGGCGCTTCGGCTTCACCGACGTCCTGTTCCCGGACGACGACGGAACCCCTGAGGAATAGTAAGTAAAACAAATAAGTGCCTCGCGGGCGGGGTGCCCGTAAGCGCGATCGACGGCAGCGCGTGCTCGGCCGGCGCTTGCCTCGCGTCCACTCGTGTTCACTCCTCTTGTGACGTGACACGCGGATTGTTTGAATCGTCTGCATTCATACGTGTTGACACGTATTCTCTTGGTGCAGTGCAGGGTCATAAGATGATCCTGCTGTTCAGTGGAATTTCAATAGAAGGAAACCCTGGTTCGATCGTGGGTTTAGCCGGGGTGACCCGGGGGTGCCGTGATAACCGCTCGCATCGGAACTGTCGCGGAGGGGCTTTCCGGCCCATCCCATCTGCTTCCCGCGGAGCCTGCAATCGCGCAGGAGACGCGGAAGTCCTCCAGCCGCATGCTTCCGGCGTCTTGCTGCCAGTGCAATGTTCGCGACCTGTGCCTTCCCGCCGGACTCGCCGAGGACGCGATGTGCCATGTCGATGATCTGGTCGTCGGCCGGCGCAGGCTGCGCCGGGGCGACACGCTGCTGCGGGTGGGAGACCGCTTCGAATCCCTTTATGCCGTTCGCTTCGGCTCGCTCAAGAGCACCCTCCTGCTGGCGGACGGCTACGACCAGGTGACCGGAGTGCACCTGCCGGGCGAGATCGTCGGTTTCGACGGCATCGCCGTGGAACAGCACACCTGCGGCATGGCGGCGCTGGAATATGCGGAGGTCTGCGTCATTCCGTACCGCCGACTCGAGGAAGTCGCCGTTGCCGTTCCGTCCCTGCAGAACAATCTGCGGCGAATCATGAGCCGGGAGATCGTGCGCGAGCACAGTGCCATGCGCGTTCTCGCCAGCAAGCGCGCCGATGAACGGCTCGCGATGTTTCTGCTGAATTTCTCCCGGCGCTTCGAGGCCCGAGGCTATTCGCGCTCCGAGTTCCTGTTGCGGATGACACGGGCGGAAATCGCCAGTTTTCTCGGCCTGTCGCTGGAGACCGTGAGCCGCTCCTTCTCCTATCTGGTCCGCAACGGCTTGATCGAACTCGACAACAAGCGTCTTGTCATGCTCGACTTCGAAGGCTTGCGCCGCGTCGCGCGACTGCAATCCCCCGATGACGAACCCGACTCCTGGAAGGACGCGCGGCGCGGCGCCGATCCTCGCCGCCCGGTGCGCGTTGCCGCGGTCCCGCTCCCGGGGTTGCCGCGCCCGGATCTGGCAAGCCATCGCCTCCACGACCGCTGCTGAGCTGCCGGCGCACGGCACCGCGGCATGGCCGCTCTTTCCCCCATCGCGGGATCTCGCGTTTGCGTGATATCGAGGATGCAGCCTGTACTGTGGTGCGGCGGCGTCGATGCAACGCGCCATTGTTTGCTTCCCAATAATGAGATACAACTACATATCATTCAAAAGAGGAATCATCGTTCCACTTTGTCTAGGATAAACGCGAGGATGCGGCGGGATCAATTGCGCACCAGGGTATTCTCGCGGGGTTGATTTGGAGATATGGGTGAAATGAGGCCTGGGAAAATGGATGCACCCCCGGGCGGTTCGCTTCGCGTCGGGGATCCCTTGGCCGAGGACGAGCCGCTGCAGCGGGTGTTGGCCGAAGTGCTGGATGCCGCAATCGCGATCACGCGATCCGACTTCGGCAACATCCAGTTGCTCGACCCGGTCCTGGGCCACCTGAAAATCGTGGCGGTCCGCGGACTGCCGGAATGGTGGTGCGACTTCTGGGATTCGGCCGACCGCGGTTCTGGTGCCTGCGGCACGGCACTGGCGCGTCGGGAACGGGTCGTCGTCGAAAACGTCGAGGAGAGCCCGATCTTCTTCGGCACTCCTTCCCTGGATATCCAGCGAAGAGCCGGGATCCGGGCGGTGCAGTCGACGCCGCTCGTCGGCCGTACGGGCAATCCGATCGGCATGTTCTCGACCCATTTCCGCAGGCCGCACCGCCCCGACGAGGCCGAAGCGCGGTTGCTCGATCTGCTGGCGCGGCAGGCGGCGGCGATGATCGAACGCGTGCAGGCGGATCTGGCGCTGCGGGAGAGCGAGGAGCGATTCCGGACCCTGATCGAACACGCTCCGGTCGCGCTCGCGATGTTCGACGCCGACATGCGCTACCTCGCCGTCAGCCGACGCTGGCTGCGCGACTATGGGCTGGGGGAGCAGGACCTCACCGGCCGTTCCCATTACGAGGTATTTCCGGAGATTCCGGAGCGCTGGAAATCGGCACATCGACGCGGACTCGCCGGTGAGGTGGTGCGGGAGCGCGAGGATCGCTTCGAACGCGCCGACGGCGCCGTCCACTGGCATAACTGGGAGGTGCGGCCGTGGCGGAAGGTCGACGGCACCGTCGGTGGACTGGTGCTCTTTACCGAGGACGTCTCCGAGCGCAAGCAGACCGAGGCCGAGCTTTCCGATCTCCGCGCGGAAATGGAGTCGCTGACGAAGTCCCAGATCGCCAGTCAGACGGCGGCGGCAATTGCCCACGAGATCAATCAGCCGCTCTCGGCATGTGCGTCGTACGCGGAGGCGGCGCGGCGCCTGGCGCAAGCGGAGGGGCAGGATTCAGAGCCGCTCCGGCGCGCGCTCGAGGGTTGCGCCCAGCAGGCGCAGCGGGC
>JAKCCX010000124.1 GCA_021838715.1 Pseudomonadota bacterium | reverse complement strand
GCTCACGCCCTCGGCCGCTTCGATCGCGACGGTGAACGCGGTGCCGTGCACGCTGCGATTGTCGCCGGCCATCGGCGCCAGGTGCAGACGCGCCGCCTGCTCGTCCGTGATCGCCATGCAGACCAGGCCGCGTCCGTACTTGGCGAGAAAATTGATTTTTTCCGGCGTGACGAAGTCCGACGCGAAAATCAGGTCGCCCTCGTTCTCCCGGTCCTCATCGTCGACCAGCACGACGATCCGCCCGTTGCGGATCTCCTCGACGATCTCCCAGGTCGACGAAATGGCCGCGCCGTCGGTCGATGCCGCCGCGTGCCGCGTGGGGAAACCCGCTTCTTCCGTGCCTCGATGCTCGCTCAACACCCGCCCCTCACCCTTTTCCACTTCCCCTCCGGGAGCGGGGAAACGGCAAAATTCAACGAATCGGATCGCAATCGCGCGCCCGCACGACGTAGCGGGCCAGCAGATCCGCCTCGATATTAACCCTCGCGCCTGGCGCCAGGAGCGCGAAGGTCGTCGCCGCGATGGTGTGCGGGATCAAATTGATCGAAATTTCGCAGCCGCCGTCGCAGTCCGTCATCCCGTCCGTAACCCGGTTGATCGTCAGACTCACGCCGTTGACGGCAACCGACCCTTTGGGCGCCATGTAGATCGCAAGATCCGCCGGAACGCGCACGGCGAGTTCCGTCGATTCGCCGGCCGGCGCCATGCGCACGACCTCCCCCACGCCGTCGACATGGCCGGCCATGAGATGGCCACCCAGCTTGTCGCCCAGCGCCAACGCGGTTTCGAGATTCACCGCGCCCGGCGCGTCGAGCCCGGCGGTCTTCGACAGGCTTTCCCGCGACACGTCGGCCGCGAAGATGCCGCCCCGCAGATCGACGACGGTGAGACAGACACCGCTCACGGCGATGCTGTCGCCCAGGGCGATCGGGCGCGGCGCGAGCCCTGCGGCGTCGACCTCGATGCGAACGCCGGCGTCGGGGGTGCCGGAGAGCGGCTGGACCGACACGATACGGCCGGTGGATTGGACAAGACCGGTAAACATATTCGCCGCCTACCTCACGCAGACCATGGCTGCTTCGACCAAACCAAGGCTTGCCACGGAAACCCGGGAGGATCGGCTTCGAGGGAGGGCTGCGCCCCCCCTCGAGCACCTCCCGCGGCCTTTACAACCGTTCTTCGAGCAAGCAATTCGTTGCATACGCACCACGCGGCCATTATTGCACCCGCGCCAGAATCCGCAGGTCGGCGCCGATCATCGTCGTCTCCCGGATCTGCAGCGACCGCGCCAGCGACAGGCTCTCCAGCTTCGGCAGCCGGCACATCGGTTGCCCGGGGCCGATCAGCATCGGCGCCAGATACATCAACAACTCATCGGCCCATCCGCCGCGCACCAGTTCCCCGGAAAGCGCCGGCCCGGCCTCGGCATGCAGTTCGTTCACGCCCCGCCGCCCCAGTTCGGCGAGCAGCGCGCCGAGGTCCACCCGTCCGTCGGGGCCGGGACAGACGAAGACCTCGGCGTTCTTGCGCGCCAGCGCGGCCTCCTTGGCGGCGTCGCCGCGGGCGCAGGCGACCAGCACCGGGTTGCCGTCGAACAGGCGCGCGCCGGGGTCGATCGCGCACGCGCTGTCGGCGACGACCTTCAAGGGCTGGCGCGCCACCGCGTCCCCGCGCGCGGTGAGCAGCGGGTCGTCGGCGCGCACGGTGCCGATCCCGGTCAGGATCGCGCAGGCGCGCGCGCGCCAGGCGTGGCCGTCGGCCCGCGCCGCCTCGCCGGTGATCCACTTGGATTCGCCGTTCTCCAGGGCGGTGCGCCCGTCCAGGCTCGCCGCGATCTTGACCCGCACCAGGGGTCGGCCCCGGGTCATGCGCGAAAAGAATCCGGCGTTGGCGTCGGCGGCGGCCTGCCGCAGCAGGCCGCAACGCACGTCGACACCGGCCGCGCGCAGCATCGCGAGGCCGCGGCCCGCCACGCGGGGATTGGGATCTTCCACCGCGGCGACGACGCACCCGATGCCCGCATCGATGAGCGCCATCGCGCAGGGCGGCGTGCGGCCGAAATGCGAACACGGCTCCAGGGTGACGTAGGCGGTGGCGCCGCGCACGTCGTTGCCGCGGCGACGCGCGTCCTGGAGGGCCTCGACCTCGGCATGACTGCGGCCCGGCGGCTGCGTGCAGCCTTCTCCCAGGATCTCCTCGCCGCGGGCGATCACGCAGCCGACGTGCGGATTGGGCGTGACGCGCCCGCGGGCGCGCAGGCCGAGTTCGAGTGCCCGCCGCATCAACCGGTCGTCGGTTTCGGAATACACATGCCCTCCCAGGCTAGGTGCCGCGCCGCCGCGGACGGACTTCCTTGACCACCTCGGTGAACGCCTCGACGTCCTCGAAGCTTCGATAGACCGACGCGAACCGGATGTACGCCACCTTGTCGAGGCGGCGCAGTTCGCGCATCACCAGCTCGCCCAGCTTTTCACTGCGGATCTCGCGCTGCCCGGTGCCGAGCAGGCGCTCCTCGATGCGGTTGATCGCCTCTTCCACCGCCTCGCGCGCGACCGGCCGCTTGCGCAGCGCGAGCAGCATCGAGGCGCGGAGCTTGGCGCGGTCGTAGTCGGCGCGGCTGCCGCCGCGCTTGACGATGGTCGGCAGCACGAGTTCGACGCGCTCGTAGGTGGTGAAGCGCTTTTCGCAGGCGAGGCAGCGCCGGCGGCGGCGGATCGCGGCGCCCTCATCGGACGCGCGCGAGTCGACCACCTGCGTGTCGGGATGGGAGCAGAACGGGCACTTCACCGGCGATGCCCCGCACCCCCGCCCCGCGCCCGCAAGCGGGAGCGGAAGCAGGGATTGCTACGGCAGTCACCCATACACCGAGAAGCGCCGCGTAAGCTCCGCGACCTGTTCCCGCACGGCGGCGATGTTCTGTTCGTCGTCCGGCCGGTCGAGCACGTCGGCGATCAGGTTGGCGGTGCGCACCGCTTCCGCCGTTCCGAAACCGCGCGTGGTCATGGCGGGCGCGCCGATGCGGATGCCGCTGGTGACCATGGGCTTTTCCGGGTCGTTGGGGATCGCGTTCTTGTTCACCGTGATGTGCGCGCGCCCCAGGGCGGCTTCGGCGGCCTTGCCCGTGATGCCCTTGGGGCGCAGGTCCACCAGCATCACGTGGCTCTCGGTGCGGCCCGACACGATGCGCAGGCCGCGCTCGGTCAGCGTCTGCGCCATCGCCTGGGCGTTGCGCAGGACCTGCTCCTGGTATGTCTTGAATTCCGGCGTCAGCGCCTCGCGAAACGCCACGGCCTTGCCGGCGACGACATGCATCAGCGGCCCGCCCTGCAGGCCGGGGAACACCGCCGAGTTGATCGCCTTCTCGTACTCCTCGCGCATCAGGATGAAGCCGCCGCGGGGCCCGCGCAGGCTCTTGTGGGTGGTCGAGGTGACGATGTCGGCATGCGGCACCGGGTTGGGATAGACGCCCGCCGCGATCAGGCCGGCGTAATGCGCCATGTCGACCATGAACACGGCGTCGACCTCGCGCGCGATGCGCGCAAAGCGCTCGAAATCGATGCGCAGCGAATAGGCCGAGGCACCCGCCAGGATCAGGCGCGGGTTGTGCTCGCGCGCCAGGCGCTCGACCTCTTCGTAGTCGATCTCTTCCTGGGCATCGAGGCCGTAGCTGACGACATGGAACCACTTGCCGCTCATGTTCACCGGCGAGCCGTGGGTGAGGTGGCCGCCCATCGCCAGCGACATGCCCAGCACCGTGTCGCCGGGCTTGAGGGTGGCGAGGAACGCCGCCTGGTTGGCCTGCGACCCGGAGTTGGGCTGCACATTGGCCGCCTGCGCGCCGAACAGTTCCTTGACGCGAAGATCGGAA
>JAKCCX010000123.1 GCA_021838715.1 Pseudomonadota bacterium | reverse complement strand
CGAAGGAGCGGTTTTCCCCGATGATGACGATGACGTGCCGGATCGGCGTGCGGGTGTCGTAATCGGCGGAATCGGCGTGCGCCGGAAGCGCGGCGAACGGTCCCAATGCAAATGGCACGATGGCGCCGGCGGTGACCGCGCGGCGGAAGCGGGTATTGCGCATGATGACTCCTGTTGCGAAAGGAGAGCAATGAACGAAGTGGTTCGGTGGCGCGCGCAGGGATCACCATACGGGCGATCCATGAAGTGCGCGTGACGATCCTGGGGCCGGCGACGAGTGGTCCCGCGAATCGGTGGCAACCGAGTCATCAGACCCCCTAAAATGGCGAGCCCGAAATCTCGGAAATTGGGAGAAGCCTACGAATGAAACTCGAATCGAACCTGGTAGACGTCGAAGTGACAACGCCCGCGGGGCATTGCGATGCCTTGCTTGCGCATGTTCCGGGCCGAGGCGAACTTCCCGCGGTGATCCTGTTCCCCGATGCGTTCAGCTTGCGCCCGGCGATCCGCGCCATGGCGAAGCGCCTTGCGGGGCAGGGGTATGCGGTACTGGTCCCGAATCCGTTCTATCGGGCCGGCAAATCGCCTGCCGACGGGATGGTCTTCGACTTTCAGGACCCGGCGGATCGCAACCGCTTCCTGGAATTGCGTGCACCGATGACCCACGAGGCCGTTGCGCAGGACACGGCGGCGTTCATCGCGTTTCTCGATGCGCAGCCGTTCGTGCGCAAGCAGGGAAAGGTCGGCGTCGTGGGCTATTGCATGGGAGGGGTCCTCGCCATGCAGGCGGCCGCCGGTGTTCCGGATCGGATCGGCGCCGGGGCATCGTTCCATGGCGGCGGGCTGGCGACGGATGCGCCGAATAGTCCGCACCGCCTGGTGCCGAAGATGCGTGCACCGTTTTATTTCGGCATCGCGGCCAATGACGACGAACGCGAGCCCGAGGCGAAGTCGGTGTTGGCCGACGCGTTCGCTGCGGCGCAGCTTGCCGCGACGATCGTGGTGTACGAAGACACGCTGCACGGATGGTGCATGCCGGATCTTTCGGAGCGGACCGGCCGCCCGGTGTACAACGAACCACAGGCGGAGCGCGCATGGGGCGAGCTGCTGGCGCTCTATCGGCGCGCCCTTTGAGCACTGCGGATTCCCGAGGAAAGCCATGAACAACGAAGATCGCGTCCAGCAGTTTCGCCAGCGCTCCCAGGGCGCGCTCAGCCTGAACATCGCCTATATCGGCATCGTGAACGGATTGTTCGCCGCGCTGCGCTCCCTGGGGACGGCGGCACCGGCCGCGCTGGCGCGGGCCGCCGCCATGGACGAAGGGTACGTGCGCCGCTGGTGCGATGCGGCCTATGCGTTCGAATATCTCGATGCCGATGGCGAAGCGTTTTCGCTCACGGCAAACGGGGCGGCCATGGTTCCGGGTGCGGAGGGCGGTGTCATGCCGATGGCGATCCAGTCGGTGTTGACCGCGCACATGGCGGAACGCGCGGCGGCACTGATGCGGACCGGCGAACGTCCGGGAGAGTCCGTCCTGGCCGAACGGCAGACGCTGTTGCCGTGGTTCGGTCCGATGCTCGAAGCCAGCTTCGCGCCGATGTTCGAAGACACCATCGTTCCGGCGGTTCCGGCGTTTGCCGAGATCGATCGCCGCGGCGGCCTGGCGGTCGATCTGGGTTGCGGGAACGGCTGGTACCTGCGGGCGCTGGCGCGCCGCTGCCGCAACCTGCGCGGCCTGGGTCTGGACGGTTTCGCGGAGAACGTTTCGCAGGCGCAGCAGCGCGCCGATGCGGAAGGCCTGGGGGATCGCGTGCGGTTCTCGGTCGGCGACATCCGGCAGTTCACCCTCGACGAGCCGGCCGACCTCGTGGCGATGAATCGCGCCCTGCATCACGTGTGGGAGGAAGGACGTGAGCCCGTGTTCCAATGGTTCCGGGACAACGTCAGGCCGGGCGGGTTCATCGTGATCTGGGAGCCGGCGTGGCCTGCGCAGCGTTCCGACCTGCGCGACCCTTCCCGTCGCGCCATGGCGTTCCAGAACCTGGGCGAGCACGTGCAAGGGAATCACTTCCTGCGTCCGCAGGAAATCGTCGACGCCTTCGCCGCGGTGGGCATGCCGGCCAACGTCCACCTCTTCGCCGGCGGCAACGAGGCGGTCATCGTCGCCCGGCGCTGATCGCGGGCCCCCGCTCGAGGCGGGGGCCGGCAGGCGCGAGCTTGCCGCTCAGGCGATTGCGGAGAACACAATCCCCAGAAGCAGGACGGCTGCCATCAACAGCGCAAAAAAGCGCAGGCTCGATAGGACGTCTTCCATGATCGTCTCCTTTCCGGAAACGCACCAGGATTCTGTTATACGCCTTCCGGGCTTGCGTTTGCAATCCAGTTTGAACCAGTGTGCGGCGCGGAGGCGGCGAAGCTCCATATGCGGACCTGGTTGCGCCCGCAGCTCTTGGCCGTGAGCAGGGCGCGGTCGGCCCGTTCGATGCTGGCTTCGATCGGGTGGTGCGTGTCCATTTCCGCGACGCCGAACGATGCGGTGATGGATATGGCGCCGCCGTCGGGGAGCGCGAGGCGCAAGGCTGCGATGTCCTCGCGAATCCGATCCATCGCGTTCCGCGCCTCGGGCGCGGAAATATTGGGCATGCAGAAGAGGAATTCCTCGCCGCCGTAGCGGAAAATCAGATCGTAGCGGCGCAGGTGCTGCTTCGCGACATCCACCACCGCTCGCAGGACGTGATCACCGGCGGCGTGGCCGTGGCGGTCGTTGACATCCTTGAAATGGTCCAGGTCCATCATCGACAGGCTGCAAGGGCCGCCGTGCCGCTGTACGCGGTCGCGTTCCGCCCCCAGACGGTCGGTCAACGAACTGCGGTTCCAGACCCCGGTCAGCGGGTCGGCCATGCAGGCTTCGTGGATCAGTGCGCGTTCGAGGGCACGCAGCGACCCGTGGTAGTGCACCACCGCGTCGGCGAACCGGTCGAACTCGGCCGGAGTGATTCGTTCACGGGTCCGGGACTGCAGTGCGCCGGCGCAGTCCGACATCGCGCGGTACTGCAGGGCGACCTGGCGGAGCAATGGGTCCGACGGCTGGTGCAGCGTCCGGTCGAAGGCCGCGAACCACGCTTCGAAGCCGATTGGCCGGGTCCGCACTGTTGCACCATGCATGCGTCCGCCATCGCCGTAGACCAAGTCTCCGAGAAATCCCAGCAGCCAGCGCAGCTGCGCATCGTCGGCGGCATCGAGTTGACGGATCGCTGCAAGGATGTCGCGGTTTTGAGAGTCCGGGGCGGAACGCCAATGCTGGGGGGAATCGGGCATCGTGGTGAGACGGTGTCGAGGAAATCGCGCGACGCGGTTCGCAGCAGCGATGGGCTACGCGCCATCGAGTGTTTGAATGTTCTGGGCCGCGAGGTTGCGGATGACGTGGCACGGATCCGGGCAATCCTGGATACAGTCGCCGAGCAGGCTGGCGAGGGCTTGGCGGGCCTTTTCCAGGGTGTCGATCTGCTTTTCGACGGCACGCAGCTTCTGGCCGGCGAGATCCAGAATGGATTTGCAATCGCGCCGGTCCAGGGAGTCGAGAAGAAGCTCCGTCTCTGCCAGCGTGAACCCCAGCCCCTTCGCCTGGAGGATCGACAACAGGCGGGTGAGGTCGGTTTCTTCGTAGGATCGAAACCCACCGCGCTCCGGTTTCCGGGGCTCGCGCAGCAGGCCTTGCCGTTGGTAATACCGGATGGTCGAAACCCGCACCCCCGCGGTCTGGGCCAGCTTGCCGATTGTGAGTTTATTGTTCGAGGTCACTTCGAGGCGCGTACGGAATGAAAGTGAAAATGCTTGTCCGTGCGACAACGAAATCAGGATATCGCTGCACCGGGGTGCAG
>JAKCCX010000042.1 GCA_021838715.1 Pseudomonadota bacterium | reverse complement strand
CCGTCCCCGCCTGCCAGCACGCTCCACGTGCCGCCACCCTCACCCCCGCCCTCTCCCGCACGCGGGAGAGGGGGACCCGCAGGGCATCGTGCCCCCACGAAATCCGTCTGCCGCGCAGACTCCTAGCGCTGCAGGGACGCGCTGCCGGTTGTGCAGTGACGGAACTGCGACTCGTTGCGAGAAGGGCGCGCCGTCATTCCCCCTCTCCCCGTTTGCGGGCGAGGCGGCGGTGTGCGCGCTGGAACCAATTCGTTACAGGGACATAAACCTTCGTGTGCGAGAATCCGCAGGATTTCCCTCGCGAAAGAATCGTGTTGCCTCCGCTTGAATCCGCCGCCGACGCCCGCGCGACGCAGCCCTTGGTCCGCATCGAGGACGTGACGTTCGGCTATGACGCGCGAGTCATCCTTTCCGGCGTTTCGCTCGATTTCCCGCGCGGACAGGTCGTCGCCATCATGGGGAGTTCCGGCTGCGGCAAGACCACCCTGCTGCGCCTGATCGGCGGCGTGCTCACGCCGCGTGCAGGGCGGGTGTGGTTCGACGGCGCACGCGTCGATTCCGCGGACCGCGCGGCGCTCTACGCGATGCGCCGCCGCATGGGCATGCTGTTCCAGTTCGGCGCCCTGTTCACCGATCTGACCGTGTTCGACAACGTCGCCTTTCCGTTGCGCGAAAACACCGATCTTCCGGAATCGATGATTCGCGACATCGTGCTGATGAAGCTCAATGCGGTCGGACTCCGCGGCACCGCGCCTCTGCGCATTTCCGAGGTCTCGGGCGGCATGGCGCGGCGCATCGCGCTGGCCCGCGCGATCGCGCTCGACCCGGAAATCCTGCTCTACGACGAGCCGTTCACCGGGCTCGATCCGATCTCGATGGGCGTGATCGCCAACCTGATCCGGCAGTTGAACGATGCCACCGGCGCGACGTCCCTCATCGTTTCGCACGACGTCGAGGAATGCTTCCGGATCTGCGACACCGCCTACGTGCTGTCGGGCGGCCGGGTGATCGGGCACGGTTCGCCGGCGGAACTGATGGCGAGCGACGACCCCGAACTGCGGCAGTTCATCCGCGGCGAACCGGATGGCCCGGTACCCTTTCACTATCCGGCGCCGCCGATCGACCAGGCTTTCGGGGTGGCCCGATGAACGCGGTCGAACTGCTCGCGCGCTTTGGTGCGCGCGCCCTTGCGGTGCTCGCCGGCCTGGGCCGCGGTGCGGTGTTCTTCGTCGAGTTGCTGCGCCACCTGCCGGCCGCCTTCCGCCGGTTCACGCTGACGCTGACGCAGGTGTACATGGTCGGCAACCACTCCCTGTCGATCATCGCCGCCTCGGGCGCGACGGTGGGGCTGGTTCTCGCATTGCAGGGGTACATCACCCTCAGCCGATTCGGCGCATCGTCGTCGCTCGGCCTGCTGGTCGCGCTGTCCCTGTTGCGCGAACTCGGCCCGGTGCTGACTGCGCTGCTCTTCGCCGGTCGCGCCGGTACTTCGCTGACCGCGGAGATCGGCCTCATGAAGGCCGGCGAGCAGCTTGCCGCGATGGAGATGATGGCCGTCGATCCGCGGGACCGGATCCTCGCGCCGCGGTTCGTTGCCGGCGTGATCGCCGTGCCCCTGCTGGCGGCGGTGTTTTCGGCAATCGGGATTCTCGCGGCCTACGGTGTCGGCGTGCTGATGATCGGCATCGATTCCGGTGCATTCTGGTCGCAGATGCAAAGCGGCGTGGACTGGGTCCAGGATCTCGGCAACGGCATCGTCAAGAGTTGCGTGTTCGGCGTCGCCACCACGTTCATCGCGCTCCATACCGGCTATGGATGCGAGGCGACGCCGGAGGGGGTGGCGCGCGCGACGACCCGGACGGTCGTCGTGTCGTCGCTTTCCGTGCTGGCCCTGGACTTCGTGCTGACCGCGCTGATGTTCACGGGAGATTAATGGAACGCAGGGAAGCTGCGGCCGGGCCGCGCTTCCCGCGCAAGAGCGAGAACCAGGGGAAGTTCTATGGGAAAAAAACAGACGGAAGCGCTCGTAGGCCTGTTCGTGCTGCTGGGCATGCTGGCGGTGGTGTTCCTCGCGCTCAAGGCGGCGAATCTCACCAGCTTTTCGTTCGACGAGACCTACCCGGTCTATGCCCGATTCGACAACATCGGCGGATTGAAGGTCCGTGCGCCGGTCAAGAGTTCGGGCGTGACGGTCGGCCGCGTCGCAGCGATCACCTTTGACGACAAGGGGTTTCAGGCCGTGGTGCAGATGGACATCGACCGCCGGTACCGGTTCCCCGACGACACCTCCGCGAAGATCCTCACGGCCGGGCTGCTGGGGGACCAGTACATCGGCCTGGATGCCGGCGGCGACGACAAGAACCTCAAGCCCGGCGACACCATCAAGATGGCGCAATCGGCGATCGTGCTGGAAAACCTGATCGGCCAGTTCCTCTACAACAAGGCGGCGGAAGGGACGCAGAAGAGCAAATGAAACGGGCTCTGACATCTCGCAAAGGCCGCCGCACGGCGATCGCCGCGGCCTCGCTGGGCGCCATGCTCGCTGCGGGGGGCTGCGCCACCGTGCCGCCGGGCGCCGGGAAGAATCCCGCCGACCCGTATGAACGATTCAATCGCCAGATGTACGCGTTCAACGATTTCTTCGATCGCCAGGTCGGCAAGCCGGTTGCCGAGGGATATATCGACGCGATCCCGAAGCCGGTGCGGACCTGCGTCGGCAATATCTTTTCCAATCTCGGCGAAATTGCCACGTTCGTCGACACCTCGCTCGAAGGCCGCCCGCACGACGCCGCCGTCTCGTTCGGCCGTCTGATCCTGAACACGACCTTCGGCCTCGGCGGCTGCCTCGATCTGGGGCCGCGGTTCGGTCTGTATCGCAACAAGCAGGATTTCGGCCTGACCATGGGCAACTGGGGCGTTCCGTCCGGTCCGTACATCGTCCTGCCGTTCCTGGGACCGTCGACCGTGCGCGATACCGTCGGCATGGCGCCGGACTTCCTGCTCAGCCCGATCGATTACATATCGCCGGTCGTGGATCAGTATGCGCTTGGGGTGGCGTACTACGTCAATGCCCGCGCGGAGTTGCTGGACACCACGAACCTGCTCGAGGAGATTGCGCTGGACCCCTATGCGTTCACCCGGGACAGCTATCTGCAGATGCGGACCAATCTGGTCTACCATGGCAACCCGCCGCCGCCCAAGGACGACTACGAGGAGCCGGAAGATCCGGGCTCTGGCGGCATCCATGACCTGAAAAACCACTGAGCGAGGAAATCGGTATGTCCTGGCGTCGTTTCCTGCACGTTGCGGCCGTGAGCGCCGCGTTGGCCTTGGGGCTGGGGACCGCGGATGCGGCCCGCGCCGCGGCCGATTCGTTTGTCGTCGACACCGCCACGCCGGAGTCGCTGGTGCGCACGCTGTCGACCGGCGTGCTCGACGACATCCGCGGCGACCGCGCGATCCGCGCGGGCGACATCGGCCGCCTGCAGCAGTTGATCGACGCCCGCATCCTGCCGTATGTCGACATGGAGCGGACGACACGGCTGGTCGTCGGCCGGGCATGGCGGCAGGCGACGCCGGCGCAGCGTGCCGCGATCATGACGCAGTTCCGCCTGCTGCTGGTCCATACCTATGCCGGCGCGTTGTCCCGGGTCACCGACGAGAAGGTGCACGTGCTGCCCGTGCGGGAGCAGCCCTATCCCGATGACGCGATCATCCGCACCCAGATCATCTCGGCGACCGCCGCCAACCCGATCGATCTCGCCTATCGTCTCGGAAGGACCAGCCGTGGCTGGCAGATCTATGACCTCAACATCATGGGGGTCTGGCTGGTCCAGACCTACAAGAGCGAATTCAACGAGATCATCAATCAGCGCGGAATCGACGGCCTGATCCGCATGCTGACCGAGAAGAACCAGCAGCTGGCGGTAAAGAAGTCGTCCTGATATGCGCATCGACGCCGACGCCATCACCAACCGCAACGCGGCCCGCATCGTCGAGGCCGGGGTGGCCGCGATCCGGGCCGGCGACGCGGTGATGGATTTTTCGGCGGTGCGGCGCTGCGATTCCTCGGCCGTCGCGGCGGTGCTCGCCTGGGCCCGCGCGGCCCGTGCGGCCGACCGGTCCTTGCGGCTGGAGGCGGTTCCGGACGATTTGCGCAGCCTGGCCCGTCTCTACGGCCTCGACGCCGTCGTCGGCGGGTTCTTCGCCGGTCCCGGCTGACCCTGCCCCGCGGCGTCCGGGTCATGCCCGGCGCCGGCATCCTGCCGGCGGCGCGATCCGTGGGAGAATACGGACTGTGGCGCCGCCCGTTTCCGGTGGCCGGCGTCCGCGTTCCGCCCGCATTCCGTGATGTCTCCCGCCGCCATCGAAGTTCGCGCACTGCGCAAGCGTTATGCCGATCTCACGGCACTGGATGCGGTCGACCTGCGGGTGGAGCCCGGCGAGTTCTTCGGCCTCCTCGGGCCGAACGGCGCGGGCAAGACGACGCTGATCTCGATCGTTGCCGGCCTGACGCGCGCGACCGGGGGCTGCGCCTGCGTCATGGGCCACGATGTGGTCCGGGAGTACCGCGCCGCGCGCGCCAATCTGGGCGTCGTGCCCCAGGAACTGGTGTTCGACCCGTTCTTCACGGTGCGCGAGACGCTGCGCATCCAGTCGGGATACTACGGTTTGCGCAACAACGACGCCTGGATCGACGAGGTCATGGAAAATCTCGACCTCACCGCCAAGGCGGACACCAACATGCGCGCGCTCTCGGGCGGCATGAAGCGCCGCGTGCTGGTGGCCCAGGCGCTGGTCCATCGCCCGCCGGTGATCGTCCTCGACGAACCGACCGCCGGGGTCGACGTGGAGTTGCGCCAGGGGCTGTGGCAGTTCATGGGGCGCCTGAACCGCGCCGGGCACACCATCGTGTTGACGACCCACTACCTGGAGGAGGCGCAGCAGATGTGCGGGCGCATTGCGATGCTCAAGGCCGGGCGGATCGTCGCACTCGACTCGACGCCCAATCTGCTGGCGGGCCATGCCGACCTGGAAGAGGTGTTCCTGCGCCTGACGTCGCGGACCGCCGGGGCCGCCCCGGATCTTGCGCGGAGCGCGGCATGAGCGGCGAAGCCCTGCACCGTCCCGTCGTGGGCGCCGCGCGCGGCGCCGGCTGGGTGGCGTTCCAGACGATTTTCTACAAGGAAGTCCTGCGCTTCTGGAAGGTTTCTTTCCAGACCGTTGCCGCACCGGTGCTGACCTCGGTGCTCTACCTGCTGGTGTTCGGCCATGCCCTGGACGTGCGTGCCGAGCCGTTCCCCGGGGTGCGCTACAAGTCGTTCCTCGTTCCGGGGCTGGTGATGATGTCGGTGTTGCAGAACGCCTTCGCCAATAGCTCGTCATCGCTGATCCAGTCGAAGATCATGGGCAACCTGGTGTTCCTGCTGCTGCCGCCGATCTCGGCGCTGCAGTTTTTCGCCGCCTATGTGCTGGCGGCGGTCGTGCGCGGCGCGATCGTCGGGCTCGGCGTATTCCTCGTCACGCTGGCGCTGGCGCCGGTCTCCTTCCATGCTCCGCTCTGGATTTTCGCGTTCGGTTTCCTGGGCGCGGCGCTGCTCGGCGTGCTGGGCCTGATTGCGGGTATTCTGTCGGACAAATTCGACCAGTTGGCCGCGTTTCAAAACTTCATCATCCTGCCGGCGACCTTTCTTTCCGGCGTCTTTTATTCCGTGCACAGCCTTCCCGCGTTCTGGCAGACGTTTTCCCGGTTCAATCCGTTCTTCTACATGATCGACGGGTTCCGTTTCGGCTTTTTCGCGCAGTCCGATACATCGCCCTGGATCAGCCTCGCCGTGGTGGCGTCGGCGTTCCTGGGGGCTTCCGGACTGGTCGTGGCGATGCTGCGGCGGGGAACCAGGTTGCGCGGCTAGACCGATCGTCCATCGTTTCATCATGCAAAAACTACGAATCCAAGGGGGGCGCCGGTTGCACGGCACCGTGCGCGTCGCCGGCGCGAAGAACGCCGCGCTGCCGATCATGGCCGCGTCCCTGCTCACTGCCGATCCCCTGCAGCTCGAAAACGTGCCGCAGCTCGCCGACACCGCGACCATGGCCCGCCTGCTGGGCGCCATGGGCGTCGCGGTCGAACCGACGGGAGACGGGCGGCTGACCCTGCGGGCGGGCGAGATCCGCTCGGTCGAAGCGCCGTACGACACCGTCAAGACCATGCGCGCCGCCATCCTGGTGCTGGGGCCGCTGCTGGCCCGTGAAGGTGCGGCCCGCGTCAGCCTGCCCGGCGGCTGCGCCATCGGCGCACGCCCCGTCGACCAGCACTTGAAAGGACTGCAGGCGCTTGGCGCCGACCTGCATCTCGACCAGGGGTACATCGTCGCGAGCCGCTCGGGCCGCCTGCGCGGCGCCCGCATCGTCACCGACATGGTCACCGTCACGGGCACGGAAAACCTGATGATGGCCGCCGCCCTCGCCGACGGCACGACGGTGATCGAAAATGCGGCGCGGGAGCCGGAGATCGCGGATCTGGCGGCCTGCCTGAACGCGATGGGGGCGAAGATCGCCGGCGCCGGCACCGACCGCATCGAGATCGAAGGCGTCGATCGCCTGCACGGGGCACGCCATCGCGTCATGCCGGACCGCATCGAGAGTGCGACCTTCCTCGCCGCGGTGGCGGCGACCGGCGGCGAGGTTTGCCTGGAGGGGGCGGCGCCGGCAACGCTCGACGCGGTGCTGGAGAAGCTGCGCGAAGCCGGGGCCCGGGTCGAAACCGGCGCGGACTGGATCCGCCTGCGCATGGACGAGCGGCCAGCCGCGGTGAACCTGCGCACCGCACCCCATCCGGCATTCCCGACCGATGCCCAGGCGCAGTTCATGGCGCTCAACTGCATCGCCCGCGGCGTGGCGCGGATCAGCGAAAACATCTTCGAGAACCGCTTCATGCACGTGCTCGAGTTGCAGCGCCTGGGGGCGCGCATCGATATCGACGGCCACACCGCGGTCGTGCACGGCGTGGACGCGCTCTCGGGCGCGACGATCATGGCGACCGATCTGCGCGCCTCGGCGAGCCTGGTGATCGCCGGCCTGGTGGCGCAGGGGGAGACGATCGTCGATCGCATATACCATCTCGATCGCGGATACGAGGCGATGGAGACGCGCCTCGCGGCGCTCGGCGCGCAGATCGAACGGATCCGGTGAGGAAGTTTCTTTTTCCCGGTAATAATCCCCTCTCCCGCTCGGCGGAAGAGGACCACGCAACGATCCCCTCTCCCGCTCGGCGGGAGAGGGCCAGGGTGAGGGTGCTGTTTCCATGCTGACAATCGCCGTTCCCAAGGGACGAATCTTCGAAGAGGCGCTGCCGCTGCTCGCGCGCGCCGGCATCGTGCCCGACGAGTCTCCCTCCGCCACCCGCAAGCTCATCATCGGCACGTCGATGCCGGACCTGCGGATCGTCGTCGTGCGGGCGTCCGACGTGCCGACCTACGTGCAATACGGCGCCGCCGATCTCGGTGTCACGGGTGCCGACACCCTGATGGAGCACGGCGGTGGCGGGCTCTACCAGCCGGTGGACCTCGCCATCGGGCATTGCCGCCTGTGCGTTGCCGCGCCGGCCGGATTCGACTACCGCGACGCCGTGCGGCGGGGCGCGCGTCTGCGCGTGGCGACGAAGTACGTCGAGACCGCGCGCGGCTTTTTCGCCCGCAAGGGGGTGCACGTCGATCTCATCAAGCTCTACGGGTCGATGGAACTGGCTCCGCTCGCCGGGCTGGCCGATGCGATCGTCGATCTGGTTTCGAGCGGCGCGACCCTCAAGGCCAACGGTCTGGTCGAGGTCGAGGAGATCGTCGCCATCAGTTCGCGGCTCGTCGTCAACCAGACGTCGTTCAAGACCCGCCGGGAACGCCTTGCACCGCTGGTGGAGACGATTCGCGACGCGGTCGCGCAGGCGCAATCAACGAACGGAGTGATGCCCGCATGAAGATTCGCTACTTCGATGCCACCGCCGCCGATTTCGATGCGCGGCTGATGGCGCTGCTTGCCTTGGGCGACGAGCCCGATCGCCAGATCGCGGCGCGCGTCGACGAAATCCTGGCGGCGGTGCGGCAGCAGGGCGATGCGGCCCTGATCGAGTACACGCGCCGCTTCGACCGCGTCGACGCATCGGCGGCGGCCGATCTCGAGATCGGCGTCGACGCGATGCAGGCGGCGCTCGCGGCGCTGGCGCCGGAGGATCGCGCCGCCCTCGAAACCGCCGCCGCCCGCATCCGCCGCTTTCACGAAGAGGGGCGGGCACGGGACTGGAGCATCACGGATCCCGACGGTACGACGCTGGGCATCCGGGTGACGCCCCTCGACCGGGTCGGGATCTACGTGCCGGGGGGCAAGGCCGCCTATCCGTCCTCGGTGCTGATGAATGCCATTCCCGCGCAGGTCGCCGGCGTGCGCGAGATCGTGATGGTTGCGCCTGCGCCCGACGGCGCGCGCAACACCCTGGTGCTGGCGGCGGCCGCGCTGTCCGGCGTGACCCGCGCCTTCGCCATCGGCGGCGCGCAGGCCGTCGGCGCCCTGGCCTACGGCACCGCCACCGTGCCCGCCGTGGATAAGATCGTCGGCCCCGGCAATGCCTACGTCGCCGAGGCGAAGCGGCGGGTGTTCGGCACCGTCGGCATCGACATGATCGCCGGCCCCAGCGAGATCCTGATCCTCTGCGATGGCAGCACCGATCCGGACTGGATCGCGATGGACCTCTTCTCCCAGGCCGAGCACGACGAACTGGCGCAGTCCATCCTGCTCACGCCGGATGCGGCGTTCCGCGACGCGGTGGCGGCGTCGATCGACCGGCTGCTGCCGACCATGCCGCGGCGCGCGATCATCGAAACCTCGCTGGCCAACCGGGGGGCGTTGATCCGGGTGCGCGACATGGAGCAGGCCTGCGAAATCGCCAACCGCATCGCGCCCGAGCACCTCGAAATCTCGACCGCGAACCCGCGCCGCTGGGCCGAGCGCATCCGCCACGCCGGGGCGATGTTCCTGGGCCGCTATGCGAGCGAATCCCTGGGCGACTACTGCGCCGGGCCCAATCACGTCCTGCCGACGTCGCGCACCGCGCGCTTTTCCTCGCCCCTGGGCGTATCGGACTTCCAGAAGCGCAGCAGCATGATCGAGGTGTCCGCGGCGGGGGCGCAGAGCCTGGGCGCGGTGGCGGCGCGCCTGGCGCACGGCGAAGGTCTGGGCGCGCACGCGCGCAGCGCGGAACTCCGGATGGCGGGGGCGAAGTAGTGCCGTGGACGCATCGCGAAATATGAGTGACATCGGTTCCCCTCACCCCTTCCCCCTCTCCCTCGGGGAGAGGGGAAATGTTCCGTGGACGCATCGCGAAATATGAGTGACATCGGTTCCCCTCACCCCTTCCCCCTCTCCCTCGGGGAGAGGGGAAATGTCGTGCGGGAAACGGGCGTTCGCCCGTTTCCCGAAGGTTTGATCCGGGAGGACGTGCGTGCGCTGCACGCCTATGCGGTCGCGCCGGCCGATGGCCTGGTCAAACTCGACCTGATGGAAAACCCATACGTGCTGCCGCCCGATCTCGCGCGGGCGCTGGGGGAACGCCTCGGGCAGGTCGCGCTCAACCGCTATCCGCCCGGCGAGCCGGCGCGGTTCAAGGAACGCCTGGCGGAGCGGATCGGGCTGCCGGCCGGGCAGGCGCTGCTGCTGGGCAACGGTTCGGACGAGATTATCCATCTGATGATCCACGCCTGCGCCCGCCCCGGCGCGGCGGTGCTGTCGCCGTGGCCGAGCTTCTCCATGTATCGCATGACGGCGGAAGTCGATCGTTGCCGGTTCGTGGGCGTGGATCTGCGCGACGATTTCGGCCTGGATCTCCCCGCCATGCTGGCGGCACTGCGGGAACACCGGCCCGCCCTGGTGTTCCTCTCGTATCCGAACAATCCGACCGGCAACTGTTTCGATGACGACGCGGTGCGCGCCATCATCGAGCACGCTCCCGGCCTGGTGGTTCTCGACGAGGCCTACCTGCCGTTCGCGGGCCGATCCTGGATCGGCGAGCTGCCGCGCCATCCGAACCTGCTCGTCCTGCGCACGTTCTCGAAGCTGGGATTGGCGGGGTTGCGGCTGGGCTATCTGTGCGGCGCACCGGAATGGCTGGGCGAGTTCGACAAGCTGCGCCCGCCGTTCAACGTCGATTCGCTCACGCTCGCCGCAGCGGATTTCCTGCTCGACCATCTCGACGTGTTCGACGCCCAGGCGGCGACGATCCGCGCCGACCGCGCGCGGATGATCGCCGCGCTGCGGACCATCGACGGTCTGGAGGTGTTCGACTCCGCCGCCAATTTCGTCCTGCTGCGCGTGCCGGATGGCGATCGCGGAGCCGGAGCGCGGTTCGCGCATCTGCTGCGACAGGGTATCCTTGTCAAAAATATGACCGCCTTCCACCCCATGCTGCGGGGCTGCCTGCGGGTGACGGTGGGGACGCCGGAAGAGAATGCCGCGTTTCTGGATGCGATGCGGCAGGCGATTTCCCCGCTCCCGCAAGCGGGGGCGGACTAGGGTGAGGGTGTCGTTGGAGTGAGGGTGTGATGACGCAACGTTCCGCGGAAATCGTCCGCGAGACCAAGGAAACCAGGATCCGTGTCCGCGTCGATCTCGACGGTGTCGGCGCCTGCTCGGCTTCGACCGGAATCGGGTTCTTCGACCACATGCTCGATCAGATCGCCCGTCATGGCGCGATCGACCTGCAGGTCGAGGCCCAAGGCGATCTCCACATCGACGGCCACCACACGGTGGAGGATGTCGGCATCGCCCTCGGGCGCGCGGTCGCGGCGGCGGCCGGCGACAAACAGGGCATCCGTCGTTTCGGGCATGCCTACGTGCCGCTCGACGAGGCGCTCACCCGTGCGGTGATCGACTATTCGGGCCGTCCCGGCCTGGTATGGAACGTGGCGTTCACGAGTCCGAAGATCGGCGAATTCGACGTCGAACTGGCGCGCGAATTCTTCCAGGGCTTCGTCAATCACGCGCAGATCACCCTGCACATGGACAACCTGCGCGGCGCCAACGCCCACCACCAGTGCGAATCGGCCTTCAAGGCGTTCGGCCGCGCGCTGCGCGCCGCGCTGGAGCGCGATCCGCGTGCCGGCGGCGCCGTCCCGAGCACCAAAGGGACACTCTGAACATGGTCGGAGCCGTTCCGGCGCGCCGGTCGCGCGCCTCCTCGCGTTCCTTCTTGCGTTTTCGCGCGCGCGTTCCCGCGCAGTTTCCCGTTGCTCGCGACGCCTCCCGGGGTGCCGGCGCATGATCGCCATCGTCGACTTCGGCATGGGCAACCTGCGCTCCGTGGCGCAGGCCTTCGCGCGCGTCGCACCCGATGCGCCGGTCGTCGTGACCGCCGAACCCGCGCGGATCGACGCCGCCGACCGGATCGTGCTGCCCGGGCAGGGGGCGATGCCCGACGCCATGCGCAGCCTCGCGGCGTCCGGCCTCGAAGCGGCGGTCCTGCGGGCCGCGCGCAGCAAGCCGGTGCTGGGCGTCTGCATCGGCGAGCAGATGCTGTTCGACTGGTCGGAGGAAGGCGACACCGCGGGTCTCGGGCTGCTGCGCGGGCGGGTCGTCCGCTTCGCCGAAGCGACCGATGCCCAGGGGCTGCGGCGCAAGATTCCCCATATGGGCTGGAATCAGGTGCGGCAGTCCGGATCGCACCCGCTATGGGACGGCATCCCGGATGACGCCTGGTTCTATTTCGTCCACAGCTATCACGTGGTTCCGGGCGACGCCGCGGTTGTCGCCGGACAAACGGATTATTGTGGGACCTTTACCAGCGCAGTTGCACAAGATAATATTTTCGCAACGCAGTTCCACCCCGAAAAAAGCGCCGCCGCCGGTTTGCAGCTCTACGCCAACTTCGTATCCTGGAACCCATGAACCGTTGATTCCGATGCCGGCGGCCGTTTCCCGCTCCGCCCCGCCGCTGCATCGGGTTCATTCCTCTCGCATCGCGACGCGATTTCCGACGCTCATTTCCGACGCTCATTTTCCACGTTTCCTCAGCCTTCCTCATTCCCAAGCCATGCTCCTGATCCCCGCCATCGACCTCAAGGACGGCCGTTGTGTCCGCCTGCGCCAAGGCGACATGGACAACGAAACCGTATTTTCCGAAAACCCCGTCGCCATGGCCCGCAAATGGGTCGACATGGGGGCGCGGCGGATGCACATCGTCGACCTGAACGGTGCGCGTTCCGGCAAGCCGGTGAATGAAGGCGTCATCCGCGAGATCGTCGCCGAAGTCGGCCCGGACGTGCAGATCCAGTTGGGCGGCGGCCTGCGCGACCTCGACATCATCGAGCGCTACATCGACGACGGCGTTTCCTACGTCGTCATCGGCACCGCGGCGGTGAAGAACCCCGGCTTTCTGCACGACGCCTGCAGCGCCTTCGGCGGCCACGTGATCGTCGCGCTCGATGCGCGCGACGGCAAGGTGGCGACCGACGGCTGGAGCAAGCTCACCGGCCACGACGTGATCGATCTGGCGATGAAATTCGAAGACTACGGCGTCGACGCAATCCTCTACACGGACATCGGCCGCGACGGCATGATGACCGGCGTCAACATCGATGCCACCGTGGCGCTGGCGCGCGCGGTGCGCATCCCCGTGCTGGCCAGCGGCGGCGTTTCGGATATTTCCGACCTCGATCGGCTTCTTGCCGTCGAAGAGGAAGGCATCGGGGGCGTGATCCTCGGGCGCGCGCTCTATGAAGGAAAATTCGACTTCGAGGCCGCAATGGCGCGGGTCGCCTGACGTGCTCGCCAAGCGGATCATCCCCTGTCTCGACGTCGCCGGAGGCCGCGTCGTCAAGGGGATCAATTTCCTCGGGCTGCGCGACGCCGGCGATCCGGTGGAGATCGCCGCGCGCTATGACGGCGAGGGTGCGGACGAACTGACCTTTCTCGACATCACCGCCAGTTCCGATCAGCGCGACACCATCTACGAGGTGATCGAAGCGGTGGCGCGGCGTGTCTTCATTCCGCTGACGGTGGGGGGCGGCGTGCGTCAGGTCGAGGATGTGCGCCGGCTGCTCAACGCGGGTGCGGACAAGGTGTCGATCAACACCGCGGGGGTCCTCGATCCGGACCTTTTCGCGCGAACCTCGGCGCATTTCGGGTCGCAGTGCATCGTCGCAGCGATCGACGCGCGGCGGCGCAATCGGGATCACTCCGGGGCTAACCCCGGGGATGGCTCCGCGCAAGGCTGGGAGGTCTATACCCATGGCGGCAGAAAGGCGACCGGCAAGGATGCAGTCGAATGGGCGCGCCAGGCGGTGGCGCTCGGCGCGGGCGAGATTCTCCTCACCAGCATGGACCGGGACGGCACGCGCAGCGGGTTCGACCTGGCCTTGACGGCTGCGGTCGCCGACGCCGTGCCGGTTCCGGTCATCGCTTCTGGCGGGGTGGGGTCGCTGCAGGACCTTGCGGACGGAATCCTGATCGGCCACGCCGACGGGGTGCTCGCCGCGTCGATCTTTCATTACGGCGAGCACACCATCCCGGACGCCAAGCGGTTGCTGGCCTCCCGCGGTATTCCGATGCGGCTGGGCGCATGAGCGCAGGCCCCGAAAAGAGCACCGGCGACGACGCCTGGCTCGATGCCGTCCGGTTCGATGCGGCCGGTCTGGTGCCGGTGATCGCCCAGGATGCCGTCAGCGGCCGGATTCTGATGTTCGCCTGGGCGGACCGGGCCGCGCTGGCGGAAACCCGGGCCGGCGGTCATGCGGTCTACTACTCGCGTTCGCGTGGCCGCCTGTGGCGCAAGGGCGAAGAGTCGGGGCACCGCCAGATCGTCCGGGAGGTCCGGCTCGATTGCGATGCCGACGCCGTGCTCTACGTGGTGGAACAGGTCGGCGGGATCGCCTGCCATACCGGGCGCGCAAGCTGCTTTTACCGCCGCCTGGAGAACGGGACATGGACGGAAGTCGATCCGGTCCTGCAGGAGCCGGCCGCGATCTACGGCCGGTCGAAATCCCCCGCCTCGCCCGCCGAGGGCGGAGGGCAGGGAAGGAACACGGCTGTCGTTTCGGAACGGAATTCCCCCTCTCCCCCCGACGGGGGGAGAGGGCAGGGTGAGGGGGGAGGGAAATGAGCGCGGACCGCAACACGCTCGCGGAGCTGGCCGACGTCATCGACGCGCGGCGCGGCGGCGATCCCGAGCGCTCGTACGTCGCACGGCTGCTGGCGAAGGCACCCGACGCGATTCTGAAGAAAATCGGCGAGGAAGCCACCGAAACCGTCATGGCGGCCAAGGACGGCGATCCCGCGCGGATCGTTTCCGAAACCGCCGATTTGTGGTTTCATTGCCTCGTGATGTTGTCGCATTACGGCCTGCGGCCGGAGCAGGTGCTTGCCGAATTGGCGCGCCGGGCCGGAACCTCCGGCCTGGAGGAAAAGGCGTTGCGCAAACTGCGGGAACGCGAGGCGGAATCGGGTGGCGCGGGTGGCATGGCGACGACGGCAACCCGATCGGGAGAGGGGCGGTGAGCGACGAATCCTGCATTTTTTGCCGCATCGCGCGGGGGGAGATCCCCTGCCGCAAGGTCTACGAGGACGAGGCGGTGATCGCATTCCACGACATCCATCCCGCCGCGCCCGTACATCTGCTGCTCGTCCCCAAGCGGCACGTCGAATCGCTGCAGACGGTCGAATCCGGCGATGGCGAACTCTTGGGTAAAATGCTTCTTCTGGCCCCGCATCTGGCCCGCGAACACGGTGCGGACGACGGGTTTCGGATAACCATAAACAACGGACCCGGCGGAGGGCAGGAGGTATTTCACCTCCACATGCACCTGCTCGGCGGCCCGCGCCCTTGGAAACGGGGCCTCTGAGGCTTCTCTGGAGACACGCGATGGGTTCACTTTCGATTTGGCATTGGATGATCGTCCTGGTGGTGATCATCCTGGTATTCGGGACGAGCAAGCTCAAGAACGTCGGCCGCGACCTCGGCTCCGCCGTGAAGGGGTTCAAGGAAGGGCTGCAGGAGGGAACGTCCGACGCGACCTCGGCCGCGCCGCCGCAGCAGCCGGCGCAGAAGGTCGAGAACGCGCCGCAGACCCCCGGACAGACGATCGACGTGACGGCGCGCGAAAAAACGGGCACGTAACGGACGATTTCTAACGGACAATTTCTCCCCGCGCACGCTCCCGTTCGCGGCGGGCGCAGGGCGGGGCGAGCGGGTGGACGGCGCGGCACCCTCGATCCGCTCTCTCCCGCCAGCGTGGGGGCGGGGGGAGTTCCCCCGGTTCCGGCCGACTACTGCACGCGGCTTCGCACACGGTTGCATCCCCATGCTGGATTTTAGCTTCGGAGAACTCTTCGTCATCGGCGGCGTGGCGCTCGTCGCCCTTGGGCCGGAGCGCTTGCCGCGCGTTGCCCGCACCTTCGGCCAGTGGGTCGGCAAGGCCCAGGGGTACATCTCCGACGTCCGTTCGGAGATCGATCGCGAGATTCACCTCTCCGAACTGCGGCAACTGGGGGAGGAGGCGCGCCAGAACGCGCTCAACATCCAGGACTCGATCCGCGGCGCGGTGACCGACGCGCAGAACGAACTCCACAGCGCGGCGACCCAGATCAACCAGGCCGCATCGCAGGCGATGGCGCCGGTCGCCGGCCGCAATTCCGGCTGGCTGGGCGGCGGCAGCCCGCCGCCTCCGCCGATGCATTTTTCCCGCCGGTATCGGCCCCGCCCGACCATCGACGATGTCGCGCGCGAACTCGAACGCCTGAAGCGGCAGGTTGCGCTTCCCGATGTCGCGCCCGGCGGGCGCAATACCAAATTTGCGCGGCGCGCCCGGGTCAACCGGGTGCGCATCCGCCGGTAGCGGCCGCATGGAACCCTGAACGGCCGAAGGATCATGGCGGAACCCGAAAACACCCCCCCCGAAGAAGGCTTTCTCTCGCACCTGATCGAATTGCGCGCACGCCTGGTGCGCGCCGCGGGCGGTGTGCTGGTCGCATTCGTCGCGCTGTCGCCGTTCATGAAGCGCATCTTCGACTACGTGTCGCAGCCGATGATGAAGGCGCTGCCGGAGGGGTCCAAGCTGCTTGCCACCGGGGTGATCGCCCCGTTCATGGTGCCGCTCAAGGTAACCTTGTTCGCGGCATTCCTGCTCGCTTCGCCGTGGGTGCTCTACCAGGCGTGGGCCTTCGTCGCGCCGGGGCTCTACCAGCACGAAAAACGCCTCGCGGGGCCGGTGATCGTGTCGAGCGTGCTGATGTTCTTCGGCGGCATGGCGTACTGCTACTACGTCGTGTTCGGGGTGGTCTTCCACTTCATTTCGCATTTCGCGCCGCACTCCGTCAACGTCTCGCCGGACATTGAGCAGTACTTCGATTTCGTCATGCGCATGTTCATCGCCTTCGGTCTGGCGTTCGAGGTGCCGATCGCGGTGATGCTGCTGGTGCGCATGGGCGTGACGACGGTGGCCAAGCTGCGCCAGGTGCGCCCGTACATGGTCGTCGGCGCCTTCGTCATCGCGGCCATCTTCACGCCGCCCGACGTGATGTCGCAGATGCTGCTCGCGTTGCCGCTGTGGGCGCTGTTCGAGCTGGGCGTGGTGCTGGCCGCCTTCTTCGGGACGCCGAAAGCGCAGTCTTCGACCTCGACGGAATTGACGACGAAATCCTAGGCTCGTCGCGGCGGAAGGTGCAGGTTACCGCCCGGCGTCCTTCTGCACCGGCCGCTCCCCCGCGCGCACGTGCAGCGTCAGCATGTGCGTGCCGCGCAGGATTCGCACGGTCGACACGCTGCCCGGCGAGAGTTCGGCGATCTGCACGAGCAGCGAGCGCCGGTCGGTGACCGGTTTTCCGTTGAGCGCCAGCACGATGTCGCCGGGCCGCAGTCCGGCAAGGTTGGCCGGCCCCCGGCGCAGCACGCCGTAGACGAACACCCCGGCGGTGCGCTGCAGGTGCAGGGATTTCGCCAGTTCGGGGGTGATGTCGAACGGTTCGACCCCGAAGTAGCCTCGGCGCACGTAGCCGTTGTGGATGATCTGGTTCATCACCTGGGTGATGATCGTCGTCGGAATGGCGAAACCCAGCCCGACCGAGCCCCCGCTTTGCGAGTAGATCAGCGTGTTGACCCCGACCAGGCGACCGTGCGTGTCGACGAGCGCGCCGCCCGAATTTCCCTGATTGATCGCCGCGTCGGTCTGGATGAAACTCTCGAAGGCGCCGATGTTCTTCATCCGCCGGCCGAGGGCCGACACGATTCCCATGGTGACCGTCTGGCCGACGCCGAAGGGGTTGCCGATCGCCAGCACCACGTCGCCGACCCGCAGGTTCTCCGAGCGGCCGAAATCCATCACCGGCAGGTGTGGGGCGTCGATCTTGAGCACCGCGAGATCGGTGTCCGGGTCCGTGCCGACGATCTTGGCGGGCAGGGAGCGGCCGTCGTTGAGCGCCACCGAGATTTTCTGCGCCGCCGCGACGACGTGATTGTTGGTGAGGATGTAGCCGTCCTCGGTGACGATCACGCCCGACCCCAGCTTGCTGTACTGCTGGGGCGGCGGCACGACGCTGTCGCCGAAGAACCGGCGCGCGATTTCCTCGTCCGGGGTGGTGTCGATCTTCTCGGTGGTGTAGATGCTGACCACCGACGGCATCGCGCGGGCGGCCGCATCCGCGTAGGATCCGACCGCCTGCGCGCGCTCCTCGGCCGCGTTGCGCGGAATCTGCCGGATCACGGCCTTGCCGATCGGCGTCGGGGTGGTCGAGACGGGCGCGCGGGGCGCGTGCACCGGCGGGCGGGGCGGCGCCACGCCGACGGCCTCCAGCCACTGCGGCTTCATGGTGGAGACGACGAACAGGAGCGCCAACCCGACCGTCGTCGTTTGGGCGAACAGCAGCCAGATGCGTTGCAGCATATGCATATTGTAAAATGGAAGGCTGACCTAGCCATGGCCCCGGCAGGACGATTTCATCCATTCGGCCGGCGGCCGCCCGCAGGCCGTCCCGTTGCCGGTGCGCCGGGCATGCGCGTTGTTTTGTAAACGATCAGGAAGGCGATTCGAACATGATCTTGTATTCCGGTACGACGTGCCCGTTTTCGCAGCGTTGCCGCCTCGTGCTCTTTGAAAAGGGCATGGACTTCGAAATCAAGGACGTCGACCTGTTCAACAAGCCCGAAGAGATCTCGCAGATGAATCCCTACGGGCAGGTGCCGATCCTCGTCGATCGCGACCTCGTCCTGTACGAATCGAACATCATCAACGAGTATATCGACGAGCGCTTCCCGCATCCGCAGTTGATGCCCGCCGACCCGGTGATGCGCGCGCGCGCGCGGCTGTTCCTGTTCAATTTCGAGCGGGAACTGTTCGTGCACGTCCAGGCGCTGGAGAACAGCAATGTCCCGAAGGCCCTCGATCGGGCGCGCCTGACGATCCGCGACCGGCTGGGGCAGCTGGCGCCGATCCTGCTGAAGAACAAATACATGCTCGGCGACGATTTCTCGATGCTGGACGTGGCGATCGCGCCGCTGCTGTGGCGCCTGGACCACTACGAGATCGAACTGCCGAAGAGCGCGGCGCCCTTGATGAAATACGCGGAGCGGATTTTCAGCCGGCCGGCGTACATCGAGGCATTGACGCCGAGCGAAAAGGTGATGCGCCGCTGATGGGCGCCCAATCCACCAAGCCGTACCTCGTCCGCGCCATCTACGAGTGGTGCAACGACTGCGGCTATACGCCGCATCTGGCCGTGCAGGTCGGCGGGGCCGTGAAGGTCCCGTCGCAATTCGTCCAGGACGGCCAGATCGTCCTCAACATCTCGCCGATGGCGACCAACCGCCTGCAGATCGGCAACGACGCCGTGACCTTCCAGGCGCGGTTCGGCGGCAAGGCGCAGGAAATCTACGTCCCGATCGAATTCATTCTCGCGATTTTCGCGCGCGAAAACGGCGAGGGGATGGCCTTCGAGGTGCCGGATCCGTCCGGGATGCCGGAGGCCGCCCTGGAGGGCGCGCAGGTTCCGGCGAACGTTCAGCCGTTCCCCGTGCGCAACGCCACCCCGGCGCCGGACGACCTGCCGCCGGAGCCGCCGTCCGGACCGGCGGGTCCTTCGGCCCCCGGCGACCGGCCGCGGCTGACCCGAGTGAAATGAGGTAGTCCGAACGGGTGCATGGCGCGGCCATGCCCTCTTGCGCGATAGACTGCGCGGCGAAACGCAAGGCGTGTGCCGGCATAGCTCAGTTGGTAGAGCAGCGGTTTTGTAAACCGAAGGTCGCGGGTTCGACCCCTGCTGCCGGCACCAGTCCACGCATTTGTCGCCGCCTGCCGCAAGGCGGGATTTTTCACCAAGAAGGAGTCAATTCATGACCATTCGCACCCGTATGTCCCTGTTCCTGTCCGGACTTGCCTTCGCCGCGCTGACCGGCTGCGCCGCCACCCCGACGCAGGAGAGCACCGGCCAGATGCTCGACGACTCCGTCGTCACGACCAAGGTCAAGGCCGCGATCTTCAATGAAACGTCCTTGAAGTCCCTCGACATCAGCGTCACCACCTTCCGCGGCGTCGTCCATCTGACCGGCCACGTCGACTCCAAGCGCAGCGCCGCCGTCGCGACCAAGGTTGCGGAAGGGGTTCCGGGGGTGCATT
>JAKCCX010000041.1 GCA_021838715.1 Pseudomonadota bacterium | reverse complement strand
CGATCGCAGAAACCGTTTTGCAGGTCGCGATTGGCATGGTTGTAGATGACGTCGAAGTAGCCGCTGGTCGTGATCCCCGATGCATTCAGAATCTGTCCCATCGTCGGCACCGGCGGCGACGACGACGACGACGATGCCGGTGCGGTGTCCGCCGATGCGGTGATGGGAACTGCAAACACGGCCGCTACGCTCGCCGCAAGCAGCATGCGATGAAACATATGACCGATCCTTGTCCGCAACATGTGGCGAAATGTCCTCGACCTGTCCGATGGAAGTGGATTCAATGCGACGGCGACAGCATCAACTGCTCGACCACCGGCCCCAGCGCCAGCGCCGGCACGTAGTTCAGCGCGCCGACGAGGACGACCGTGCCGATCAGCAGCACGACGAACAGCGGCCCGTGCGTCGGCATGCTGCCGCCGGTGGTCGCGAGACGCTTTTTCGCCGCGAGCGAGCCTGCGATTCCCAGCACGGGGACGATGACCGCGAAGCGGCCGAACCACATCGCGACGCCCGTGAGCACGTTGTAGAAGGGGGTGTCGGCCGACAGGCCGGCGAAGGCGCTGCCGTTGTTGTTCGCCGCGGACGTGAAGGCGTAGAGGATTTCGCTGAAGCCATGCGGACCGGGATTGGCGATTCCGGCGCGTCCGTCCGCGCTCATGACTGCAATCGCGGTGCAGACGAGGACGAGCATGGGCGTCGCCAGGATGGCGAGCGAGATCATCTTCATATCGAAGGACTCGATCTTCTTGCCCAGATACTCCGGGGTGCGGCCGATCATCAGGCCGGCGATGAAGACGGCGGTGAGCGCGAACACCAGCATCCCGTACAGGCCCGAGCCGACGCCGCCGAACACCACTTCGCCCAGCATCATGTTCCAGAGCGGAACGAACCCGCCCATCGGCATGAGCGAGTCGTGCATCGTATTGACCGCCCCGCAGGACGCGGCGGTGGTGACCGAGGTGAAGAGCCCCGAGTCGGCGATGCCGAAGCGCGCTTCCTTGCCTTCCATGTTGCCGCCGGCCTGCATCGCGCCGGCGGTCTGGTCGACGCCGAGCGCGGAAAACGCCGGGTTGCCATGCTGCTCGGCGACGAGTACGACCACGGTCGAAATCACGAAGAGCACGCCCATGGCGGCGAAGATCGCCCACCCCTGCCGCCGGTCCCCGACCATGCGCCCGAACGCAAAGCACAGTGCGGCCGGAATCAGGAAGATCGACACCATCTGGACGAAGTCCGAGAGCGGAGTCGGATTCTCGTAGGGATGGGCGGAATTGGCATTGAAGAAGCCGCCGCCGTTGGTTCCCAGCAGCTTGATCGATTCCTGCGACGCGACCGGCCCCATCGGCAGGGTCTGCGTCGATGTCTGCGCGAGCACGCTCACCGGATTGCCATGCGCATCCTTGACCGGTTGGCCGGACGCGTCGAGCTTGGGCATCTGGTAGGTGGTCACTGCGACCGTATGCACGTCCCGGTAGGCGGAAACGTTCTGGATCACGCCCTGGCCGATCAGGAACACCGCGTAGACGAACGACATCGGCAGCAGGACGTAGAGCGTGACCCGCGTGAGGTCGACCCAG
This sequence comes from Pseudomonadota bacterium, assembly GCA_021838715.1. GTDB lineage: Bacteria > Pseudomonadota > Gammaproteobacteria > Burkholderiales > Burkholderiaceae_F > GJ-E10. The sequence goes on along the minus strand of JAKCCX010000041.1, from coordinate 18,256 downwards.
GCATTGCCGATCGTCGCCGCGCTGTGGCGCGCGATGCCGCGAATGAGCGCGATCGCGACCGCAATGCCGGTGGCGGCAGAAAAGAAATTCTGCACGGCGAGCCCCAGCATCTGGGTGAGGTAGCTCATCGTCGTTTCGCCCGCATACCCCTGCCAGTTGGTGTTGGTCACGAACGACAGCGCGGTATTGAAGGAGGAGTCCGGGCTGACGGCGGGCAACGCCTGCGGATCGAGCGGCAGCATCGATTGCAGGCGCTGCAGCGCATATAGGGCCAGCGCACCGACGAAGCTGAAGAGCAGGATGGCGAGCGCATATCGCTTCCAGTCCATCTCCTCTTCGGCGCGAATGCCGCAAATCCGATACAAGATCCGCTCGACCGGACCGACGATCCTGCGCGCAACCGCGGCAACGCGCGACGGCCCCCCATCCAGACAGTCGGCAAGATAGGTCCCCAAGGGGTAGCTCAGAACGATCAGCACGGCGCCGTACAAGACGAGCAGTGTCCAGGCATGGGAAGTCATCACAGCTTCTCCGCGTCGACCAAGGCGATGACGAGATAGACGAACAGTCCGAGCGCCGCGACGGCGCCCACCCATTGCATTGCGGTCATGTCGTGGTTCCTATTTCCGCTGCTGCAACTGTGCGCAGCCGATGGTCAGAAGGCCCACCAGCGCAAAGAAGATCAGGATTCCGAAGACGTAGGAAAAGTCCGCCATCGCATCATTCCGTAAGGGTATCGACCAACGGAATGCTATGGCGCAACAAATATCGATTTTCTATAAACACACCGGGTGCCGCATAAAATCGGCGTAAAAACCGCCCCCGGGGGAAGTCCTGCCTACAGCGCGAACCGGTATCCGATTCCCGCTTCCGTCAGGAGGTGCGCCGGCCGGGCGGGGTCGGCTTCGAGCTTCCGGCGCAGGTGCCCCATGTAGATGCGGACGTAGTGGGCGTCTTCGACGTGGGACGGCCCCCACACGCTCTTGAGCAGCTGCCGGTGGGTCAGCACGCAGTCGGGATGCGCGACGAGCACCGACAGCAGGCGGAACTCGATCGGCGTCAGGCGCACGAGTTCCCCCTTGCGCCAGACCAGGCGCCTCGCGGGATCGATCCGGATGTCGCCGAACTCGACCACGGAGTCCGGCCGCGACGCGCCGCGGAACCGGCGGCGCAGCTGCGCGCGCACGCGGGCGAGCAACTCGCCAGCGCCGAACGGCTTGGTGAGGTAGTCGTCGGCCCCGGCGTCCAGCGCCGCGATCTTTTCGGCTTCCGCCGTGCGCGCCGAAAGCACGATGATCGGCACGTCGGACCAGCTGCGCAGGTCGCGGATGACCTCGGTGCCGTCGAGATCCGGAAGCCCGAGATCGAGCACCACGAGATCGGGCCGGCGGGTTCCGGCCTCGATGAGGCCGCGCTTGCCGGTCTCGGCCTCGAATGCATGGCATCCTTCCGATTCCAGGGCGAGGCGGACGAAATGCCGGATCTGCGCCTCGTCCTCGATGACGATCACGGCGGGTGCGGGCGCGGCGGCGTTGTCGGCGGATGGATTCATTGCGGGTCGACGGATTCTGCCGGAACCTCCGGCGGATTACCGCGCGGCAGTTCGATCCAGAACCGCGCGCCGCCGCCGGGCCGGTTTTCCGCGCGGATGATCCCGCCGTGGGCTTCGACGATCGCCCGGCAGATCGCCAGCCCGAGGCCGACCCCGGGCGTCGCGCTCTCGACATGGCCGCGCTCGAACTTGCTGAAGATCGCCTCCTCCTTCCCGCGGGGCACCCCGGGACCGTTGTCTTCGACCCACAGCACGACGCGCTCCGGCTCCGCGCGCGCGCCGATGTCGATGACGCTGCCGGGCGGCGTGAACTTGCCGGCGTTCTCGAGCAGGTTGTCGAACACGCGCTCCATGAGCGCGGCATCCATTTCCAGCATCGGCAGGTCGGCGGGCAGCTGCACGCGCACGACATGGGCGGCAAGCGCGTACGCCATCGCGCGCAGGGCGCGTTCGACCACCTCCTCGATGGCATTCCACTGCCGGTTGAGCGCCACCTGGCCGGCCTGGAGCCGGGCCATGTCGAGCAGGTTTTCGACGAGCGACCGCATCCGCTGGGTCTGCTCGCGCATGCGGTCGACGATCGCGTTCTGCTGCACCGGCGTGCCCCCCGACCATTGCAGGGAGTCGGCGAGCCCGACGAGCGCGGCCAGCGGCGTGCGCAGATCGTGCGAAATGGCGGAAAGGAGCGAATTGCGCAACCGCTCCGATTCCATCTGCAGGCTCACCCGCTGCGCGACCTCGACGTAGTGGACGCGCTCGAGCGCGATGGCGGCAAGACGCGCCACGGTATCGAGCAGCCGGCTCTGCTCGGGTCCCTGCAGGCGCGCGGCGTCGCGGGGCCGGACGACCAGCACGCCCCGCATGCGCATCGGCGCCTTGAGCGGCAGATAGAGCGCGGGCGTCGCGGGCAGCGTGTTCGTCCCCAGGCCCGCGGCTTCGCCGTGATCCAGGGCCCACTGCGCGATGCCCGGTTCCAGCGGCACGGGATCAACCCGATCGCCGTCCTCGCGGGGAAGAACGACCTTTTCGCGGTCGTCGGCGAGGAGCAGGATCGCCTGCGCGTGCAGCTCGCGATCGAGAAAGCGCTCGCAGATCTCCGCGATCTGATCCGGAAGCAGGGCGCCGGAGAGATCGCGCGCCATTTCGTAGAGGCCGCGCACCCGCCCTTCGCGCCGGTTGGCGACCCGCGCCTGATATTGCAGGCCGGCGGTGAGCTGCCCCGCGATCAGGCCCACCGCCAGCATGACGGCGAAGGTGAGCAGGTACTGCACATCCGACACGGCGAAGGAAAACTTCGGCGGCACAAAGAAGAAGTCGAACTCCAGCACGCTCAGGAACGAGGCCAGCACGGCGGGTCCCCGGCCGAACCGCAGCGCGACCAGCACCACGGCGAGCAGGAAGAGCATGACGATGTTGGGCAGCGTGAAAAAGGATTGCAGCGGCGCGGAAACCAGGGCCGCGCCGGCGCACACGGCAGCGGCGCCGGCATATGCCGGAAGCGACCCCGCCTCGATCGGGAACCGGTCCTCATGCGCCGGGGATCGGCTCCCCGCCGCGGCGGGGTCGACCGCGCTCACGATCGTCACCTCGAGATCCGGGGCGCTGCCGGCGAGCCGGTCCGCGAAGGAGCGGCGCCAGGCGGGCAACCCGGCGCGGGCCGCCCAGGCAGAGGAAAACCAACCGCGGAGCCGGCCGGAATGGCCGACGATCATCCGCGAGAGGTTGTGGTCCCGCGCATAGCGAACGGTGGCCGCGACCTCGTCGTGGTCGGCGAGCGTCGCCGTCTCCGCTCCCATCGATTGCGCCAGCTTGAGCGCCTTCATCACCGCCTGCCGCGCGGCGTCGCCGATCCGGGTGCGCTCCGGCGTTTCGACGTAGATCGCGTGCCAGGGGATTTCCAGCCGGCTCGCGATGCGGCCCGCGGTGCGGACCACCCGGTCGTCGTCCGCGCCCGCCGCGACGCAGGCAAGCAGGGAGTCGCGCGTCTGCCAGACCGGGGCGACCGCCCGGTCCCGCCGGTATTGCAGCATCTCCCCGTCGACGCGGTCGGCGGTGCGGCGCAGCGCCAGCTCCCGCAAGGCGATGAGATTGCCCTTGCGGAAGAAATTCCGCACCGCGCTCTCGGCCTGTCGGCTGATGTATACCTTGCCTTCCTTGAGCCGCTGCAGGAGTTCGTCCGGGGTGAGGTCGACGAGCACCACCTCGTCCGCCCGGTCGAACACCCGGTCCGGCACCGTTTCCCGGACGCGGATCCCGGTGATCCCGCTCACCACGTCGTTGAGCGTCTCCAGGTGCTGGACATTGATCGTGGTGTAGACGTCGATGCCGGCGGCAAGCAGTTCCTCGACGTCCTGCCACCGCTTGGGGTGGCGCGAGCCCTCGACGTTGCTGTGGGCCAGCTCGTCGACGAGGATCAGTGCCGGCTTGCGCTGCAGCGCCGCGTCGAGATCGAACTCGGCGAATGTCCGGTCGCGGTAGGCGATCTCGCGCAGGGGGATGCGCTCCAGCCCGAGCGTCAGCGCCTCGGTTTCGCTGCGCCCATGGGTTTCGACCACGCCGATGACGGCGTCCACCCCCTGGTCGCGCTGGCGGCGGGCCGCCGACAGCATGGCGTAGGTCTTCCCGACCCCGGCGGAAGCACCGAAAAACAGCTTCAGGCGGCCGCGCGCCGCGCGTTCGGCTTCGTTCTGGATCCGCGCGAGCAGCGCGTCGGGGTCGGGACGTTGATCGGCCATGGGGTTCGGTCACGGGGCCGGCGGGGCCGGGACCGCCGCAAGGTACACCCCCGGTGCATCCCGTGTACACCCCGGCCGCGCCCGACCGTCCCGAGCCGGCGGCAAAAATCCTTTCAAAACAATGGCAATCCTCTCGAAACGCCCGGCGCTCCGGGACGCCGCCCGCGGCCCGCCGCCCGGGACCGGCCAAAGTCCGAGGATTTTTGTCGGAACTTTGATCTCCATTCCGGCTCGAACTAGCACTCTCGGATCGCGAGTGCTAGGATTTATTCGCATGACCGAGTGTCCGAGGCTTGAGAGGGGATCCATGGAATCGAGTGAGTTCGCGCTGTCCTTTCCGGGAAATACCGCCGCGCTGGCGCTGTCGCCCAGCGGTCTGGGCAATTTCGATGCCTACGTAACGGCGGTCAACCGCATTCCGATGCTGCAGGCGGAGGAAGAAGTCCGGCTCGCGCGGGAATATCGCGATCGCGGCGACCTGGATGCGGCGGGGCAACTGGTCCTTTCGCATCTTCGCCTGGTGGTCGCGGTGGCACGCAACTATCTCGGCTACGGCCTGCCGCATGCGGACCTCGTCCAGGAAGGCAACATCGGCCTGATGAAGGCGGTCAAGCGTTTCGATCCGGACCGCGGCGTGCGCCTCGTCTCCTTCGCCCTGCACTGGATCAAGGCGGAAATCCACGAATACGTGCTGCGCAACTGGCGGCTGGTCAAGGTGGCCACGACCAAGTCCCAGCGCAAGCTGTTCTTCAATCTGCGCAGCATGAAAAAGGAGTCCGGAGCGTTGACCCGCGAAGAGGTCGCGGATATGGCGCGCGAACTCCGGGTGAAGCCGGAAGAAGTGGTCGAAATGGAAACGCGCATGGCCGGCGGCGACGTCTCCCTGGAAAACCGGGGGGACGAGGAAGCCGACGCGGCGCCCGCCCCCATCGCCTATCTGTCGGACCCCGAATCGGAACCGACCCAGGTGCTGGAGCGCCGGCGGACCGATGTGCTGCAAAGCGACGGGGTGCTCCGCGCGCTCGACGCCCTCGACGCCCGCAGCCGGCGGATCGTGCAGGCGCGCTGGCTCGACGAAAACGAGGATGGGAGCGTCGGCACCGCGACGTTACAAGATCTTGCAAATGAGTTCGGCGTATCCGCGGAACGAATTCGTCAGATCGAGTTCAAAGCATTACGGACGATGCGTGAGGAGCTTGCTGAGTACGCCTGACGTATCCCCCCCGTGGATGGGTTTGTGTCTTTCCGCCTCTCTTCCTCCCCCTCTCCTCTGTAGAGGCGGAATTCTCGCCCCGCGCAAGCGGGGCGAACTTTTTTGGGGCGCGCGATGCTGCATCGAGTCCGCGATGAATCCTCGCCGCGGCCCCGTTTCCCGTACAGCGGCCCTGAACGATTTGCCGCGACCGGAGACTAATTTGCGGTGTGGGCGCCGGTGCCGCGCGCTGCGAATTGATTGCGGCCGGTTTTGGATTCATATTCGATTCACCCGCTCGCCGCGTCTGCGCCTACACTGTGTCTCGTCGGACTTGCATTCCGAGTTGCAGGAGGCGATATGAGCAGTGCGCCAGCAGACCTGATTTCCGCGTTCCAATCCGACTTCGCCCGTTCCCTGGACGAAGAGATGGGGCTGGAGGATTTCCTCCAGTATTGCCGGACGGACCACATGGCCTACGCGTCCGCCCACGAGTGCGTGCTGGAGGCCATCGGCAAGCCGCGGCTGGTCAACACCGCGGACGATCCGCGTCTGTCGCGCATCTTCCAGAATCGGGCCATCCAGGTGTGGGACACCTTTGCCGAGTTCCACGGCATGGAAGAGACCCTGATGCAGCTCTATGCGTACTTCCTGCATGCCGCGCAGGGACTCGAGGAACGCAAACAGGTGCTGTATCTCCTCGGGCCGGTGGGGGGCGGGAAGTCCTCGCTGGCAGAAAAGATCAAGAAGCTGGCCGAACAGTTCCCGATCTACGCCCTGAAGGACTCGAAGAGCGGGCGGATCTCGCCGCTGCTCGAATCGCCGCTGTGCCTGTTCGAACGCGACAAGTTCGGCCCGATGCTCGAAGACCGCTACGGCATTCCGCGCCGCGCGCTGCCGGGGATCGCCAGTCCGTGGGCGCTCAAGCGCCTGCGCGAGTACGGCGGCGACATTTCGCAGTTCCGCGTGGTGCGGGTGATCCCCTCCGTGCTCAACCAGGTGGGCATCGTCAAGACCGAACCGGGCGATGAGAACACCCAGGACATTTCGACGCTGGTCGGCAAGATCGACCTGCGCATGCTGGAACGCTATTCACAGGACGACCCCGACGCCTACAGCTATTCGGGAGCCCTGTGCCTGGGTTCGGCGCGCTGCGTCGAATTCGTCGAGATGTTCAAGGCGCCGCTCAAGGTCCTGAACCCGATCCTCACGGCGACCCAGGAAGGAAACTTCAAGGGCACCGAGGCCCTGCCCGCGATGCCGTTCAACGGCTTCATCATGGCGCACAGCAACGAGGCCGAGTGGCTCAAGTTCCGCAACAACCGGGACAACGAGGCGTTCATCGACCGCGTGTATCTCGTCAAGGTGCCGTACTGCCTCCGCGTCGACGAGGAGGTGCGCATCTACGACAAGATGCTGAAGTCTTCGACGCTGGCCGAGGCGCCCTGCGCACCGCAGACGCTGCGCACCCTGGCCGAGTTCACGGTCCTGTCCCGTCTGGTCGTGCCGGAAAACTCGTCGATCTATTCGAAGATGCGGTCCTACAACGGCGAGAATCTCAAGGATCTGGACCCGCGCGCCAAGAGCGTCAAGGAGTACCGCGACGACGCCGGCGCGCCGGAAGGGTTCTCGGGGCTGTCGACCCGCTGGGCCTTCAAGACCATCTCCGCGGCGTTCAACCGCGACCCGAGCGAGATCGCCGCCGATCCGGTCAACCTGCTGGTCGTACTCGAAGAGCGTCTCTCGAAGGAAGACCTGCCCGACGAGTACAAGCGGCGCCTGCGTTCGCACATCAAGGAGTGGATCGTCCCGCGCTTTGCCGAGTTCCTGGAAAAGGAACTGCAGATGAGCTATCTCGACGCCTACTCCGAGTACGGGCAGAACCTGTTCGACCGCTACGTGACGTACGCCGACAAGTGGCTGCTCGACGAGGACTGGCGGGACCAGGAAACGGGGATGCAGTACTCGCGCGAAGCGCTCAACGCCGAGTTGGAAAAGATCGAAAAGCCGGCGGGGATTTCCAATCCCAAGGATTTCCGCAACGAAGTCGTCAACTTCGTGCTGCGCGCCCGTGCCCACGGCAAGAACCCGCACTGGACGAGCTACGAAAAGCTGCGCACGGTGATCGAGAAGCGGATGTTCAGCAAGACCGAGGACATCCTGCCGGTGATCTCGTTCGAGGCCAAGGGGTCCGTCGAACTCGACGACCGGCACCGCTCCTTCGTGAGCCGCATGGTGGCGCGCGGGTATACCGAGAAGCAGGTGCGGCGACTGGTCGACTGGTACCTGCACTTCAAGAAGAGCGCGCAGTCGTGACGGAGTGACCATGTCTGCCGCCCGCGGCATGCTGCGCATCGTCGACCGCCGCTCCGATCCACCGGGGCGCGGCGCCGTCAATCGGGAGCGCTTCATCCGGCGCTTCAAGGACGACATCAAGCGCGCCGTCGACGAGGAATTCGACAAGCGTTCGATCACCGACGTCGGCCGCGGCGGGCGCATTGCGATCCCCGGCCGGGGCCTTGCCGAACCGCACCTGATCCATGACGACAGCACCGGCAGCCGCGACTTCGTGCTGCCCGGCAACCGGGAATTTCTGCCCGGCGACACCATCGACCACCCGCGCGACGACGAAGGCCAGGGAGCGGGCGACGGTGCCGGGGAAGGCGGGGGCGGCGCCGATTCATTCGCGTTCGTGCTCTCGCGCGAGGAATTCCTCGCGCTGTTCTTCGACGACCTGGAACTGCCCAACCTCGAGCGCACACGCTTCGGCGAGGTCACGATGGAACGCATGCGCCGCGGCGGCCACAGCCGCGATGGCGTCCCGTCCAACCTGCTGCCGGCGATGACCGTACGCATGGCCATCGCCCGGCGGATCGCGCTGCGCGGCGCGATCGCCGAACGGCTGGAAGAGCTCGAGCGCCAGGCGCAATCCGCGGACGGCGAGGCGCTCCTCGCCCTCGAACGCGAGATCGCCGGCCTGCGCGATCGCCGGGCCCACCTGCCGTTCCTCGAGGACGTCGACCGGCGCTACCGCGCCCGCGTGCCGACCAGCGCGCCGGCGACGCGAGCCGCGATGCTGTGCCTGATGGATGTGTCGGGGTCGATGGACGAGCGCAAGAAGGATCTCGCCAAGCGCTTCTTCGCCCTGCTCTATCTGTTCCTGGAGCGCAAGTACGGCCATGTCGACGTGGTGTTCGTGCGCCACACCGAAACCGCCGAAGAGGTCGACGAAGATCGGTTCTTCCACGATCCGCTCAGCGGCGGCACGCTCGTGCTGCCGGCGCTGGAACTGGCACATCGCATCCTCCTGGCACGCTACGCCGGACCCGACTGGAACGTGTACGTCGCCCAGGCGTCCGATGGCGACTGCACCGCCGACGACGGCCGGCGCAGCGCCGCCTTCGTCCGGCAGACCCTGTTGCCGAGCCTGCGGTATTTCGCCTATATCGACACGCCCAGCGCAACGGGCTGGTTCCGGCGCAGTTCGGATCTCTGGCAGGCGTACGACGCGATCGACAGCCCGGCCTTCGCCCGCCGCGCCGTGCACGACCGCGGCGACATCTGGCCGGTGTTCCGGGAACTCTTCGCGCGGAGGGCCGCAACATGACCCGCAGACCCGACCCAGACCCGGAAGCAGTCCGGCGCAAAGCCGACGACGACCGCCACCGGCAGCGCCCGTGGCCGAAGCTGCTCGCCAAGCCCACCGTACCGATGCCCAAGCCCGGCATGAAGCGCCGCGCCGAGCCGATCGCCACCGGTTCGGAATGGACGCTGGGGACGCTGGAGAAATTCGACCATGCGCTCGCGCACCATGCCCGGCAGCACGGCCTGGACACCTACCCGGTCCAATACGAAATCATCACCGCCAGCCAGATGATCGATCTGGTATCCACGGTCGGGATGCCGGTCCATTACGCACACTGGAGCTTCGGCAAGCAGCTGCTTGCGCAGGAGCACAGCTACCGCAAGGGCATGAGCGGCCTCGCCTACGAGATCGTCATCAACACCGATCCGGCGATCGCCTACCTCATGGAAACCAACACCACGGCCCTGCAGGTCCTGGTGATGGCGCACGCGGGATACGGGCACAACGCATTCTTCAAGAACAACTATCTGTTCCGGCAATTCACGCAGGCCGACGCCATTCTCGACTACCTGCAGTTCGCCCGCGGCTTCGTGCAGGATTGCGAGGAGCGCCATGGCTGGCGGGAGGTCGAGGAGATCCTCGACTGCTGCCACGCCCTGGCGCCCTACGGCGTCGACCGCTACCGGCGCCCTGCCCGCCTGTCGGTGAAGCGCGAGCGCGCCCGTTTGAACGAACGGCTGCAATTCGCGGAGAAGCACTACAACCCGGACTTCGCCCACCTCCATCTCAACGGCGAGAAGACCGCCGAGCCGGCGCAGAGCTTCGAGCCGCAGGAAAACCTGCTCTACTTCATCGAAAAGCACGCGCCGAGGCTCCAGCCGTGGCAGCGCGAACTGGTGCGTATCGTCCGCAAGGTTTCGCAGTATTTCCATCCCCAGCGCCTGACCAAGGTCGCCAACGAGGGGGCTGCGACCTTCTGGCACTACACGCTGCTGCACGACCTCTACGACGCGGGAGAGATCGACGACGGCTTCATGCTCGAGTGGCTGGCCAACCACGGCGACGTCGTGGCGCAGCCGGCGTTCGATGCCCGCGGCTTTCACGGCATCAATCCGTACGCGCTGGGCTTCTCGATCTTCCGCGACATCCGGCGCATCAGCGAAGCGCCGACGGACGAGGATCGACAGTGGTTTCCCGGCATCGCCGGAACACCCTGGGAGGAGGCGATCCATTTCGCGATGGCCAATTTCAAGGACGACAGTCTGGTCGAGCAGTACCTTTCCCCGAAGGTCATGCGCGACATGCGGCTCTTTCTCCTCCATGACGGCGAAGAGGATCGCGACCACTATCACGTCCAGGCGATCCACAACGAATCCGGCTACCTGCGGATCCGCCAGGCACTGGCCCGGCAGACCCACGGCGAGACGACGATCCCCCCGCTCACCGTGGCGCGCGCCAACGACGACACCGAACGGGCGCTGCTGCTGCAGCACCGCGTCGACAACGGCCGGCTGCTCGACGCCCCAAGCACCGAAGCGGTGCTGGGCTACGTCAAGCGGCTCTGGGGGTTCGACGTGGTGCTCGAAGAAATCGACGAAGCGGGCACCCGGTTGAAGATCCACCGGACATAGCACCGGACCTGGTGCCAGGCCCCCGCCAGCCCTGCGCTTGGCGGCAAAGGCCGCGTCCGGCTACCGGAAGCGGGGGTGCGGCGTGTCGACACGCCGCATACGCTGTGCCGCATGCGCAACAACGATTTCCTCGATGCGATCCGGCGCTCCCTTGCGCCCTGGTGCGCCGTCTGCGGCGTGGAGCGGGGCGACCCGGTCTGCCCGGGATGCCTCGAGGATTTCCTGCCCGAAAACGTCCGCCGTTGCGGGCGCTGCGGCAACCGCCTTTCCGCGCGGCTGGACGCCGCTGTGGAAAACCCTGTGCATGATCCTGTGGAAAAGTCCCGGCTTGCTGTGGATCGTGATGGGGAAAAGTCGGTGATTTCCGGGGAAAACCCTGTGGATATCCCTGTGGATTTCCCTGTGGATCACGCTGTGGACTTGTGCGGCGGGTGCCTGGCACATCGTCGTCGCTTCGATGCCACCGTCGCGCTGGCGGACTACGCCGCCCCCATCAGCGGCATGATCGCCGCGCTCAAATTCCAGGGCCGGCTGGATCTCGGCTACGCCTTCGGGCGCCTGCTGGCGCGGCGCGCAGCACGCCTGTCGGGGCCGGAGTTCGACGCGCTGATCCCGATCCCGGTCGCACCGCAACGCTTGCGCGGCCGCGGCTACAACCAGGCGGAAGAGATCGCGCGCGGAACCGCCGCCGGCCTCGGACGCCCCGTCCTGGCACGCCACCTGATCCGGACCAGCGATGGTCCGGCGCAGCACGATCTTCCGCTCGCGCAGCGGCGCACCGGCATCCGCGGGGCGTTCGCGCTGCGGGTGCCGTTGCCCGGCGCCATCCGGTGCGTGGCGCTGATCGACGACGTGATGACGTCCGGGTCGACCCTCGACGAAGCGGCCGCCGTGCTCAAGCGCGCCGGAGTCGAACGGGTCGTCAATCTGGTGGTGGCGAGAACGCCGTGAATCGCAGGCGAAGATGCGTCCGGGTCAAACCCCCTCACCCCCGCCCTCTCCCGCAATGCGGGAGAGGGGGACCCGGGCGCCAAGTCGTGTCAGTGCGATTTGAACAACGGCGCGCCGTGTTGGTGCGCGCGCAGCCGCTTGCAGGGATCGGGCCGCGCCTGCGCCGGCATGCGGAATGCGAGGTCATAGGCGGACGCGCGTTCCGGAGATTGCGGATCGTCCTCCAGCAAGCCGATGGAGATGGCGCGGGCACGATCGGCATCGGACAGATGGACCATCACGCCGATGTCGCGACGGGCATGGCCGTTGCCGGTCAACAGGACGACGCCGCGGGAAAGGTAGGGCCGGATCGATTCCGCCAGCACCGCATCGCGGGCGATCTGCGCCGTCGCGATCGCCGCCAGCATGTCCTTGGGAGCGAGGCCGCAGTGCCCGATCGCGATTTCATGCTCCTGCGCGCGCAACAGGCGCGGAGGGATGTCGCGCAATCCCAGCGCCGCCGCCCGGCCGGGCGCAAACACCGACGACACGCCGTGCATCGCCACCTTCATCGCCTGCGCGCCCGACAGATCGGCCGCGACGATGGGCAGGTGGTATTGCAGAGCCAGTTCGACGTAAGGACGATAGAAATTCCAGTTCCACCCCTTGGCGCCCGCCGCCCGAATGATGCGCTCCGCCCGTACGGCGACGCTGCCTTGCGCCGTCGTGCGCGCAGCGTTCAGCGCCGCCTGCCGATCGGCATCGAACTGCTCGAACGCGATCGCCGGCCGCGCGCCGCCCTGCAGGAGCAGGCGCAATGCCTGCGCACGCATGGCGTGCTGCGCGGCGTTGTCATGGACCTCGCCGGACAGCACCACCGGTTCGCGCGCCATCGCCGCGGCGAGTCGCGCCGGCGTGAGGCGCGGCAAGGCATGGATGCCGTTGTCGGCAGAGCGCGGGGAAGATGGCGCGGCAGATCCCGGGGGCGCCGTCGTGCAGGCGGCGGATGCCGCCACGAAGGCGGCGACGATCATCGATCGGAACACGGCGCGCATCGTCGGGGCCCTCATCCCAGATTCGGCGCGAGCCAGCGCTCCAATCGGGCCACATCCATGCCGCGGCGACGCGCCATGTCTTCCAGCTGATCACGTCCGATGGGGCCGACGTTGAAATATCGCGCCTCGGGATGCGCAAGATAAAACCCCGAGACCGACGACGCGGGATGCATGGCGAAACTCTCGGTCAGGGTCATGCCGATTTCCTCGGCATGCAATGCGGCGAACAGTTCCTGCTTGACGCTGTGCTCCGGACAGGCCGGATAACCCGGCGCCGGCCGGATGCCGCGGTACCGCTCGGCGATCAGCGCATCCTGCGCCAGATGCTCGTCCGGGGCATAGCCCCAGAGGTCGCGGCGCACCCGTTGATGCAGCATCTCCGCCGCCGCCTCGGCGAGGCGGTCCGCAAGCGCCTTGAGCAGAATCGCGCCATAGTCGTCGTGCGCGCGCGCAAAAGCCGCCTCGTGCGCTTCGATGCCCAGGCCGGCGGTCACCGCGAACAGTCCGATGTAGTCGGCCATGCCCGGCGGCGCGACGAAATCGGCCAGCGCGCGGTTCGGGCGGGGAACACCGTCGATGACCGGCTTGCGGATCTGCTGCCGCAGGCCGTACCACGTGAACAGCCGGGCGGTCCGCGACTCGTCGGCAAACACCGCGATGTCGTCGCCGTCGGCGTTCGCCGGATGGAACGCCACCGCGGCGTTCACCGTGAGCCAGCGCTCGGCGACGATGCGCGCGAGCATCGCCTTGGCGTCCTCGAACACGCGACGCGCCTGCGCCCCGACGACGGCGTCGTCGAGGATCGCGGGATACGGCCCGGCCAGATCCCAGGTCTGGAAGAACGGCCCCCAGTCGATGTACTCGGCCACCTGCGCCAGGTCGAGGGCGCGCAGCGCCCGCCGCCCGAGAAACTTCGGCTTCGGCGGCACGTACCCCTGCCAGTCGAGGCGTGCCGCATTGCCGCGCGCCTCCGGCAGCGGGACGATCTCGGGCCCCTTCTTGCCGGCGTGCTGGCGGCGCACGCGCTCGGTCTCGGCGCGGTGTGCGGCGAGAAACGCGTCGCGCTGCCCGTCCGAAACCAGCGACTGGCACACGCCGACCGAACGGCTGGCATCCGGCACATAGACCACCGCCCCGTCGTACCGTGGGGCGATCTTGACGGCGGTGTGGACCCGCGAGGTGGTCGCGCCGCCGATGAGCAGCGGAATCGTCATGCCGAGACGCTGCATTTCGGACGCCACGTGCGCCATCTCTTCGAGCGACGGCGTGATGAGACCGCTCAGGCCGACGATGTCCGCCTTTTCCTCGACCGCGGTCTGCAGGATCTTCTCGGCCGGCACCATCACGCCGAGATTCACCACCTCGAAGTTGTTGCACTGGAGCACGACGGTCACGATGTTCTTGCCGATGTCGTGCACGTCGCCCTTGACGGTGGCGATGACGATCTTGCCGTTGGAGCGCGCCGTCTCGCCGTTGGCCGCCTTCTCCGCCTCGATGTAGGGCACGAGATAGGCGACCGCCTGCTTCATCACCCGGGCCGACTTCACGACCTGCGGCAGGAACATCTTGCCGTCGCCGAACAGATCGCCGACGACGTTCATGCCCTCCATCAGCGGACCTTCGATCACCTCGATGGTGCGCCCGCCCCGCGCCTGGATCTGCGCCCGGATCTCCTCGGTGTCGGCCTCGACGAACTGCGTGATGCCATGCACGAGCGCATGCACCAGCCGCTTTGCGACCGGCTCATTGCGCCAGGCCAGATCTTCTTCGCGCTTGCGCCCCGCGCCCTTGCGCCGTTCGGCAAGCTGCACGAGGCGCTCGCCCGCATCCGGGCGGCGGTCGAGCACCACGTCCTCGACCGCTTCGCGCAGTTCGGGCTCGATCTCCTCGTACACGCCCAGCTGTCCGGCGTTGACGATGCCCATCGTCATGCCGGCGCGGATCGCGTGGTACAGGAACACGGTATGGATCGCCTCGCGCACGAGGTCGTTGCCACGGAACGAAAACGACACGTTGGACACGCCGCCGCTCACGCCGGCATGCGGGCAGTTGCGCTTGATCCAGCGCGTCGCCTCGAGAAAGTCCACCGCGTAGTGGTTATGTTCGTCGATGCCGGTGGCGATGGCGAAGATGTTGGGGTCGAAGACGATGTCCTCGGGCGCAACGCCGGCCTGCTCGGTGAGCAGCCGGTAGCTGCGTTCGGCAATGGCGATGCGGCGCTCGTAGGAGTCGGCCTGCCCGTTCTCGTCGAAGCCCATGACGATCATCGCCGCGCCGTAGCGGCGCGCGAGGCGCGCCTGGCGCAGGAATTCCGTCTCGCCTTCCTTGAGCGAAATCGAGTTGACGATGCACTTGCCCTGCACGCACTGCAGGCCGGCCTCGATCACCGACCACTTCGAACTGTCGATCATCACCGGCACGCGCGCGATGTCGGGTTCGCCGGCGATCAGATTCAGGAAGCGGCGCATGGCGGCGACCGAATCGAGCATCGCCTCGTCCATGTTCACGTCGACGATCTGGGCGCCCGCCTCGACCTGCTGGCGCGCAACCGCCACCGCCTGTTCATATTGCCCGTCGAGGATCAGCCGCGCGAACTGGCGCGATCCGGTGACGTTGGCCCGCTCCCCGACGTTGACGAAGAGCGTGTCGGGGCCGATGTTGAGCGGCTCCAGGCCGGAAAGCCGCAGGCGCGGCTCGACGGTCGGCAGCGTGCGCGGGGCCAGCCCATCGACCGCCTGCGCAATGGCGCGGATATGGTCCGGGGTGGTGCCGCAGCAGCCGCCGACGATGTTGAGCAGGCCGGCCGCGGCGAATTCGCGGATCAGGCCCGAGGTGACGTTCGGCGTCTCGTCGAAACCCGTCTCCGACATCGGATTGGGCAGCCCGGCGTTGGGGTAGATGCAGACGAACGTGTCCGCCAACCGCGCGAATTCCTCGACATAGGGTCGCATGAGCGCGGCGCCCAGGGCGCAGTTCAGCCCGACCGCCAGGGGCCGGGCATGGCGCAGCGAATTCCAGAACGCCTCGACCGTCTGGCCGGACAGGATGCGGCCGGACGCGTCGGTCACCGTGCCGGAAAGGAAGATCGGCAGCCGCACGCCCCGGCGCTCGAACTCCTCGTCGATCGCGAACACCGCCGCCTTGGCGTTGAGCGTGTCGAAGATCGTCTCGATCAGCAGCAGGTCGACCCCGCCGTCGAGCAGGGCCCGGACCTGTTCCCCGTAGGCCGCGACGAGTTCCGCGAAGGTGACGTTGCGCGCACCCGGATCGTTGACGTCAGGGGAAATCGAGGCGGTTCGCGGCGTCGGCCCGATGGCGCCGGCGACGAAGCGCGGCCGCTCGGGGGTCGTGTACCGGTCGCAGGCCTGCCGCGCGATCCGCGCCGCCGCGACGTTCATTTCGTACGCGAGGTCGGCCAGCGCGTAATCGGCCTGCGCGATCCGCGTGGCACCGAAGGTGTTGGTTTCGACGATGTCGGCGCCGGCAGCGAGATACTGCTCGTGGATGTCCTGGATCAGTTCCGGGCGCGTCAGCAGCAGCAGTTCGTTGTTGCCCTTGCAATCGATCGGGTGATCGGCAAACCGCTGCGTGCGATCGAGACCGCGGAAGTCCTCTTCGCGCAGCTTGTGGCGCTGGATCATGGTGCCCATGGCACCGTCGAGGATCAGGATGCGATGCGCCAACAGTGCGCGCAGGCGGTCTTCGGTGGACGGTTCCGGGCTGGTATTGGAGAACGGAGGCATGCTGCGGCGTCGAAAAGTGCAGGCCGCATTGTACGGGGAGGGGATTGCCGGCGGCGCGAAGCGTGCGCCGCGGTGCGAAACGAACGGCACCCCCGCCCGGCAGGCGGGCGGGGGTGCGGAATCAGTGCAGGACGACCGGCTGGGTCATCAATCCGGTGTAGCTGGCCAGGAAGTCGTCGAACTCGTCCACCGAGGGTTCGTGGGAGATGAGTCGCGCGATGTCGTCCCGAAACTGCTCCGCCTGCCGGCCGTCGAGGAAAATTTCGCGACGGGACCCTTTGTCCATGATCTC
This sequence comes from Pseudomonadota bacterium, assembly GCA_021838715.1. Lineage (GTDB taxonomy): Bacteria > Pseudomonadota > Gammaproteobacteria > Burkholderiales > Burkholderiaceae_F > GJ-E10. The sequence continues at coordinate 1,540 of JAKCCX010000041.1, read as the reverse complement.
GAATCCGCCGGCCGGATGCCGGGCGTCGTCGCCAAGATCCGAGAACTGGACAATGCAGAAATTCGAGCTGTTGTAGACCATGTTCATGATGCGATCCGTTTCTCCATCCTCGTGCCGCCCGCCCTTCCGTGGGCTTCTGCGCCCGCCGCCGTCGTCCGTCACACCTGCTATATCGGCCTCTCCGTCCGATTTTCAAGTGGCAACCGGTGGGGGAATCGGGGCGAGTATGGGAATTCCCACCGGGTTTCCACCGGAACCGATACGCATCGCGCGTGCATAATGGGCACGACGGGGTTGTGGCGCGGCCGAAGCCGGAGCGGCAGCCTCGCCGGCGGCCCGGTCATCGCGGCTCCCGGACCGACGCGCGCAAGGCGCCGAGCGACGTGGCGCCCGCGGCGACGTGGCGCAGCCCGCGCTCCCAGAGGCTGCGGCCATCGGCCAGCAGGCGCCGCTCCATCTCCGTCGCGCCGACGCCTTCCTCGACCAGCGAGCGCACGCCCGAATCCACCTCGATCCACTCATAGACCAGGACGTGGCCGCGATACCCCTCGCCGCGGCAGTGCTTGCACCCGCCCGGATTGACCATCCGGGCCTGCACGGAATCGCGCGCGGCGGGCGGTGATCGCCATCCGTCGGCGGCCCGTACCAGCGCGTCGCGCACGGCTTCGGAATCGTCGGGCAACGAACAATGGCGACACAGCGCACGCACCAGCCGCTGTGCGACCACGAGCACGAGATGGTCGGCCAGGTCGGTCGCCGCAACGCCCCAGGCACGGAAACGAGGGAAGACGTGGTGCGCGCGGCCGCCATGCAGCGCCGAAAACACCCGGCAACCGGCTTGCGCCGCCCGAAGCACCAGCTGCGCCGCCTCCGACGAATCGATCTCCGCCAACAGCAGGGCGTCGGGGCGGCTGCGCAGCAGCCGCCGGAAGCGCGCCGCCAGCGGATCGTGCCCGCGGCCGTCGTCCGGATCGCCGGCCTCGCCCTGCAACCACCCCGGGCGGCGACGGGGGATGGTGTCCTCGACGGTCCGGATGCGGCGACATTCGGGAGCGATGGCCTCGAGCATGGCGTGGAGCGAGGCGGTCCGCCCCGACCCCGCCGGGCCGACGGCCAGGACGATCCCGTCCGGTTGCTGCAGGATGCGGCGAATCTCCGCCAGATCCTGCACGTCATAACCGAGTTCGCCCAGCGTCCGTGCCGCCGGCGGCTCGCGGCACAGGGCGACATCATTCCCGGGCATCGGCGGCCCACTGCAGCAGGAACCGGGCGCATTCCCGGCGGGGCGCCACGAGCCACGCCGAGCGGAATGGCAGGACCTCGTACTGCATGGCGGCCTGCAATCCCGTCCCGAACGCGACGGCGCGCGCGAACGGCGTGCACAGGTAGTCGGCCCGTTCCGGCATGGTCCGCGGGGCCCGGCCATACCAGCCGGCCGCGGCGCTGATCGCGAGCAAGGCAACCCAGATGCCGGTGCGGCGGGTCATTGCGCCGCCCCGATCCGACGACGGCCCGGCAGTGCCCGAGCGTTTGCCATTTT
>JAKCCX010000122.1 GCA_021838715.1 Pseudomonadota bacterium | reverse complement strand
ATCCAGTCTGCTCTCACTGCTGGCCGGGGCGCGTGCGATCCAAGCGGGGCGGATCGCGGTGCTGGGCGGCGACATGGCCGACGCCCACCACCGTCGCGCGGTCTGTCCCCGCGTCGCCTACATGCCGCAGGGCCTCGGCCGGAACCTCTACCCCACGCTGTCGGTATCCGAAAACGTCGCCTTCTTCGCCCGCCTGTTCGGGCAGGACCGCGCCGAACGCACGCGACGCATCGCCGACCTGCTGCGCGCCACCGGCCTTGCCCCCTTCGCCGACCGCCCGGTCGAGCAGCTTTCGGGCGGCATGAAGCAGAAGCTCGGGCTGTGCTGCGCGCTGATCCACGATCCCGACCTGCTGATCCTCGACGAACCCACCACCGGCGTCGATCCGCTGTCGCGGCGCCAGTTCTGGATCCTGGTCGACCGCATCGCGGCGCGGCGCCCCGGGATGAGCGTGGTCGTCGCCACCGCCTACATGGAAGAGGCAGCCCGCTTCGACCGCCTGATCGCCCTGTATGACGGCCGCGTGCTGGCGGCGGCGACGCCCGCGGCCCTGCTGGCCCAGACCGGCACCGCCACCCTGGAAGACGCCTTCATCGCCCTGCTGCCCGCGGCGCAACGCGCCGACCACCGACCGGTGACCCTCCCGCCGCGCCCGCCCGACGGCGACGGCGACGCCGCCATCGAGGCGCGCGACCTCACCATGCGCTTCGGCGACTTCGTCGCGGTCGACCACGTCAGTTTCCGCATCGCCCGCGGCGAGATCTTCGGCTTCATCGGGTCGAACGGCTGCGGCAAGACCACCACCATGAAGATGCTGACCGGCCTGCTCGCCGCGAGTGCGGGCCGGGCGTGGCTGTTCGGCAAGCCGGTCGATGCGCGCGACCTCGCGATCCGGCGGCGGGTCGGCTACATGAGCCAGTCGTTCTCGCTCTACCGCGAACTCACCGTGCGCCAGAACCTGGTGCTGCACGCCCGCCTCTTCGGCATCGACGCGGTGCGGATCGGGCCGCGGGTTGCCGAGATGGCGCGGGAGTTCGATCTCGACGCGGTCATCGATACGCTGCCCGATGCGCTGCCGCTCGGCGTGCGGCAGCGGCTGTCGCTCGCCGTGGCCATGATCCACGGCCCGGAAATGCTGATCCTCGACGAACCGACCTCCGGCGTCGATCCGGTGGCGCGCGATGCCTTCTGGCGCGTCCTGATCGCGCTGTCGCGACGCGACAAGGTGACGATCTTCCTCTCCACCCATTTCATGAACGAGGCCGAACGCTGCGACCGCATCGCGCTGATGCACGCCGGACGGGTGCTGGCAAGCGATACGCCGGCCGCGATCATCCGCGAGCGGGGCGCGCAGTCGCTCGAGGACGCCTTCATCCGCCATCTCGAGACGGTGGCCGCGGAGGTCGCCGAGCCGGCGCCCGCTCCGGCACCGCCGCCGACCGACGTTCCCGGCAATGCGGCGACACCGCGGCCCACACGCTTCCAGTTCCGCCGCATGGTCAGCTACCTCTGGCGGGAATCGCTGGAACTGCGGCGCGACCCGATCCGCCTCGCATTGTCCCTGGCCGGCAGCCTGATCCTGATGATCGTGATCGGCTACGGCATCAACATGGACGTCAACGACCTGCGCTTCGCCGTGCTCGATCGCGACCAGACTCCGCTGAGCCGCGACTACGTGCGCAACCTCGAAGGCTCGCGCTATTTCGTCGAGCGGCCGCCGATCCGCAACGACGCCGATCTCGACCGGCGCATGCGCGCGGGCGAGATCCACCTCGCGATCGAGATCCCGCCGGGATTCGCGCGCGACGTGGGGCGCGGCCGCCCGGTCGCGATCGGCGCCTGGGTCGACGGCGCGATGCCCAACCGCGCCGAAACCATCGCCGGCTACCTGCAGGGCATCCACAACCACTGGCTGCAGGAGCAGGCGCGCCGGGGTGCGGGCGCATCGTCGCCGGCGGCGCCGGTCGCCATCGCCGTGCGCTACCGCTACAACCCGGACGTACGGAGCCTGCCCGCGATGGTGCCGGCGGTGATCCCGCTGCTGCTGATGCTGATTCCGGCGATCCTCACCGCGCTCTCGGTGGTGCGCGAGAAGGAGATGGGGTCGATCGTCAACCTCTACGTCACGCCCGTCACCCGGACCGAATTCCTGCTCGGCAAGCAGCTTCCCTACATCGGCGTCGCGATGGTCAACTTCGCGCTGATGGTTGCGCTCGCCCGCTGGCTGTTCCGCGTCCCGATCACCGGCAGCATCCCCGCCCTGACCGTCTCCGCCCTGCTTTATGTCGCCAGCGCCACCGCCATGGGCCTGGTGGTATCGGCGTTCACCCGCAGCCAGGTCGCGGCCCTGTTCGCGACCGCGGTGCTCACCATCCTGCCCGCCAACCAGTTCTCCGGCATGATCAATCCGGTGTCCTCGCTGGAGGGGCTGGGGCGCTGGATCGGCGAGGTCTACCCCACCACCTATTTCATCATCGTCTGCCGCGGCACGTTCTCCAAGGCGCTCGGGTTCGCCGACCTGCGGGGCGACATCGCGGCGCTCGCCGCCGCCGTGCCGGTGCTGACGATGCTCGGCGTGGCGCTGCTGCGCAAGCAGGAACGCTGACCATGCGCGCCGCCAACCTGCTCCACCTCGGCATCAAGGAACTGCGCAGCCTAGTGCGCGAGCCGATGATGCTGGTGCTGATCGTCTACTCCTTCACGGTCGCCATCTACGCCGCCGCGACCGTCATGCCCGAAACCCTCGACAAGGCCCCGATCGCCGTCGTCGACGAGGATCGCTCGCCGCTCTCCGAGCGCATCGTCGACGCCTTTACGCCGCCCTACTTCCTGCCGCCCCAGCGCATCGACCAGGCCGAGATGGACGCACGCATGGATTCGGGCGCCGATACGTTTGCACTGGACATCCCGCCGGACTTCCAGCGCGACGTGCTGGCCGGCCGACAGCCGACGATCCAGCTCAACGTCGACGCCACCCGCATGTCGCAGGCGTTCATCGGCGCGGGCCACATCCAGGCGATCGTCCTGGGCGAGGTCGAGCGCTACGCCCGCCGCCACAAGATGCCGAGCGCACCGGCGCCGGTCACGCTCGCGCTGCGCATGCGCTTCAACCCGGAACTCAATCCGGTGTGGTTCGGCGCGGTGATGGAGCTGATCGGCCAGATCACGCTGATCTCGATCATTCTTTCCGGTGCCGCGCTGATCCGCGAACGCGAACACGGCACCGTCGAACACCTGCTGGTGATGCCGGTGACGCCGATCGAGATCATGGTGAGCAAGATGTGGTCGAGCGCGCTGGTCGTGCTGGCCGCCTCCGCGGTGTCGCTGACCGGCGTCGTCGAAGCGGTACTCCATGTTCCGATCCACGGCTCGGTGCCGCTTTTCCTCGCCGGCACCGCACTGCAGCTCTTCGCCACCACCGCCCTCGGCATCTACCTCGCCACCGTGGCGCGGTCGATGCCGCAGTTCAGCCTGCTGCTGATGCTCGTCCTGCTGCCGCTGATGGTCCTTTCGGGCGGCCTCACGCCCCGCGAGAGCATGCCCGCCGCCATCCGCTACCTCATGCTGGCAGCGCCCAACACCCACTTCGTCCTGCTTGCCCAGGCCATCCTCTACCGCGGCGCCGGCCTCGACGTCGTCTGGCCGCAGTTCCTTGCGCTCGCCCTGATCGGCATCGTGCTCTTCAGCCTGTCGCTCGCCCGGTTCCGCAAGACGCTCGCGGCGATGGCGTAGCGGCGGCACCGGTCAGGGCGGAGTCCGGTCATTTCCCGCCCGGCGTCCGGTCAAGTCGTCATGGCGCGACATGACCTCTCGGCGATGGAGAAATGCAAGCAAAAGTCATCCCGATTGGGTAGCATCGCGCCCGGCTCCGTGGATGGTGGAGCGTCGTCCCTGGCACCCGATTTCCCCCGGGTGCGGTTTTCTTTCGCAAAAAGCCCGCCGATTCATGCTGAGATCGGAA
>JAKCCX010000121.1 GCA_021838715.1 Pseudomonadota bacterium | reverse complement strand
CCGGTGGCGAGGTGGAGGTTCAGGATCGCGCCGATTGCGTCGGTCGCCGTCTCGGACTGGTTCACGCCCTGCGAAAAGGCGGTCACCATGCGCGGGGTGGCGGCGACCCAGCCAGCGAGGGTTTCGAACGCGGCGGGATCGATCCCGTGCTCGGCCTGCCGCGCGGCGGCCAGCGCGGCGCTGAACCCGGCGGTGTGCCGCGCGATGTAGTCGCGATCGAGCGCGCCGCGGTCCGCGCAGGCGGCGAGCAGCGCGCAGAACAGGGCGAGGTCGCCGCCGGGGCGCACGGCGAGGTGCAGGTCGGCGAACTCGGCGGTCGCGCTACGGCGGGGATCGATCACGACAATCCGCGTCCCGCGCGTCGCCCGGGCGGCAAGTGCGCGCTGGAACAGGACCGGATGGCACCATGCGGCGTTCGAGCCGGCGAAGATGATCAGTTCCGCCTCGTCGAAATCCTCGTAGATCCCCGGGACGAGGTCCTCGCCGAAGCACCGGCGGTGGGCGGCCACCGCGGACGCCATACAAAGCCGGGAATTGGTGTCAATATTGGCACTGCCGATGAACCCCTTCATCAGCTTGTTGGCGACGTAGTAATCCTCGGTCAGGAACTGTCCGGACACGTAGAAGGCGACGGAGTCCGGCCCGTGCGCGGCGATCGCCCGCGCGAAGCCGTCCGCCGCTGCATCCAGCGCCGCGCTCCAGGAGGTCTCGCGCCCGCCGACCATCGGCGTCCGCAGTCGCTCCCGGTCGTCGAGCGTGGCCGCGAGTTTCGCGCCCTTCACGCAGAGCCGTCCGCGATTAGCCGGATGGGCGGGGTCGCCAGCGATTGTCCCCTCGCCGGCAATCAGCCCGCAACCGACGCCGCAATAGGGACAGGTCGTGTTCATGCCGGCGCCAGCGGAGCGGAGACGTCCAGCAGCACGCGTCCCTCGGCCACGCGTACCGGGAAGCGCGGGACGCAGGAGGCGGCCGCCTCGCCCTCAGCCGCACCGGTCGCGAGCGCGATCACCCAGTTGTGCAGCGGGCAGGTGACGCCATGGCCGTGGACGATGCCGTGGCTGATTTTGCCGCCCCTGTGCGGGCAGGAATCGCGCAGGGCGAAGACGGCGTCGTCGCCGGTGCGGAAGATCGCGACATCGCCGTGCGCGGTCGCCACGGTCCGGGCGCCGCGCTGGGGGATGTCGTCGAGGGCGGCGACATCGACGAAGCCGGTATCGGTCATGATCGCGTCCATCACGTAAGCTCCGCGACATGGGTGAATTTCGCGCCGGCGGCCGCGGCCGACTCCATAGCCCAGGGATCGGCCTGGGCGAATGTTTGGGCATGCAGGAAGCGGGCGGCGAGAGCCTTGCGGTTGTCCTCGTCCTCGACGACGGCTTGCTTCACATAGTCGAGCCCGACGCGCTCGATCCAGGGCGCGGTGCGCTCGAGGTAATGGGCCTCCTCGCGGTAGAGCTGGAGGAAGGCGGCGCAGTATTCGAGCACCTCGGCCTCTGTCGTCACCTTGCACAGCAGGTCGGTGCCGCGCAGGCGGATGCCGCCGTTGCCGCCGACCAGCAGGTCCCAGCCGGCCTCAGTCGCGATCACGCCGAAATCCTTGATGCTCGCCTCGGCGCAGTTCCGCGGGCAGCCGGAGACGGCCATCTTCACCTTGTGCGGATGCCACGAGCCCCAGCTCATCTTTTCCAGCGCGATGCCCATGCGGGTCGAGTTCTGGGTGCCGAAGCGGCACCATTCCGAGCCGACGCAGGTCTTCACAGTCCGCAACGCCTTGCCGTAGGCGTGGCCGGACACCAGGCCGGCGGCGTTCAGGTCGCGCCAGACCGTGGGCAGGTCCTCGCGCTTCACACCGAGCATGTCGATGCGCTGGCCGCCGGTGATCTTGACCTCCGGAATGTCGAATTTGTCCACCACGTCGGCGATCGCGCGCAGTTCGCGCGCGTTGGTCACGCCGCCCCACATGCGCGGGACCACCGAGAAGGTGCCGTCCTTCTGGATGTTCGCGTGCATCCGCTCGTTGACGAAGCGCGACTGGGCGTCGTCAACGTATTCGCCCGGCCAGGCGCAGAGCAGGTAGAAATTGAGCGCCGGGCGGCAGACATGGCAGCCGTCCGGGGTCTTCCATTCCAGCGCCTGCATCACCGCCGGGATTGATTTCAGCTCACCGCCGACGATCCGCCGGCGGACCTCGCCATGGCCGAGATCGGTGCACTTGCAGACCGGCTTGACCGTCGCGGGTGCGTACTCCGTGCCGAGGGCGGCGCGCAGCAGCGCCTCGACCTGGCCTGTGCAGGAACCGCACGAGGAGGACGCCTTGGTCCTCGCGCGCACGTCATCGACGCTTGCGAGGCCGAACGCTTTGATCGCCCTCGTTATCGTCCCCTTGCAGACGCCGTTGCAGCCGCAGATTTCCGCACCGTCCGGCAGGGCCATCACGGCGGCGTCGGGGTCGGCCGGTCCGTCCGCGAGGGGGCCGAAGATCACACTGTCGCGGATCTCGCCGATATCGGTCCCGTCCTTCAGGAGCTGGAAATGCCAGGCGGCGTCGCTTGCATCGCCAATGGCGACGAGGCCGACGATCCGGTTTTCTCGCAGGACGAGCCGGCGATAGGTCCCCCGCGCGCCGTCGCGCAGCACGATGTCCTCGGTGCCGGAATCGCCGAGGAAGGCGCCGGCCGAGGCCATCTCCACGCCCGAGACCTTGAGCCTTGTAACGCTGGCCGCCGGCGTGAATCCGATCCCCGGCGTGCCGGTCATCGCCCGCGCGGCGACACGGGCCATCTCCCAGATCGGTGCGACCAGGCCGAAGACCTTGCCGTCATGCTCGACGCATTCGCCGATCGCGAAGATCGCGGGATCGGAGGTCCGCAGGAAATCGTCGACGATCACGCCACGATTGCATTCGAGACCGGTCGCCCGGGCCAGGCCTGCATTCGGACGGATACCGACGGCCATCACCACGAGGTCGGTGGGAATTTCCCGCCCGTCCTTCAGCCGGACCGCGCGCACCCGGTCGTCGCCGATGAACGCGGCGGTCTCGGTGCCGGTCAGGATCGTCATTCCGCGCGCCTCGAGGTTCTGCTTGAGCAGATGGGCAGCGGAAGCGTCGAGCTGGCGCTCCATCAGGGTCGGCATCAGGTGGATCACCGTCACTTCGGCGCCGCGCAGGTCGAGGCCGTGCGCCGCCTCCAGCCCGAGCAGCCCGCCGCCGATCACCACCGCCTTCGCGCCGGGCCGCGCGGTTGCCAGCATGTCCCCGACATCGGCGACGGAGCGGAAGGTTTGCACGCCATCAAGTTCCGCCCCGGGGATCGGCAGGACGAACGGGCTGGAGCCTGTCGCCAGCAGAAGCAGGTCGTAGGGCGCCTCGGTGCCGGCGGCACCTCGCACGATCCGGCGCGCGCGGTCGATCCAGTCGACATGCTCGCCGGCGATGAGGCGAATGCCGTTGCTAGCGTACCAGTCGTAGTCATTAAGGACGATATCCTCGAACCGCTTCTCGCCTGCGAGAAGCGGCGAGAGCATGATCCGGTCGTAGTTCGGGTGGGGTTCCGCGCCGAACACGGTGATGTCGAATATGCCGGGCGCGATGGCGAGGATTTCCTCGACCGTCCGCATCCCGGCCATACCGTTACCGACGACGACGAGGCGCGGCCGCGAGAGGGTGGTGCCATGCATGGCGTTCGTTCCTTTCAGATCCGGACGGTGCCGTTGCCGGGGGGCGAGGTGAAATCCGCGCGCCAGCGGCGACGCACCGTCATCAGCCCGGCGAAGGCGACGAGCGCGAGGGCGGCGAAGACCAGGAACCCGTCCTGGTAGGAGCCGGTGAACTGCTTCGAAAAGCCGAGGCTGGAGGCGAGGTAGAATCCACCGACCCCGCCGGCCATGCCGACCAGGCCGGTCATTACCCCGATCTCGCGGCCGAAGCGGATCGGCACGAGCTGGAACACCGCGCCGTTGCCCA
>JAKCCX010000040.1 GCA_021838715.1 Pseudomonadota bacterium | reverse complement strand
TGTCCGACCGCCGCGCCGACGTCGATCACCGGAGCCCGCGATCCCCGGAACAGCCCGGCAACGGCATTCCCATATCGGCGACGCCAGAGCCGAGGGCCATGGAACACGGTGACGACCGCGCGCAAGCCCGCCGCGGCGACCCCGGCCTCCCGCATCGCCACCGCCACGGCGACCTCCAGCGCACCGCAGTTCCCGCCATCGCCCTCGGTGGCCGTCGCGGTGCTCCGGCCCAGGCCGCTCAGCAGCGCCTGGGGCGCGGCGTCGCGGCGAACCATCGCCTCGTACGTCTCGAGCACCAAGGCCGCAGCGCCTTCGGAAATGGGGCCGACCGGCGCATCGGCTCCGTCTTCGATCGCAACGTATGCCGCCGACTGATCGGCGAGAAAGTGATCGGAAACCTCGTTGGCGCCGAAGACACACAAGCGCTCCTGGTGCCCCTGACGAACGAAAAGCATGCCGGCGGTCAGGCCTGCATCCCCGCCGACCAGCGTGGTGTTGAACCCCTTCAGTCCGTACGCGATCGAAACGGCTCCGGCCGCCGCGTTCAACGTGGTGAGGGGAAACTGCGATGCGCTCGCAAACTGCGGACCGTCATCCATGACGCTGCGCATGAATTTCCGTACTGCCGTGTGCGATCCCGCCGAGACGGCGCCGATCACCCCGCAAGGAGCGAGCAGATCGTCCCGATCAACGTCGATTCCGGCATCGGCGAACGCGTCGCCCGCCGCAGCCAACGCGAACCGTATGAGCGGCGGGCTGCGCCGGAACGCTCCCAGGCGACCTTCCATCGGCGGCAGCGCACAGCCCATCACGGTCGTGCTTCCCGGACCTTCCGCCACCAACATCTCCGACCCGACCATCGCGCAATCGAACCCTTCGGGATTCCCGGGAAGACACTTGCCGACCCCGGTGACGAACGTCCGCCGGCGGACCGGCGCCCGCGACGTCGCGGGCGCACGCTTCGATAGAACGACGGACGCGTTGTTTCCGCCGAAGCCGTACTTGTTGCTGATGAAGGTCTCGTTGCGCGCCGCCCGGGGTGCCGGGCCGACGACATTCGCGGGCGCGCATCCGGGCCGCAGCGAGGAAAACCCCGCCGTCGGTGCAACGAGCCCCCGCTCCGCCAGCGCGATCGATACGGCGATCTCCATCGCCCCGCAAGCGCCGAGCGTGTGTCCCAGGAATCCCTTGAGGGAGCTCACCGGGACGGCACATCCAAACACCCGAACGGTCGCAATCGATTCGGGAATGTCGTTGGCATCGGTGCCGGTGCCATGGGCAGACACGTAATCCACGTCTTCCGGGACGATGCCGGCATCGCGCAAGGCGCCGCGCATGGCCGCCTCCAGCCCGTGTCCGCCCGCGTCGACCGCGGTTTCGTGGAATGCATCCCCCGAAAGCGCGTAGCCGCGCACGAACCATGCGCCGTGCGCCCTGCGGGCCCGGGCATGAGACGCGGATTCCAGCAGCAGCGCGCAGGCGCCCTCGCCAAGCGTGATCCCGGATGGCCGGGAAAACGGTGCCGCGCCGACCCGGCTGACGGCGCGAAGGCTGTTGAAGCCCGCCAGGATCGACAGCGAAACCGTGTCGGTGCCCACGATCAACGCGAGCGGCGCCATCCCGGACCGGATGAGGTCGGCACCGATGCCGACGGCCGCATTGCTGGAAGAGCACGCGGAAGACACGGTAAGACGCGGTCCGGCGGACCCCAGCACCGTCGACAGGACGGCCGCCGGGTGGTCCGTCAGCGAACCCGCGAAATCCGTCGACCGTGTCGCCCCGTCCCCGCGCGAACCCGCCGAGTACATCCGCTCCAGGGAGTGGATGCCGCTATGCGAACTTCCGACCACGATCGCGGCGCCGGCCTGCGCAAACGCCGCCGCCGTCATGGCGCCGTTGCGCAGGGCGCCGAGGGCGGCATGAACGGCATAGCGCGCGCCCGGGTCGCACTTGGAAAGATCGACATCGCCGGTCGCGAAGCCGAAGTCGGGCGGAAACTCGACGACGCGATCGCTCTCCAGGCTTGCGCCGTCGAATGCCCGCGCCGGGCGGACTCCGCCGCGCCCCGCCAGCAGCGAGGAGATCAGATCATCGATCGACCCGCCGAGCGGATGACAGACCGACATTCCGGTGATCACGACATCGTCCATGAGGAAACGCCTTCCCGAATGACTTCCGAATGACTGCCCATGCCTAACGTTTGAAGCCGCCGTCCACCTTGATCGTGGTGCCGTTCACGTACCGCGCACCCAGCAGAAACGTCACCGCGTCGGCGACATCCGCCGGCTCGCCGATCCGGCGCAGCGACGTGCCGTGGACGATGTGCCGGACCATGTCGTCGTCGAGCATCCCCGTCATCTCGGTCGCGATGAACCCGGGCGCCACGGCGTTCGCCCGAACGCCGGTCCGGCTGGTCCTGCGCGCCAGAAGCTTCGTGAACCCGATCAGCCCGCCCTTGCTGGCGGCGTACGAAACCTGTCCCTCCTTTCCGGCGACGCCTGCCAGCGATGCGATATTGACGACCGACGCATCGGAGCCGCCCCGAAGCAGCGGCAGCAAGGCCCGGGTCAGCCGGATCGTTCCGAACAGATTCGCCTGGAGCAGCGCCGCAACTCGCCCCTCCTCCATCGCAAGAAACGCGCCGTCGTCCGTGGTTCCGGCGTTGTTGATGATCGCGTCCAGCCGCCCTGCGCGTGCGGCAATCGCGCGCGCCGCCGCGCCGACCGATGCGTCCGATCCGAGATCCATCCGCACGAACGCGATCGCCGGCGCCGGCGCGATTTCTCCGGCGAGCGGCGGATGCCGGTCGCCGTCCCCGCGATCGCGCCGATAGGTGCCGATCACGCGCCAGCCGGCATGCGCCAGGCGGTCGGCGATCGCTCGGCCGATTCCCCTCGTGGCACCGGTCACCACGACCGTCTTCGCGGCGGTCATAGGTTGCCCTCCGGAAACCCGACGCCGACCGGAATCACCATGCCCGCAAAGCATCGGCAATCCATCTCGCACAACCCGACGACCGCGCGCGCGACGGCGGCCGCCGTCACCGGATGAAACCGCAACGCATAGGCCTTCAGGTCGGCCCGCGCCGCGATCCAGGCGGACTCCGGCGCCTGTTCGGCAAACGACTGGACGTCGAGGACATTGATCTCCACACCCATCCGGAACACTTCCTTTGCCAGACTCTTGGCCGCGGCGATCCGGGCCCGGCTCGCGATCGGCGACTGCGGCACCGTCAGGTAATAGCTCGCGCTGTCCTCCTGGGTCAGGACGAATATCTTGCCGCCGCCCCGACGAGCCAGCGCAACCGAGGCATTGCGGATCTCGGCCAGGAACCGCATCAGGTCCGCATCGATGCGGGCGGTGATTCCCGAAAAATCGGCGGCGTCGTCGAGCAGGACAGACTCGTCGGTCGAAGGCAGGTCGAACGCCACGCAATCGAAGTCGTCTGCGTGATGAAGGCTCGCGACGCACTCCGCGGAAATCCCGCGGGCGGCGGCTTGCTCGAGGATCGCGTCGACCAGGGTCGATGGATGCCCTACGACGGCGAGGTTCATGGCCGAATTCCCGGGGCGGCTAGGAGATCGTTGCGGTTGCATACATCCACGTCGCCGACTCGACGGCGAGAAAGCCGATGCATGCCCCGGGCAGCCGGACGGCGCCCCGCTCGACGGCGATGTCGAGCGCGCGGAAGATGGCGGCGGCGGGCGCGTTTCCGGTTTCGTCTCCGATGTAGAACCGTTTGGCGTCGAAGACGTGGGTCGCATGAAGCCCCATCAAGGAAGGATTCGCCTGGGGCAACACGACGAGGTCCATGCGGTCGACGCCGCCGGCCATGTCGAGGAGATCGGTTCGAGCGGCATCGATGACTTCGGGCATGATCCGCCGTATCGCCCGATGGTCGTGACTGCACACGCCATTGCACAGCGTGAACCCCGGCCTCCGGTCCGCATACCGGGACGACACGTTGATCGGGCCGATCGCGGGGAAGCGCGCGATGCTCCCCCCGCGCCCGGACGCGCGTCCGACCACCATCGCCCCCGCTCCGTCGGCAAATCCGAGCGCGTTCAGGACATCCTCGGTCCGCGGCGACTTCCGCCCCACCAGCGGGGTATAGAACTTGTTGGAAATGAACTCGCTGCCGCAGACCAGCGCGCAATCGGCCGCCCCGGATGCGACGCGATCCCGCGCAATCTTGAGTGCCTGCAGGCTCGATGCGCAGCCGCCGCGAACGTCGACGAGGTCGGCACGCCGGATTCCGAGCCGCTTCTGCAAGGCATGGGGTGGTGGCGGCAGTTCGGAGTCCGGTGTCGACGTCGCGGTGACGATGAGATCGACGTCGTTCGCGGCGCATCGGGCGCGGTCGAGCGCCCGTTCGGATGCGCGCGCGGCAAACTCCGTGTTGCAATACGAAGGATCGCGGAGCTTGCCGGTGCGCGGATCGACACCGAGGTACCGCGTTCGTACGCCGAAGAAATCCATCACCGTCTGCGCCGGGATCGCGAGAGCCGACTCGATCTCCGCATTGCCGACCGGCGTTCCGGGCGAATAGGAGCCGAGCCCGAGAACGACCGCGGGCGCGGCCGATTCCGGGGGTGCATCCTGCGAAAGCGAACGCATGGCAGTTCCTTTCACGCAGCGTCCACCGCCCGCAGGCGGTGGACGTGCTCGCTGAAGTCGCGGACGGTGGTGCAGAGCTGGGTGATGCGGTCCCGGGAGATCTCGCCGAACTTGACCTGAAACAGCAATTCGGCACCGACCACCAGATCGAGCGCGTCGACCGAATCCAGCCCGAGTCCGCGCTCATCCAGCAGGGATATGTCGTCGGATATCGACGCCTCGGTGAAGCCCAGCTCGCCAAGCTCCAGGCGCCCCAGGAGCAGGTCGCTTTTTACCCGCCGCATGATTTCGTCAACGCTCATCGTTTCCTCCCCGTTCCGTGTCACTACGAAAATCGGATGCCGGCGACCGCGCTTCGTGAAGCAGCAGCTCGGCACGGGCAACTCGCTCCCGGCCGATGTGCGCACCGCACTTGAATGCGTAGTACCCGGATGATTCGCCGGCCATCTCGTGCTCGGTTCCCACCAAGGTTGCGCGGAACTGCACGCAGTCTCCGGGACGTACGATGCGGTGGAATGAGGCCGAGGCCACCTTCGCCAGATAGCCGTGGCGGATCGTTCCATGGCGCGCATTGAGATAGGCCCGCGACAATTGCGCCATCGCCTCCAGCAGAAGAACGCCGGGCACGATCGGATCGCCAGGAAAGTGCCCCGGGAAATAGAACTCGTCGGCGTGGAACAGGCGCCGCCCGACGATTCCGTTGGGGTCGTCCGACAGGCTCGCTTCGTCCAGAAAGCGGAACGGATGCGTCTGCCGCAGCAAGGGACGTTGCATCATGGCTGACCCGGGAGCATCACGATTCCGCCCGAATGGTTTCCAGGCGTGCCACCGCGATGACCTGCCCGGCCTGGCGCGCATGGCAGTCGTAGGATGAGGACCTCCCGGTCTGGCGAAGCAGGCGCGCGCAGACGACCACGGCGGCCGCGGAGTAGCGCCGCGCCAGAAAAGCGCAGTCGGCGATCCGCGTCACATAGCCGATTCCGCCGTCGCAGCGCAGTGCGCTGAGGGTTGCGGCGGCCTGGGCAAATGCTTCGAGCAGCAGGATATTGGGGAACAGGTCGCCGACGATTTCGGCCGAACACCAGTCCTCGCTCAGATGCATTTCCACGTGGTCCTCGCAGGGGAAGCGCGATAGGTCGCCGACGATCCGGAAGGGCGGCTTCTGACGGATCGCAGGCGCGCATATGCGGACGGGGTGGCGATTCATCGTGCTCTCCCCGCTCCGCGCGCTCCCGGTACACGGCTCGCGAGCCCGGGAATCGGCGTCACCGTCACGGCCGCCGCCCGCGCTGCGATGGTCCGCCGGTGGGATGCGCCTTTCCGCGTTGCGAAATCCCGCTCGAGCGCGAAGGTTGACAACAGCAACAGCAGCGCGCGCGCGTGGGAATAGGGAAGGATCGCGCTGTCCTGGCGTGCGGCGTTTCGCCGCGCCAGCAGGTATTCGCCGTGCGGGCGCGATGCCCATGGCAACTCGTCTTTGCCGAGGGCGTCGGCGAACTCCTGGAACAGCGGATCGGCGTCGCGGCTTTGGACGAACGCGACATCGGGCGCGAGATACGATCGTTTGGCGCGATCGACCAGGTCGCCAGGCAGGCGGTTGCGATACGCGTCGCGCAGGATTTTCTTTTCCGGGCCATTGTGCGGCAAGTGCCATTCATGCGGCAGCGACACCGCCAGGGCGACGACGTCGGCATCCAGGAACGGACAGCGGTTTTCGACCCCCCACGCCATGGCCATCCGATCGCCTTGAACCGACAGCAGGTAGCCGGCAAGGAGCTTCGAAAGTTCCAGCGCGCGGGCTCGCGTGATGGGGTCGAATCCGGCAAGATCGGCGTACGTCCGTTCCTCGAGGTCCCTGGCCCGGCGAAACGACATTCCCTGCGCCAAGGTCGATGCCGCGGTCTTGTTGTTGTAGTACCTCGGCAAATGGGAATGGAGAAGGTCCTGCGGGTTCGGGAATCGCCGCGCCACCGAATGCACCGCGGCATCGACGGACTCGCTCCATCCGCCGTAGACCGCCGCAAGATCGGCCGCGGCGACCGCGGTGGGCCGGCTGGGAATGGCACCGCGGAGGAGCACCTCCCTGAAGACCCCATACCCGAGAAACATTTCGTCGGCGCCCTCGCCGCTCAAGGCGACGGCATAGCCGTCGGCGTGCAGTTGCCGCGCCAGGTGATACATGGGTATCGGCGCGGCCGTGGGTATCGGCTGCTCGGCATGGTATAGCGCGTCGCGAAATCCGGCGGCGATCGTCGCCGGGGTCACCACGATCCGGCGGTGCGCAAGACCGAGGCTCGCACACACCGCCTCCTGCGCGGCACTTTCATCGTATTCCGTATTCGGAAACGCGATGGAATACGCAGTGACCCGGCGGGCCGCATCGGCGGCGAGTTCGGTTGCGACGATCGAGGAGTCCAGCCCGCCGCTCGCAAGCACGGTCACGGGCCGGTTCGCCTGCGCCCGGCGGCGCACACTCGTTGCGATCCGATGTTGCAACTCGTGCATCGCATCGGCGCGCGACCCGGGATATCGATGTGCCGGACGGCGCCTCGCGGGCGTTCGGGATATCCGCCCGTTCCGGATCCAGACGCATTCGCCAGGACCAACCTGGCATATACCTTGAAACACCGTTTCCGGCGCCGTCACCGCCGACGTCCAATACAGCGTCGCGAGCGCGCCTTCGTCATAGCGCAGCGAGAACCACGGCAGCGCCAGGAAGGCTTTCACCTCGGACGCGAATGCAAGCACGCCTCCGGACTGCGTGTAGTAGAGCGGGCGCTTGCCGAACTCGTCCCGGGCCAGTAGCACGGCCGCCGTAGCGCGGTCGTAATACGCGAGCGCGAAGCCGCCGTTGAACCGCTCCACGGCGCGATCGCCCCATGCGCGCAACGCCGCCAGAACGATTTCGGTATCGCATCCGCGGCGAAACCGGTTGCCAAGGGACTCCAGGTCGCGCTGCAGCTCCGGCCCGTTGTAGATCTCGCCGTTATAGGAAATCCAGTGCTGACCGCTGTCATCGGACATCGGCTGGCGACTTGCGTCACCGCCGGCGATCGCCAGGAGCGCATGACCGAAGACACAGTGTTCGTCATGGACCACCGCCTGCGCGTCCGGACCACGATGGGCGATCTGCGCGACCATTTCGCAAGCGATGCGCACCGCCCCGGTCGGCAGGCGTGGAGAAACGATTCCGGCAATCCCGCACATGACTCGAACCCTTGATCCCATTGCCCGGCGACGGCTCGCAGGGTCCCGTGCAACGAACGCGGGCACGAGAAAGTGCGAGCCGATGATCGACAAACGGATGCCCACCAACTCGATACGAATCGGGAGCCGCTTCGGTAATCGGTGAAACTGGTGAAACTGCTGCGGGGGATGATTCGTGCGGACCGCACGAATCTGTTCTTCTCATTGTTTGCGCAATCGTAGGTACCGCCTACTGCGCTGTCAATGAATTTGGCGCGCCCTCACAAGATTTTGTGATACGTGCAGCGAAGATTTTCGCTGTTGAATTTCAATTCGGAAGAATCGATCCGGAATCGATCTCAACATGGGGAGCAGCACCTCTCCGGCACATCGCCGACGCCCATTGGATCTCGGGGCGGTCCGCCACTGCCGACCCATCGTCAAAGATCTTTTGATAACGGGATCAATGTTTCGAGAGCCCGGTGGGTCAACGTGATGTCGGGGAGCGCATCGGGCGCGCCCGCGAACCCCCCGTCCCCGGCCTGACAGGCGAGCACGAAGTCCGTCGCGTCTTCGCGATAGCGAATCCGCACGCCGACGGCCTGACAGGTAGCTACGCCGGCGGCAACCAACTCCAACCTCCCCATTCGCGAGGAAAGCGTCATGGTGAATCCCAGAGATGGAACTTGAATCCGGCGCAGAAACTCGGCGAGTCCCGGCAAATCCAACGGACCACCACAATCCCGGAGGATCTCGATCGCCGCCCAGGTATTCAGCAAATCCGGACCAGTGCCGAATCCTCCGTCATGGAGAAGACCGAGAACTTCAGCGCGCAACGCCATTGGTTCGTCAAGCAGATCGAAACGCCGCTTCAGTTGGACGATCACCTGCGTCAACTCGAACCATGTCGCCAAATCGGTCGAGTGTCGTTCCGGAGTCGGTGGCGCCTTCAATGCGCGGATCTTCTCCTGCAGTTCGCCTTCCGGCGTGTAGTTTGGGTCGAGCGCAAGCAGGATTCCTGTCCGATGAAATAGATCGTAGGGCTGGCATCTCCTGGCAAACCCGGCGACGAACGCCGCGACCCCTTCCGTCCAACGCGGCTTTCTTCCAAGCAGGCGCAGCGCAGCCAGCGCGTGAAAGGTGTCCGACAGATTCGGTTCGTCGATGTACTCCGCGCGGTAAAAGCAAAAGCCGCTCTTGGGAGACTGCCGGCTCAAGAGATAGTCAGCCGCGCGATCCCGGGCGGAGGAGATACGGTCTGCATGCGGGCGGTTCAAGGGGAGACTCCGTGCCTTTCTTACGCTGGTGTTCTGCGCCGTTGATCGGCTATGGGCATTTCCCAATGCCGGCCCACCCCATTCCGGCCATGCGGTCTCGTGTCCATATATAGTTCTCCGCAACCTGCCCGCGATCGGCGAGCAGATGATCGATGAAACAGCAACCGTAAAGAAGCAAACATGGTTTCGTGGCAAATCTTCGCCGTCGCCTCCGCATTCTTCGCCGGCCTTACCGCAATTTTTGGGAAGCTCGGAGTCGAGGATCTCAATTCCAATCTTGCCACCCTGATCCGCACGGTGGTCATTTTTTTCGTCACGGCAGCGATCGTCACCTGGAGGCGGGAATGGGTCTGGCCACGGGGAGTGGAGCTGCGCCCCGTGCTGTTTCTACTGCTATCGGGATTGGCGACCGGCTTCTCGTGGTTGTTCTACTATCGTGCGCTGCAAATGGCGCCCGCCTCGCTCGTCGCGCCGATCGACAAGCTGAGCGTCGTCTTTGCGATCGCCCTGGCGCTCCTTTTTCTTGGAGAGCCGCTTACGCCCCGCCTGGCGGCAGGAGGCGCGCTGGTGGTGGTCGGGGTTCTCGTTCTCGTATGGCCCAGCGGGGCATGAGCAGCCGCTCGAAGCGGACTTCGGACCAACCTTGCGAATTGCGCTTTACTTCCCTATAGTCTTTCGACAAGGAGATGGCATTCCTCCCGTAACCGCCCAGCCGGGCTGATGATGCCTACGTGACCCGCCAGCCGATCACCGGCAACTTCTGCCATTTACCGTACGGGAGACACAGGATGACCGCACGCATCGCTTCGCTACGCGCGTTGGAAATTCTCGATTCGCGTGGCAATCCCACGCTCCGCGTCTTCGTGACGCTGGAAAGTGGTGCCACCGGAATCGCCTCGGTTCCGTCCGGAGCGTCCACCGGCGAGAACGAAGCCGTCGAACTCCGCGACGGCGAGGCCGGGCGCTATGGGGGAAAGGGCGTGCGCAAAGCCGTCGCCAATGTCAACGACACGATCGCCCCGGCGCTCGTCGGCATCGATCCGTTTTGCCAATCGGATATCGACCAGCGTCTGATCGACCTGGATGGGACACAGAACAAGGCGAACCTCGGCGCAAACGCGATCCTCGGAGTTTCTCAAGCGGTTGCGCGGGCTGCGGCCCAAGCCTGCGGGTTGCCTCTGTATGCTTACCTCGGCGGCGCCGGCGCACGACGCATCCCGGTTCCCATGATGAACGTGATCAACGGCGGCAAGCACGCCGACTCCAGCCTGGACTTCCAGGAGTTCATGATCGTTCCACGCGGCGCCCCCACGTTTTCGGAAGCGCTGCGTTACGGCGTGGAGACGTTCCAAGCGCTCAAGGCGTTGCTGCGTGAAAAGGGCTACGGCACCAGCGTCGGAGACGAGGGCGGGTTTGCGCCCCAGTTGAAATCCAACGAGGAGGCGTGCGAATTGATCGTCGCCGCGATCGAGCGTGCAGGGTACCGGCCCATGGACGACATCGCCATTGCCCTCGATCCCGCCGCCACCTCGTTCTACGAGGGCGGCCGCTACCGTCTCACACGCAGTCATCAAGGAGACAAAAGCGCGCTTGAGATGATCGACATCTACGACGGCTGGTTGCGCCGCTATCCCATCGTTTCCATCGAAGACGGTCACGCAGAAACCGACTGGGAAGGGTTCAGGGCGATGACCGCGGACCTCGGTGCGCGGATCCAGATCGTGGGCGACGACAATCTCGTCACCAACCCCCGCTACATCGCGCGCGCCATCGCAGAGAAGGCTTGCAACGCGGCGCTGATCAAGCTCAACCAGATCGGAACGGTGACGGAGACGATCGCCGCAATCGAGCTTTGCCGCAAGGCCGGTTGGGGGTACATCATCTCACATCGTTCCGGCGAAACCGAGGATGCCTTCATGGCGGACTTTGCGGTGGCGATGGGCGGCGGCCAGATCAAGACCGGATCGCTCTGCCGAAGCGAGCGCATCGCGAAATATAACCGGCTGCTGGAAATCGAGGCCGAACTTGGAGGATCGGCGCAGTTCTCTGCATGAGATCGGGCCATTCGAGCGCGACCGCCTTGACAGGAAGATTGGCCTCACGCCGAATCGTTGACAGCATCTGGCCTTGGTGTGCTAGATTCACGAACAGGAGATGGCATTCCTCCTTTAACCGCTCGGTCCGCTAGTGGATCAGCTGATGATGCCTACGAACTGTCCGGAGAACATCGGGCGCGTAGGCTTTCGGGTGCCAAGGGGCGCACCGACGCCTGCTGATGTGCCGATCACTCCGGTTCACGCACGAAGAACAAAAGCGGAACCGCATGAAGGAGTGGTATGGGCCTGTATGGATTGGCCGCGGTCGGTAGCGGCGCCGCGTGTGGCGCGTGGCTGCGCTGGTGGCTGGGGCTCCGGCTGAATCCCGTTTTTCCAACCGTACCGCTGGGAACACTGGCCGCGAACCTGCTTGGCGGCCTACTGATCGGGTTGGCGGTGGCATACCTCAACCGCCACCCGGAACTAGCCCCGGAAGTCCGTTTGTTTGCGGTAACCGGGTTTCTGGGTGGCCTTACCACCTTTTCCACGTTTTCGAGCGAAGTGGTCACGCTGATCACCCGGGGCGAGTTCGCATGGGCGGCGGGCGCCGTAGGCGTACACCTTGGGGGGTCGTTGCTCCTTACCGGGATCGGATTTGCAATCGTTTCCGCTGCCGTGAGGCCTGCGCTATGAATGGCTGCCCATTCTGCAACTTCGCAGAAGCGGTCTTGCAAAACGACCTGGCGTTCGCGTGCTTCGACAAACATCCCGTGACGGAAGGACATTTGCTGGTACTGCCTCGCCGACACGTGACAAACTGGTTCGATGCCAACCGTGAAGAGCAGGCGGCATTGCTGGCATTGCTCGACGAGGGTCGATCGTTGCTCGAAACGCGCTTCGCACCGGACGGGTACAACATCGGGATCAACGTCGGCGAAGCCGCCGGCCAGACGATCATGCATTTGCACATGCACTTGATTCCGCGCCGTCATGGCGACTGCGCGGATCCCCGCGGCGGAGTGCGGGGGGTCATCCCATCGAAACAGCGGTATCCGATGGAAGGAGACGTTCCATGAAAGGCTGCTACCTCAAGTTCTACGTGCAGGAAAGGCGCCGCCTGCATGGCGTCCTCGCATATGAATGGATCCTCGAGAAGGCCAAGGCTGCACGCATCCACGGGGGGTCGGCATTTCAAGCCATCGCGGGCTTCGGCCGGCATGGCGTACTGCACGAACAGCATTTCGTCGAACTCGCGGGGGACGTTCCGGTGGAGATCGGGTTTGCCGTCACCGACGAGGAGGCCGACCGCCTGTTGCAGTTGATCCGGGACGAACACGTTTCCGTGTTCTACGTACGCGTACCGGCGGAATTCGGGGTCATCAACGAGGACCTGCCTCACGTCCCGCACACCTGAACTGGCGCCGCTTACGATCGGGCTTGCATCAAAAACAGAGGGTGGTTCCGCAAGCCGCCCTCACCATGCCGGCAAAAATGGTACTTCAACAAGTTGCTCAGGTTCTGACGATCCTTCTGTTTTCCCCGCTGCTGCACGGGGCCATTGTGACCGTCGAGGAAAAAATTCAACGCGGCCAGGGGCCAAGCATTTGGCAACCCTATCGCGACCTCGGCAAGTTGCTTCGCAAGGAACTGGTAATCCCGGCCTCGGCGTCATGGGTGTTCTGGGCTGCGCCCGTTGCCGCATTCACCGCGATGCTGACGGTACCGATCCTCATCCCGGTCCTCACCAACTATCCGCTGCCATTGTCGGACATGGGGGACATCCTGGGCGGCGGCCTGATCCTCACGCTCGGCGGCTTCGGCATCCTGCTTGCGGGCCTGGACAGCGGGCATCCGTATGGCGGACTCGGCTCCAGCCGAGAAGCAATGCTGACGATCCTCGCCGAACCTACGCTGATCATGGTGTTCGTCGGAATCACGCTGTTGGCTCGAGCCATGTTGCCTTTCATCGTGAACCATCTTCTGGTCGCGCAGCCCGCCGTGTACTGGAGTCCGGCACACATCTTCCTCGTCTCGGCATTTTTCATTCTGCTCACGGTCGAGACCGAGCGGCTGCCGATCCACTCCTCGATCCACTACGAGATCTACATGATCGGCGAGGCCCGCATCCTGGAATATTCCGGGCCCCTCCTGGCGCTGCTGAAATGGGCGTCCTGGATGAAGCAGGCAATCCTGTACACCATTTTCCTCAATGTGCTGACCTTGCCCTGGGGATTGTCCGAAAAGGGCACTGCGCTCGGCATCGTCGGAGCGTTTCTCGCATTGCTGGGAAAATGGTTTCTCCTTGCGCTGGTGATGGTCTGGATCGACACGGCGCAGTCACGTCTTCGCTTCTATCGCTACCAAGAGCCGCTCGCGCTGTCCTTCCTGATGGCGATTCTGGCGGTGGTCGCGCGACAACTCTGAAAGAAGCGGCGATGCTGATATTCCACCTCGACCCGCTGGCTTCCTCGCTATTCAGTCTATTGGCGATCGTCGCGCTCATCCTGGCATTCGTGATGCTGGGATCGCATTGGGTGCGGAACCACGTCTATGCGTTTGCGGCGGAGTCCTGGGTGATCGCCGCGCTGTCGGCTGCGGTCGGCGTGTACGGCCACTATCCCGAACTACTTTTCATCGCGGCGCTGACGGCACTCCTGCGCGGTTCGTTGCTGCCCTATCTTCTGCTGCGCATCATCGATGATTTGAAACAAAGTCGAGAGTTCACCCCGCTCCTGCAGCCGTCGAGCAGCTTGGTTTTGGGCGCATTCCTGGTGCTGTTTTCCTATGCACTCGCACACCGCCTGGGCATCCGGATGAACCTCGTGGACAGCATTGCCGTGCTTGCCTTGACAACGATGTTTTCCCTGAAGTTGATCGGTTTTCTGATGCTGGTGCTTCGAGCGGAAGCGGTAAGTGCGATCCTCGGCCTTTTGGTGATTGAAAACGGCATCTTTCTCGGTTCGCAGATTCTGGTTCCAGGAATGCCGCTGCTGCTGGAACTGGTCATTCTGTTCGATCTGCTGATCATCGTATCGACGTTCGGATTATTGGTTCGGTACCTGCATCGCGAACTAGGCACCACCAGCAGCCGCAAACTCACCCGTTTGGTCGGATGAACACCGTGATCTGGGAAGCACTCTACGCCGCATGGGCGGTCACCGCGACTGCTGCAGGCGCCTGCTGGCTGTCATCCAATACAAAGCTTGCCGAGCGGATCAATCTATCGGCAGCGGCCATCGATCTCGCTTTGGTGGGCTACCTGCTCGCCGCAACGCCCTCGTCCGGGGCGACCGCGCTGGATGGCTACCTGCTCCTGGACGGATTCGGCGTGTGGGTGATGTTCTGCCTGTCCATCGTCTATCTGCTCGCATCCGTGTATGCCACCGGCTACATGCGCTGGATGCATGGGGAGGAACGGCGCCTCAATCGTTTCTATGGCTTGTTCGCGGCATTCGCGCTGACCATGTTTTTCGCCCCCGTTCAGAACAATCCGGGCCTGTACTGGATCGCCATCGACCTCACCACCATCGTCAGCGCCTTCCTCGTCGGTTTCCAGCGCGCGCCCGAGAGCATCGAGGCCGCGTGGAAATATATCGTCATCGTGTCAGCAGGCCTCGGCCTTGCTCTGCTCGGCACCGTTCTGTTCTACTGGGCTGGAACCTTCGTGCTCGGACCGGTATATGACATGACATGGGCGAGCTTCGGAACGATCGCGCCCAGAACCGAGGGCGTGCTCCTGCTGCTGTCGTTCTTGCTGGTATTGGTGGGTTACGGCACCAAGGTTGGCCTTGCTCCGATGCACACCTGGTTGCCCGATGCGCACAGCGAGGGACCGGCGCCCGTTTCGGCGATGCTGTCGGGTGCGCTGCTCAATTGCGCGATGCTTGGCATCGTGCGGTATCTCGGGATTCTGCGCGGCACGCCGATCGAAGGGACCGCACGTACCGCGCTAGTCGTTTTGGGGGCATTCAGCCTGCTTGTGGCTGCGCTCTTCATCACCCGCCAGACGGTGGTCAAGCGGCTTGCGGCATATTCGAGTGTTGAGCACATGGGCGTCATTGCCCTCGGCTTCGGTTTTGGCGGGCCGCTCGGCACGATCGGCGCGCTTTACCACATGCTCAACCATTCCCTGGCCAAGTCGCTGATCTTCTTTGGCGCCGGCAACATGATGCACGCCTATCGGAGCAAGGAAATTGACCGGATCCGCCGGGTGCTGGATTACTTCCCGAATTCCGGACGCCTTTGGCTCGCCGGGGCAGTCGCGATCACCGGCGCGCCGCCGTTCGGGTTGTTCCTGTCCGAACTCACGGTGCTGCGTGGCGGGATGGCGAGTGCCAACCGATGGGCGGTTTGGTGGATGGGCGCCCTTCTGATCGTGATATTCATCGGATTCCTGAACAAGTTTCGGGGAATGTACTTTGGATCCGGTCCCGAGCGCGCTCCGGGCGTCCGCCTCGGCTTTTCTCATTTCATGCCGATGGCCGTGTCATTCGCAGCGGTGCTGGTGCTCGGCTTATGGTGGCTGCCCGCAATCTGGCAACACCTTGCCGCCATCGCAACGAGTATGGGGGGGGACTGACAATGCGGCACTGCCAGACCACCGAACGCCCCCCCGAAGATCTGCGGCGCGCCGCCGATGCATTGCTTACGGCTTTGGGCGACACGCCGAGCGCTCATGGACGCATGCAGTTTGCCTACGCCCATGCCGGCCCGGACGGTTCGCCGCAAGTCAATTACGTCGTCAGTCAAGGCGCGGACAATCCGTATGGCCTTTGGCGGGTTGCACCGGCATCGGGGAAATTGCCCAGCCTTGCCGACAAGCTCCCCTTGCTCGGCTGGTATGAGCGGGAAATGAGCGATCTATACGGCCTCGAATTCGAAGGTCATCCGGAGCCCTACCCGCTTGTCCTGCACGAAGGATTCCGCGATGGCGCCCCCCCCTTGAGCGCAAGGTTCGATCGCCATGGCGCACCGCGCACCGGACATGCATTGCCGCCGACCGAACCCCGGATGATCGGTGCGGAAATCCAGCGCCTGCCCTTCGGCCCTGTGCGCGCAGATGTGGTCGAATCGGCCCAATTCCTCTTCTACTATATCGGCGAGGGGATTCTCCACTACCACCCGCGCCTGTTCTACAAGCACCGCGCCATGGAAGCACGCTTCGAAGGGGCCAGCCTGCTGACGGGAAGCGCCCTTGCCGAGCGGGTGTCCGGCGTCGATTCCGTCGCCCATGGCCTCGCGTACTCGCAAGCGGTGGAGGGCGCTCTGGGCTGGCGCGCGCCGCAACGGGCGCAGATGCTGCGCGTGATCCTTGCCGAATTGGAGCGCCTATACAACCATCTGCATTATTTCGGCTTGCTCGCCAAAACCACGACCCTCAAGGTGGCCGAGGCCGAAGGACTCTGGCTGGAAGAGCAGATCAAGCAAATCAACGCCCGATTGACCGGCAACCGATTCCTGCGCAGTCTCATCGCTCCCGGCGGGCTGCGCCGGGATCTCGATGTCCATGGCCTGGCGGCAGCCATTGCGGCCGTCGAACCCGCCATCGACCGATATCTGGACTGCCTGGAGTCCACCCGCAGCTACCTGGACCGCCTGCTGACCACCGGCCATTTGGCACGACAGGTCGCGTTCGACCAAGGCGCGACGGGCCCGGTCGAACGCGCCAGCGACCTCGACCGCGATTTGCGCCGGGACCATGCCTACGCCCTGTATTCCCAGCTTTCGTTCGAGGTACCGCTTGAAAAGGATGGCGATGCCCATGCCCGCGCCCGGGTGCGCGCACGGGAGATTCGGCAGACGCTTGCATTGATCCGCCAGGCGTTGGCGACGCTCAAACCCGGCCCGGTGATGCGCAATGAGGCCGTAGAAGATCCCGCCCCCGACGGCGAGGGGTTGGGGTGGGTCGAAGGTACGCGCGGCGGTCTGCTCTATGCGATCCACCTCGACCAAACGCGCACCCGGTTCGTCCGCGTAAAGATCAAGGAACCTTCCTTTTCGAACTGGCGGGTGTTCCCGTTCACCGTCCGGGACAGCAACATGATGGATTATGCGATCAACGAGGCGAGCTTCGGTCTATCAATAGCCGGGGCGGACCGTTAAGGAGGGTGAACCATGCCGATGTGGACTTGGTTCGGAATCCGGCGCGGGAAGGTGACGACCGGGTGGCCGGACGCTGCCGGCCCGACCGGACAAGACGGCGTCCTCGGCCTTCCCCGCCTCGACGCTTCGAAATGCAGGGCGGCGACCACCGCCTGCACCGACTGTGTGGCCGCATGCCCATCCGAGGCCATCGTCGCGCGCCCCGGTGAAGGCGTCGGACTGGACTATGCGCGCTGCGTCGGCTGCCAGATTTGCACCGAGATTTGTCCCGAGGCCGCCTTCGGCGCTACGCACGACTGGGCCTTCGGTGTGCGAAGCCGGGATGATCTGCAGACATTCGGTGGCGATGCCGGAAATGTCGCCGAATCGGGGCGCGAGGCGCAACACGCCCGGGAACTCGTCGGCTTCGGCAAGAGCCTGCACATCCGGCACGTCGATGCTGGTTCCTGCAACGGCTGCGAGAGCGAGCTCACCGCGCTGCTCAATCCGTTCTACAACCTGCACCGCCTCGGCATCTTCTTTACCCCGTCGCCTCGTTTCGCCGACCTGTTGTTGGTCACCGGCCCGGTGAGCGCTGCGATGCGCGAACCGCTGTTGCGCACCTGGGAGGCAATGCCGCAACCACGCTGGGTGATGGCGCTCGGAACCTGCGCCACCGGTGGCGGCACCAATGGCGGCGGCTATTCCTGCCACAACGGCCTGGAGGGTCTCCTTCCGGTGGACATTTGGCTGCCGGGATGCCCACCCAACCCGGCGGCGATCATCGAGGCATTATTGCTTCTACTGCAGCGCCGGCCCCAACGGGTCCACGGAGGTCGACATGAATCCTGACACGATCGCGTCGGATGCGCTGGGCTTTGCCGCGGCGTCCTGGCTGGCGGCGCTGGTGCTCGATCTCGTCGGCGCGTCGAAACCAGCCCGCGCCCTCCTTGCCGGGGGAACCGTTCTGGCTGCCATCGGCGCGCTTTTCGGCTTGCCGGGAGGCGCTGGATCACTCGCCTTGCCCTTCGGCGATTGGACCGTACGCTTCCGGGCCGATCCTGCCGGCCTGTGGTTGCTGCTGCCATCGCTGTTTCCGGCCTTTTTCGCTGTTGTGCCCGCGGGAGCGGCAAAGCGGGGCCAGGGCTGGGCGTCCGGCGCGGCGATGTCGCTGCTTGGAGCCCTGGGCGTACTCGGCCTGCAAGACGGCGCGAGTTTTCTGATTGCGTGGGAGGCGTTGGGACTGGGCGGCGCGATGATGCTGCTTGCCGAGCACCGCACTCCGCAGGCCGGCCAGGACAACCTTTTCATGTTGGCCCTGCTGGAGGCTGGTTCCGTGGCCCTCCTGTTCGCAGTCCTGCTGCTCGGACCGCACCTGGACTTTGCGTCCTATGCCGCGAGGTGGCATGCCCTTGGCACCGTGGCGGCATTCCTCCTCGCCTGTCTGTGGCTGGTCGGCTTCGGCGCAAAGCTCGGCCTCCTACCGTTCTACGAGTGGTACCCCGGCGCATACGGCCACGGTAGCGGGGCAAGCGGCGCCATCCTGTCCGGCACGGTTATGAACGCCGCATATTTCGCCCTGGGGCGCGCGCTCCTGCAATGGCTGGGAAGTCCCCCGTGGCTTGCCATGCTTGGAGTCGTCGTTCTGGCGGCCGGAACACTCACCGCCATCCTTGCCATCCTGTATGCGTTCCAACAAGACGACTGGCGCAGACTGCTGGCGTTTTCCTCGGCAGAGAATGCCGGCGTCGCCGTCACGGCGCTGGGGGCGGCCCTGATCTTCCGCGCTGAGGGCCAGGCAGCGCTTGCCGGATTGGCTTGGACCGTGGGGATGCTGCATCTGATGGGGCACAGTCTCGCGAAAGGGACGCTGTTCCTCGCCAGCGACGCGGTTGCCGAGCTGGAAGGTGGCTACCGGGTCCGCCAAGCCGCAATCCTGCGTCGTGCGCCCCTGACGCTCGGTTTGGGCGCATTGTTCGGTGCGATGAGCTTGGCCGCGTTGCCGCCCACGGCTGGATTCGTAAGCGAATGGTATGTGTTCCAGAGCCTGTTTCACGATTTCGTCGTCGCGAATAACGGCGCCCGCATTGCTCTGGCACTTGCCGGCGCAGGCCTCGCGTTGACGGCCGCCATTTCCCTGGCGACCATGGTCAAGTTATTCGGCGTCGGATTGCTTGGCCAATACGAACCGCATGGTTCGCGGATGGGCCACAATGCGACCGCGCTGCCGGCCATGTCGCGCGCCGCAGTACTCGCAGTGGGCATCGCGGTGCCGACGTTTGCGGCGAGCATGATTTGGTGGTTGCCGCGCTTGCAGGCGGCAGCCTGGCCGGCGCCGGGGGCCCCAGCGCTCATGGTTCATGAGCGGCTGCTCGTTCCCCTGTCGCCGGGATTTGCGTTCATCTCGCCTGCCACATTGATTGTGGTGATGCCGTTGTTGGCCTTGGTTCCGCTCACCATCGTCGCTCGCAGTCGACGACGTTTTGCAGTACGACGGGCGCCGGTCTGGTGTGGCGGGGAGGACTACGCCGCGCATGCCGGCGCAACCACCGCATTGGCGTTCTCCAACGCCCTGCGCGTATTTTACAGTTTCATCTATCGGCCTACCAATGCGGTGGTACGCCAGTTCGAGGGAAAGCCGTACTTCCTGAAAGAACTCAAGTTCGATTACTCCCAAGCACCGATCTTCGGTCACTTTCTGTTCAAGCCACTGCTGCAATCCGTGGAGTGGCTAACCAGAAAACTCCGTTTTCTACAAAATGGCCTGATGAACGCCTATCTCGCCTATATCGGTCTCCTGCTGCTCCTGGTGCTTGCAACCGCCCTATTGTGGTCACCAATCCCCTCCCACCAGCCATGAACCGCAGGAACCCGGAAACGCGATCACAAAGGACGTTGCATGTGCGTATTTCAGCCCATCGTAGACGCCGTTTCAGGCTGATCGTAGACGGCATTTCAATTTGATCGTGGACGCTGTTTCAGCGTGATCGTGGACGGCATTTCAGGCTGATCGTGGACGGGCCGGTGG
>JAKCCX010000039.1 GCA_021838715.1 Pseudomonadota bacterium | reverse complement strand
GCGCGGTATACCACTCGGCCCCAACCACCACGTGCGGCGTATCGATACCCACCTCGCCCACGGGCTTGCTCTTGGCCAGGTCCAGTCTCCAGGTGGTTACCCCCCTGTCGAAAAAAGCCACTTCACCATGGGTACTGAGGACCACCTTCTTCTTGTCCGGTTTCCTGCCCTTTACAGCGTAGCGCGTCAATTCCACGCTCTCGACGACCGTCTTCTGCAGCAGCCCCTTGTGGTACCCCTTCTTGTTCTTTTCCGGATTCTTTCCGTTCTTCCCGCCCATCGCATCCCCTCTCCCCTGGCAACACCCAAAGTCCGGAAGCGGCTCCGTCGGTCAGCCGCTCCAGCATTTGCGGCGCCGACTTCATCGACGTGAAGCGCATCAGGATATCAACAAACGGGATCGGTAGATAGAATCTGAATCAGACGTCCGGATTCCGGCCGGGAAGCAATCGCCTGAGCTGCTTCCACGGCTCGATGCTCCAGTACCGGCACGCCGATCCGGATGGAGACGGGAGCACGAAAATCCCGGTTTCCGGGAACTCGGCACGGTCGAGAAGGCCGTAATCGATGCGCCGCAACCCCGTGAATTCCTGTGCCGCCCGCTTGCACGTGAAGGCCAGGACGCGCGGCCGGATTCGTTCGATCCGCTGCCGCAGCCCTTCGCAGTCGAAATCCGCCCGGGAAAGAATCACGTCGTTGCCGGCGATCCGCTTCGCCAGATCGGTCAATCCGATGCGGTAGTCGAGCAGTCTGCGATAGTCCTGCGGCTGCAGCCGGGCGGGCGTGAATCCGGCCTCGTGCAGCGCCGGCCAGAAGCGATTTCCCGGCCCGGCGTAATAGGCGCCCGCGCGGGCGGAGGCCTCGCCGACGGCGGTGCCGCAGAAAACGACGTCCAGGTCGGGCGCGAGGACGTCCGGGAGCACCGGATCCCGGACGCCACCCTCGTCAGCGTCGAAATCACCGTGGATTCCGGTCATCCGCGGCCATCCGCCGCCGCACGATCATCGGCGGTCATCGGCCGGGCTGGCCTGGGCGTTGCCGCAGGTCGGTCAAGCCGTCGGCGCCTCGATCCAGCGCGTCCGGTAATGCCGCAGCTCGTCGATCGATTCGTAGACGTCGGCCAGCGCCTCGTGCCGGCTCTTCTTCTCGAAGCTGCGGTACACCTCGGGGTTCCAGCGCCGCGCGAGTTCCTTGAGCGTGCTGACGTCGAGGTTGCGGTAGTGGAAAAACGCTTCCAGGCGCGGCATCCAGCGCGCGAGGAAGCGCCGGTCCTGGCAGATGGAGTTGCCGCACATCGGCGATTTTCCCGGCCGGACGTAGCGCGCCAGGAACGCCAGCACGTCGTTCTCCGCCGCGGCATCGTCGACCGTGGATTGGCGGACCCGCTCGATGAGGCCGGAACGGCCGTGCGTACCCTTGTTCCAGGCATCCATTCCGTCCAGGACGGCGTCGGACTGATGCACGACGACGACCGGTCCCTCGGCGACGGTGCGCAGCTCGGCGTCGGTGACGACCACGGCAATCTCGAGGATGCGATCGGAATCGGGGCGCAGGCCGCTCATCTCCATGTCGATCCAGATCAACCGGTTGTCGTCGTATGTCTGCGCAGCCGTCTCGGGAGCGGCCGGGGAATCCTGTGCCATATAATTTTCGTCGCGTCGGGTTTGGATCCCGGCGATTTTCGCATAGCCCACCCGCCCATCCGCTCCGCACCCTCCGCGTGCCATCCGCCCTGTCCGCCACCTGGATCATCCTTGCCGCCGTCGCGGCGAATCTCGCCTTGCGGCTGTGGCTGTCGACGCGGCAGATCCGCTTCGTATCCGGCCATGCGGACACCGTCCCGGCGGCGTTCGCCGCCGCCATCCGTCCCGAGGAGCACGCCCGCGCGGCGCGCTACACGATCGCGAAGCAGCGATTCGCCATCGTCGAGATGCTCGGCGAAGGGCTCCTTTTCGCGCTGCTGACCTGGGGCGGCGGAATCCGTCTCGTGCGCGAGGCCCTCGACGCGCGCCTGGGCACCGGGTTCGCCGGCGAGCTGGCGCTGGTCGGAGCGATCTTCGCCCTGCTTGCGGTCGCCGACCTGCCGTTGGAGTGGTTCCGCCAGTTCCGCCTCGAACAGCGCTTCGGCTTCAACCGCATGACGCCGGGCATGTTCGCCCTCGACGCGCTCAAGACGGCCCTGCTTGCAATCGCGCTCGGGACGCCGCTCGCCGCGGCGGTCCTGGCCTGCATGCACAGCGCCGGGCCCTGGTGGTGGCTCGCCGCCTGGGCGGTCTGGACGGTGTTCACGCTCGCGCTGACCGCCGCCTACCCGCGCTGGATCGCGCCGATCTTCAATCGGTTCACGCCGCTGGCCGACGGCCCCCTGCTCGATCGCATCGGCGCC
Source organism: Pseudomonadota bacterium (assembly GCA_021838715.1). Classification (GTDB taxonomy): domain Bacteria; phylum Pseudomonadota; class Gammaproteobacteria; order Burkholderiales; family Burkholderiaceae_F; genus GJ-E10. The sequence continues at coordinate 18,295 of JAKCCX010000039.1, read as the reverse complement.
CTGCTGGCGCGCACCGGCTTCCGCAGCAACGGCGTGTACACGATGGACGGCTCGCGGCGATCCAGCCATGGCAACGCCTATTTCGCCGGCCTGGGCGGGGCGCGGCGCATCGTGTTCTACGACACCTTGATCGAGCGGCTGCAGGCGGACGAGGTCGAAGCGGTGCTCGCGCACGAACTCGGACACTTCCGCCTCCACCATGTCCGCAAACGGATGATCGCCGGGATGCTCTCCAGTCTGTTCGGCCTGGCTCTGCTCGGCTGGCTGAGCCGCCAGGACTGGTTCTATGGCGCGCTGGGCGTTCCGGTCGCGCCGAATGGGCCGGATGGGTCCCACGACGGCCTCGCCCTCGTGCTGTTCGCGCTCGTCGTGCCGTGGTTTGCCCTGTTCCTGGCGCCGATTCGCAGCGCCTACTCGCGCCGACACGAGTTCGAGGCCGACGCCTTCGCGGCGGAAAACGCGTCGGCGGCGGCGCTGGTGCGTGCCCTGGTCAAGCTCTACCAGGACAATGCGGCGACGCTCACGCCCGATCCGCTGCACTCCCTGTTCTACGACTCGCACCCCCCGGCCGCGGCGCGGATCGGGCGGCTTGCGGCGGAGGGGACGGATCGCCGCCGCCGGCGCGCCGGACCGGGACCTTTCTGATGCCCGAACTCGGTCGGATCATCGCCCGCTTCGGCCAGCACTCGATCATCGCCACGGATGACGGCCATGAATACGAGGCCGTCCGCCGCGGCAAGCGGCTCGACGCGGTCGTCGGCGACCGGGTGTCCTACACCCTGCACCACGGCAGCGCCGCGATCGAAACGATCGAACCGCGGCGGAACCTCCTCTACCGCGAGGACGCCGAACGCACCAAACCGCTGGCCGCCAACGTCGATCAGGTGGCAATCGTCTTCGCCCCGCAACCCGCGCCGCAGCGCGAATTTCTCTGGCGTGCGATGCTGGCCTGCGCGGCGGCGGAGGTCGACGCCCTGCTCGTGCTCAACAAGGTCGACATCGAATCCCCGACGGCGCGGGCGGTCTTCGACGAAGCGCGTGCGCTGGGCGCGCGCGGGTTGTGCGTCTCGGCAAAGACGCAGCCCGCCGAGGCATACGAGGCCCTGGACCGCGAGTGCCGCGGCCGGGTGACCTTGTTCGTGGGCCATTCGGGCGTCGGGAAATCGAGCCTGCTCTCCTTGCTGCTCGGGGAACGCCTGCGCGTCGGCGACCTTTCACAGCGCAGCGGTCAAGGCAAACAGACCACCACGGCAACGCGCTGGTATCCATATGGAGACGACGGGGCCTTGATCGATTCGCCGGGATTCCAGTCGTTCGGGCTGCACCACCTGAACATCGCCGACCTGCCGGCATGGATGCCGGATTTCGCCGCTGCGCCCGGCGCCTGCCGCTTCGCCGACTGCCGCCACCTCGAAGAGCCCGATTGCCGGATCCGCGCGGCGCTCGCCGCCGGCACCATCGCACCCGAACGCCATGCGTTCTATCGCCGACTGCTGGACGAGCGGGAATCTACGCGACGGTTGCCGCGACGGTGACCAGAAGCAACAGCAGCAGCCAGAGGATCATTGCGCGCCAGGCCAGCCCGACCGCCGACTGCAGGGCCTGCGGAGCGGGCTCGACCAGCCACGCCGATTCTTCCCCTTCGCGGCGGGCCATGCCCGCGGAGTCGGTCCCGCCCAGCACGCGCACGCCCAGCGCACCGCTGGCAGCGGCAAGGATCAGGACGCGATCCGACTCCCAGGCGGGCTGGCCGCCCACCGAGGCCTCGCGCCAGCAATAGGCGGCGCCTTCGAAGTCGCCGACGATGGCGAATCCCAGCGCGGTCAGGCGCGCCGGCAGCCAGTCGATCCATGCGAACGCGCGCCGCGCAAACGCGCCGAACCGGTCCGGCGGCAGATCGAAATCGGCGGATGCCGGCAGGCGGTTCCAGCGCCGGGCGACGAATTCGCTCAGACGATAGAGCACGGCACCGGACGGTCCGGGCAATACGAGAAACCAGAACATCACGCCGAAGACGTGCCGATGCGCGGCGAGCAAGCCGAACTCCATCGACTTGCGCACGATCTCGGTGTCGTCGACTTCGGTCGGGTCGAAGTCCGGGTCGACCTCGCGCCGCCACTGCAGAAAGAGACGCCGGGCCTCGGCGAGGTCCCCCTCCTGCAACGCCCGCTGGATCGCGGTGATGGGATGGCTGAACTGGCGGAATCCAAGGGTGAAGAACAGCACCGCCACGTTGACCGCCAGCGCCGGGATCCACCCTCCCCAACGCGCGAGCTGAAACCCGGCGACGGTGAGCGCGGTCGCCACGCCCACCACCAGGATCCACCCGTAGACGCCATGCCGGACCTTGCCCGCATTGCAGTTGCGCGCAACGCGATCGGCCCAGGCCTCCACCCCGGCATATACGGGGTTGGCGGGCGGCACCGCCCGCGCCTGTTCCAGCAACAGCGTCAGGACGAGGGCGGCCCAGCTCACTCAGCGGATTTCGTCGGGAGCTTTTCGCGGATCCGCGCCGACTTGCCGGAGCGCTCGCGCAGGTAGTAGAGCTTGGCGCGGCGGACGTCGCCGCGGCGCTTTACCTCGATGGAGGCGATCGTCGGGGAGTACGTCTGGAACGTCCGCTCCACGCCTTCGCCGCTGGAGATCTTGCGCACGATGAACGCGCTGTTCAATCCGCGGTTGCGCTTGGCGATCACGACGCCCTCGTACGCCTGGACGCGCTTGCGCGCACCTTCGACGACGTTGACGCTGACGATCACCGTATCGCCCGGGGCGAATGCCGGGATCGACCGGTTCGCGGTCAGGCGCGCGATTTCTTCCTGTTCCAACTGCGCAATCACGTTCACGTTCACTCTCCTAAGACCATCATGCGGCGGTATTCGGAATCGGGTTTTGCACCGCCCAGAGGATGGGGTTCATCGAAACTACGTATTCTGCAACAAATCCGGCCGGATCCGGCGGGTCCGGGCCAGCGCCTGCTCCCTGCGCCAGCGCGCGATGTCGGCATGATGGCCGGACAGCAACACCGGCGGCACCTCGCGTCCGCGCCAGACCTCGGGCCGCGTGTAATGGGGCGCGTCGAGGAGGCCCTCGGCGAACGACTCGTCCTGGGCCGATTCCGGCCGCATCGTCCCCGGCAGATGACGCACCACCGCATCGATCAGCGCCATCGCCGCAAGCTCGCCGCCCGACAGCACGAAATCCCCGACCGACCATTCCTCGTCGACGCAGGCGTCGAGGAAACGCTGGTCGATTCCCTCATAGCGGCCGCACACCAGCACCAGCGACAGGCCCGCCTGCCCCTGCGCCGCCAGTTCGCGCACGCGCGCGTCGCGCAACGGGGTCCCGGCGGCGGAAAACGCCGCGACCAGGGTCCGGCCTCCGTCCTGTGCCTGCGCCGTCCGCGCCGCCTCGACGCCTTGCGCCAGCGGCTCGGCCATCAGCACCATCCCGGGCCCGCCGCCGAATGGGCGGTCGTCGACCGTCCGATGCGCGTCCGTGGTGAAATCGCGCGGATTCCACGTCTGCAGGCGCCATGCCCCCTGCTCCCGCGCGCGGCGGGTGATGCCGTGCTCGGTGATCGCCGCGAACATGTCGGGGAACAAGGTAACGACGTCGAATCGCATTTCACCAATCCGGCTGCCAGTCGACGTCGATCCGGCGCCCGTCGACGTCGACCTGGTCGACGTAGGCGTCGACCATCGGAATCAGCAGCGTCCGGGCCCGCTTTCCCGAGGGGTCACCTGCCGGAACGGCGGAAGGATCCACCTCCAGCACGTCGTGCACCCCGTTGTTCTGCAGTTGCAGGACCGTTCCGAGCCGCAGCCCTTCCCGGTTGAACACCTGCGCACCGATCAGGTCGACCCAATACACCTGCCCGTCGGGCGGTTCCGGGAAATCTGCGCGGGCGACAAAGACCCGCGCGCCGCGCAAGGCCTGCACGGCTTCCGGGGAGTCGCATCCCTGCCATTTCGCAACCAGCTCGGCACCTTGCCGTCGTACGCCGGTCACCGCCACCGGCACGCGGGGTTCCGCATCCGCCGGCATGGCCAGCCACCAGCGGCGCGCGCTGCGCAGCACTTCCGCGTCGGCGGAATACGGCCGGACATGCGCCCAGCCGAGCACACCGTAGGGGCCGCGCAGGACCCCCAGTTCGACCAGGTCGTCAGGCCGCAGCGGCCGCACCCGCCGAGGAAACCGCGGCTTGCGTGCCGTGCTGCTTGATCAGCCGGGCAACCGTCGGGCTGAGCTGGGCGCCGACGCCCTGCCAGTATGCGATGCGATCCGCCGCGACGCGGAAATTCTGCGCGCCGTCGGCACCGACCGGGTTGTAAAAACCGACACGTTCAATGAAACGGCCATCGCGCGCATTGCGCGAATCCGTTGCGACGACGTGGAAAAACGGGCGCTTCTTGGCTCCGCCCCGAGCCAGCCGGATCACGACCATGGAATTTGCCTTACCGAGTGTCGGAAAACCGGTGATTGTATCGTCAATCGAGCCTGGGCTTCAAGCCCCGGACATCCCGATCGGAGATCACTCCCAGCATGTGCCGCTCCGGGCTGATGACCGGAATGGCGCGCAGGCCGTACCGCGCCAGGGCGTGGACGGCGTCGCGCAGCGTGTCGGTGGCGCCCAGGCTGATGACCTGCTCGGTCATGACCGCACCGAGCGGCCGACCCGGCTCCGCCGAAACCAGTTCGCGCAGGCCGACGACGCCCACCAGGCGATCCTCCGCATCGATCACGTAGAGGTAGGAAAGGACGTCCTTGCCCTGCGCCAGATCGCGATATTCCGCCAGCACCCGCCGGACGGGCGCATCCGGCGCGAGGCGGATGTACCCCTGACTCACGAAAAGCAGGACGTTCTCGTCGTGGTGCTCGACGATGCGCCGGATCCGCGCCGCGTCGTCGCCGTCCAGGCCGCCCAGGATCTCCTCGGCCTCGGACGCGGGCAGCGCCGCCACCAGGTCCGCCGCCTGCGCCGGACTCATCTCCCGGATGAGCTGGATCGCACGGTCGTGCTGCATCGTCGCCAGCAGCTCGCGCTGCACCCGCGGCTCGATCTCCTCCAGCGTGTCCGACGCCAGTCCGGGATCGAGCTGGCTGAAGATCGCCTGCCGCTGGCCGCTTTCCAGTTCTTCCAGGATGTCGGCCAGGTCGACCGGGTGGATTTCATGCAGCGCCGACTTGAGCACATTGAGCTTGACGCTGCCGGAGAAACTCCCCAAGGTGTCCGGCAGCCGCTGCACGTACTTCCAGGAAACCGTGTCCTCGCCGCCATGCTGCTGGGCGAAAAACCGCGCCAGACGCCGCAGGCCCAGGCGGCGAAGCAGGCGATAGCGGCTGAAATCGACCTCGCTCGCGTAGAGCTTGCCGCCCTGGAACGCGAGCTTGACGTCGTAGACGACCTCGACCTCGCGGTCGTCGAGGTCGAGAATCTTCTTGTCCAGGATGTAGTCGCGCAGCAGGATCGCTCCGGGCGGCGGACTCTGCTGGTAGTCCTCCAGCGCGCCGATGTCGATGGCGATCTCGTTGGTCGAGACGACCACCACCTTCTCCCAGGGAACCAGCAGGGACGGATAGCCGTAGGGCCGGCGCACCACGAGCTGGGCGACCTCCGGCAGCCTGCCGGTCTCGACGATGACCAGATCCTGCAGCCGCCCGATGCGCTCCGACTGGCGGATGACCCGCCGGCCGATGATTTCGCTCAGGAAGAATTCGTGTTCGACGACCGCGACCATGCATTTCTCCTCAAGCGCCGGCCATCAACGCGAACTTGTAGAGCATCAGCAGCACGAGCACGATGAGATAGATCCGCAGCCCGAGCAGCGCCCGGCGCACCGCCGGCGACATGACGATGCGCGGCGTGCGGTAGCGGGCGTGGATGGCGCGGAATTTGTCGAACATGCCGCCTCCGTCAACCGAACAGGCTCGGGAACAGCGCGCTGATCCCGTACAGGGTGGACAGGACGATGATCACGACCACGATCGTCCCGCCGATCACGTTCTGCATCCGCGTGTTGGCGTATTCCCCCATGTGCTCCCTGTCGTTGAGCAGCAGGATGAGAAACACCAGCGCCGCCGGCAGCAGGGTCACTGCGATGACCTGCACGAACAGGGTGATCAGCACGAGCGGCGCGCCGGGGATGAGCACGACCGCGCCGGCGGTGACGAGCGTCAGGAAGTACGAGACGTAGAACCAGGGCGCTTCGCGGATGTTGGTGTTCAGGGAATGCGCCCAGCCGAAAATCTCGCCGAAGGCCCAGGAACTCGCCAGGGAGATGCAGATCGCCCCCAGCAGTCCGGCGTCGAACAGGCCGATCGCCATGAACGTGCCGACCCAATGGTGGGTGTTCTGCAGCAGGATCGACGCCTGCGCGGCGCTGTCGATGTTGACGCCGTGGAGGGCCGTGCCGGTGACGACGACGATGAAGATCGCCACGACGATGGTCAGGATCGACCCCAGCCAGGTGTCGAACCGGCCCCAGGGGATGTCCTTTTCGAGCATCCCCTTGTCGACCACCGCGCTCTGCTGGAAGAACAGCATCCAGGGTGCGATCGTCGTGCCGATGTTGGCCATCAGGAAGAAGAACATCTGGCCGTTGAACCCGCCCGGAAAGTTCGGGATCAGTCCGCGCTGCAGGACTTCGTGCACCGAGGGATGCACCAGGAACGCGCCGGGGATGTATACGAGGTTGAGCGCGCAGAAGAGCAGCGCGATCTTCTCCCAGGTCCAGTAGCGGCCGGTCAGCATGATCCCGCACAGCAGCAGCACGACCGCGGCCGTGGTGAGCCAGGCGGGAATGCCGAAGATCTGCATCGCCGAGGTCATGCCGACGAATTCGGTGACGAGCGTCAGCCAGTCGACGATCATCAGATCGATGAGCGAGAACCACCCCCAGAACGCGCCGAAGCCGGAAAAGATCGCTTCGGCGTGCCCGCGCTTGGTGACGGCGCCCAGGCGCACCGTCATCTCCTGGACGTAGTAGGCGACGGGAATCAGCAGCAGCAGGAACCAGATCAGGCCATAGCCGTATTTGGAGCCGGTCGCGGCGTAGGTCGTGATGCCGCCGGCGTCGTTGTCGGCAACCATGACGACGATGCCGGGGCCGGCGATGACCAGATAGAGCCGCAGGGCTTTGGCCGCGGTACGAAGCTGGTAATAGAGCTTGGCAAAGAGGTTCATCGCGGGGGCCGAGTCTACGCGAGGAACGGGGGGGGATCGTTACGAGATGACGACACCGCATCCCGGGGACCGGATGAATCCCGGTACTAACTGCTCAGTCCGAGGTGTTCGATTCCGCGGTTGATGGTGGCCATGCCGCCGAAGAGCTTGGAGTTGAGCTTGATCTGCAGCCGCAGGTCGTTGACCGAATCGGCGTTGCGCAGGGCGTCCTCGTAGGAGATGGTTTCCGATTCGTGCAGATCGAAGAGCGCCTGGTCGAAGGTCTGCATTCCCTGGTCGCGGGAGCGCTTCATCACTTCCCGGATCTCGTGGACGTCGCCCTTGAAGATGAGGTCGGAAACGAGCGGCGAATTCAGCAGCACCTCCACCGCCGGAACCCGCCCTTTGCGGTCCTTCAGCGGCAGCAGGCGCTGCGAAATCATCGCGCGCAGATTCAACGACAGGTCCATCAGCAATTGCGGGCGCCGGTCTTCGGGGAAGAAGTTGACCACCCGGTCGAGGGCCTGATTGGTGTTGTTGGCATGCAGGGTGCACATCACCAGATGGCCGGTTTCGGCGAATTCGATCGCATGCTCCATCGTGGTGCGGTCCCGGACCTCGCCGATCAGGATCACGTCGGGGGCCTGGCGCAGCGTGTTGCGCAGCGCCACATGCCAGTCGTTGCAGTCGACTCCCACCTCCCGCTGCGTCACGATGCAGTTGCGGTGCGGATGGACGAATTCGATCGGGTCCTCGATGGTGATGATGTGTCCCTGGCTGTGCTCGTTGCGGTAGCCCACCATGGCCGCCAGGGTGGAGGATTTGCCCGACCCGGTGGCGCCGACGACCATCACGATGCCGCGCTTGGTCATCGCCAGGTCGTTGATGAGCGGCGGCAGGCTCAGGCCTTCCACCGTGGGGATGGAATCCGCGATCGTGCGCAGGACGATTCCGACCCGCCCCTGCTGCACGAACGCCGACACGCGAAACCGCCCGATCCCGGTCGGATTGATGGCGAAATTGCATTCCTTGCTCGCCTCGAACTCCGACGCCTGGCGATCGTTCATGATCGCACGCACGAGTTCGGCGGTGTGCTGGGCGGTGAGCGGCTGATTCGACACCGGAACCACCCGTCCGTCGATCTTGAATGCCGGCGGGAATTCGGCGGTCAGGAAGAGGTCGGACCCCTTCTTCTGGAGCAGCAGTCGAAGCAGGTCGTGGGTGAACCGTATGGCTTGGTCGCGATCCATGGTTTCCTCCGGGCCTTCAGCCCGCGAAATTCTCCGGGCTCTTGGCGTAGGAGCGCGCGTCCGCCGCGCTCACGACATTGCGCCGGACCAGGTCGATCATGCACTGATCCAGGGTCTGCATGCCGAACTGGCTTCCCGTCTGGATCATCGAGTACATCTGGGCGATCTTGCTTTCGCGGATCAGGTTGCGGATCGCCGGAGTGCCGACCATGATTTCGTGCGCCGCCGTGCGACCGCTGCCGTCCTTGAGCTTGATGAGAACCTGGGAGATCACGGCCACCAGGGATTCGGAGAGCATCGCCCGCACCATCTCCTTTTCCGCAGCCGGGAAGACGTCGACGATCCGGTCGATGGTCTTGGCCGCCGACGAGGTATGCAGGGTCCCGAAGACCAGATGCCCGGTTTCCGCCGCGGTCAGGGCAAGGCGGATGGTTTCGAGGTCGCGCAACTCCCCGACCAGGATCACATCGGGGTCTTCGCGCAGCGCCGATCGCAGGGCGTTGGAAAACGACAGGGTGTGCGAGCCGACCTCGCGCTGGTTGATCACGCACTTGCGCGGTTCGTGCACGAATTCGATCGGATCCTCGATCGTCAGCACGTGGCCGTACGACGTGTTGTTGACCTGGTCGACCATCGCCGCGAGGGTGGTGGACTTTCCCGATCCGGTCGGCCCGGTGACCAGCACCAGTCCGCGCGGCTTGGCCGCGAAGTCCGCGAAGACCCGCGGGGCATGCAGTTCTTCCAGGGTCAGCACGCGCGACGGAATCGTCCGGATGACCGCAGCGGCACCGCGGTCCTGGTTGAACACGTTGACCCGAAAGCGCGCCAATCCCGCAATTTCGAAAGAAAAATCGCACTCGAGGTGTTCGTCGTACTGCTTGCGCTGCGAATCGCTCATGATGTCGTACACCATGCCGTGCACTTCTTCATGATCGAGCGGCGGCAGGTTGATGCGACGCACGTCGCCATGCACGCGGATCATCGGCGGCAGCCCTGCGGACAGATGCAGGTCCGACGCCTTGTTCTTGACGGAAAACGCGAGGAGTTCGGAAATATCCATGGGCGGGCGCCGTGGCGTGTCGAGGTCCGGGTAGCATACGGTAGGCTTGCGGGATGTGTAACGGTAAATTGGAGCCTTCGGACCCGTCTACGCTGACGCTTCGTCTCGATGCGGTATGCGCGCGCATCCGGACGGCGGAACGCGCCGCGGGCCGCCCCGCCGGCTCGGTCGCCCTGATCGCCGTCAGCAAGACGTTCCCGGCGGAGGCCGTCGCAGCGGCGGCGCGCGCGGGCCAGACGGCATTCGGCGAAAGCTACGTGCAGGAGGCCCTCGACAAGATCGCCCGGCTGCGATCGATGCCCGAAGCCGGACCGCTGCAATGGCACTTCATCGGACCGATCCAGAGCAACAAGACCCGGCCGATCGCCGAACATTTCGACTGGGTCCAGTCGGTCGACCGGATCCGGATCGCCCAACGGCTGGCCGCGCAACGCCCCGCGGATCGCACGCCGCTGCAGACCCTGATCGAGGTCAACATCAGCGGCGAGGCCAGCAAAAGCGGCGTCGCCCCGTCGGAGGTCACGGGGCTGGCGCAGGAAATCGTCCGCCTGCCGGGCCTTCGCCTGCGCGGCCTGATGGCGATTCCGGCGCCGGGCCTGGCGCCCGCCGCGCAACGCGCGGCATTCGGCCGGCTGCGCGCCCTGCTGGAGGCGCTGCGGGCCGCGCTCGACGGCCCGTCCGCGGCCGGCATCGACACGCTATCCATGGGCATGTCGGCCGACTTTGAAACCGCCATTGCGGAAGGCGCAACCATGGTGCGCATCGGCACCGCGATTTTTGGGGAACGGACATGAAGATCGGATTCATCGGCGGCGGCAACATGGCGGCGGCCCTGATCGGCGGCCTGCGCAAGCAGGGAACGCCCGGTTCGGCGATCCGCGTCGTCGAACGCGATGCCGCGCGGCGCGACGCGCTTGCGACGGAATTCGCCGTTGCCGTCACCGACACCCCCGACCGGGACCTGCTCGACGCCGCGGTACTCGTCCTGGCGGTCAAGCCCGGACAGATCCGCGAAGTCTGCCAAACGCTCGATGCGCCCGCCCCCGGCCGGCTCCTCGTTTCGATCGCGGCGGGCATTCCCAGCGCATCGATCGCACGCTGGGCCCGCACCGAGTCGGTCGTGCGTGCGATGCCCAACACGCCGGCGCTGATCGGCGAGGGGATCACCGGCGCCTTCGCGCGCGACGGCGTGACCGCAGCCCAACGGGACGCCGCCACGCGGATCCTGCAAGCCGTCGGGGATGCGGTCTGGTTCAGCGACGAAGGCATGCTCGACACCGTGACCGCCATCTCGGGCAGCGGCCCGGCGTACGTGTTCTATTTTCTCGAAGCGTTGCAGGACGCCGCGCAGCGCATGGGGATGGATGCGGCCCAGGCGCGCCATTTCGCCGTCCGAACCTTCACCGGCGCCGCCCGACTCGCCGCGCAATCGCCCGAGAGCGTCGCCACCCTGCGCGAGCGGGTCACCTCGAAGGGCGGCACGACCGCGGCCGCGCTCGCGCAGTTTGCGCAATCCGGCCTCCATGAAGCGATCGTCGAAGGCGCGCTCGCAGCCCAGGCGCGGAGCCGGGAACTGGCACGGGAACTTCCCGGCAGTTGACTGTATTTGCCTAGGCAAGTATATTTTCTGCCTAGGCAAACATTGAATGACCGCCATGACGCAACCCGACAACCCCCGGCCGCTGCCGCCTGTGCGGCCCGGCTATTACCGCGGCGAGTCGTACCGCATCGAAGAAAGCGTCGGCTTCCTGATGAAGCAGGTGGTCGAGATGCTGTCGCGCGCGATGGACGAGCGCATGGAAGAATACAGCCTCACCGATGCGCAATGGCGGCCCTTGCTCATGCTGCAGCGCCACACCTCCGAAACGGCGACCGGCCTGGCGCGCAACGTGGGCTGCGATGCCGGCGCCGTCACCCGGATGATCGACCGCCTGGAAGACAAAGGACTGGTGCGGCGCGTGCGCAATGCGGACGACCGGCGCGTCCAGAACATCGAGCTGACCGACGACGGGAAGAATGCCGTTGCGGTGGTGCCGTACGTGATCTCGGATGTGCTCAACGCCCATCTCGCGGACCTTTCCGACGCGGAAGTCGAACAGCTCAAAGGCCTGCTCAAACGCATCCTCGCCCGTGGACGGCAATCCCATGACGGCCGCTAAGAACGTTCCGCGGCCGCGCCGCACGCGCGCGCCGTATTTCCGCCTTCTGTCTCCGGCGCTCCTTGCCGCGCTGCTGGTGGTCGGTGGCTGCGCATCGACCCACGCCATCGCGCCGAAGGAAACCCTGCCGACGGCGGCGACCGTCGCGAAGCGCCTCGACCTGCGGCCCACCCCGGCCGCGTCGCTGCCCTCGGCGCGCTGGTGGACGCGCTACGGCGATGCCCAGCTCACCCACTGGATCGACCTCGGACTGGCCGACAGTCCCGATCTGCACATGGCCCAGGCGCGCCTTGCGCGGGCACGTGCCGAGATCGCTTCGGCCAATGCGGCATCCATGCCGACGCTCTCCATCGACGGCAACAGCATTGCGCAACGCTATTCGTCGACGGGCATCTTCCCGCCGCCCTTCGGGGGCATGATCCATACCGTCAACACGCTGGGGCTCGACTCGGCCTGGGATTTCGACTTTTCCGGCCACATCGCCGACCAGGTCGACGCCGCGCGCTGGCAGGCCCAGGCGCAGGCGGCCCGCCGCGACCTGGCCCGCGCGCAACTCGCCGCAGGCATCGCTCATGCCTACTTCACGCTTGCCCGCGAACAGGCGGCGCGACGCATCCTGCTCCAGACCGAGGAAGCGCGCCGGCACACCCTTCGGCTCGTCAAACTGCGGTTGCGCGCCGGTCTCGACACCCAGGTCCAACGGCACCTGGCCACGGTTCCGGTCCCCGTCATCCGGGAAGAGATCGCAGAGGCCGATGAACGGATCGCCCTCGCGCGCCACGCCCTGGCGGTGCTGGCGGGGCAGGCGCCGCAGGCCGCCGATCACGTCGATGCCCACCTGCCCGGCGGGCCGGCGCTGAATCCGCCCGCCGCGCTCCCGTTCGATCTGCTGTCCCGGCGACCCGACATCGCCGCCGCGCAGGCGCGCGCGCGCGCCGCGCTGCGCGATGTCGACGCCGCGCGGGCGGCGTTCTACCCGGACGTCAGTCTGAGTGCACTGGTGGGCATCAACTCGATGACGACCCAGAGCTTTTTCCAATATGCCAGCCGCATCTGGCAGGTCGGCCCGGCGATCCATCTGCCGATCTTCGAAGGCGGGGCGCTGCGCGCGAACCTTCGGGCCAGCAGTGCGGACGCCGACGCCGCGATCGACGACTACAACGCCACCGTGCTGGGCGCGGCGCGCGAAGTCGCCGACACCCTGACGTCGATCGGCTCGGTACGCCAGCAACGCGAACAGCAGGACCAGGCCACGAACAACGCGCTCGCGGCCTACGACCTTGCCCGCGTCCGCTTCCGCGCCGGCCTGGGCGACCGCCTTGCCGTGCTGAACGCGCAGGAGGCCGTGCTCCGGCAGCGCCGCGCGGCGCTCGATCTGCGGTCGCGCGCCGCGGCGCTGGACGTCACTCTCGCCCTTGCGCTGGGCGGGGGCTATTAACGGTTCACCAATCGGGCCAATTCATGGGAACGGAAACTCCTGCATCCGCTGCGCCATCCACCCCTCCTGCGGAACCGACCGCCCCGGCGACGTCGCCGTTGCGCCGGCCGGCGTTGCTCATCGCATTCTCGATATTCCTCCTCGTGGCCATCGGCGCCGCCGCGTACTGGTTCTTCATCGGCCGGAACTACGAGGACACCGACGACGCCTACGTGAACGGCCGGGTCATCACGATCACGCCGCAGGTCGCGGGCACGGTCGTGACCGTGGGCGCGGACACCAACGACACCGTCCGCGCCGGCCAGCTGCTGGTCCGGCTCGACCCGGCGGACACCCGCGTCGCGCTGGCCGCGCGCGAGGCGGAGCTGGCCCAGGCGGTGCGGCACACGCGGTCGCGCTTTGCCGACAACGGCGCGCTGCGCGCCGAAGTCGCCTTGCGGGCGGCCCAGCTTGCGCGCGCCGAGGACGACCTGCACCGACGCAACGCGGTGCGCGGCACGGGAGCGATCTCGCAGGAGGACCTGCGCCACGCCGAACTGGCCGTCGCCACCGCGCGCGCCGCACTCGAGAATGCCCGGGAGCAGTTGCGCGCCAACCTCGCTTACACCCGGGGAACGCAGGTGAAGACGCATCCCGACGTGCTCGCCGCCGCCGCGCGGGTGCGCGCGGCCTATCTCGACTGGAAGCGGGCGCGAATTCTCGCTCCGGTGACGGGGCAGATCGCGCGACGCAATGTCCAGGTCGGGCAGCGGGTCGCCCCGGGAACGCCGATCATGGCCCTGGTCCCGATGGCCAACCTCTGGGTCGACGCCAACTTCAAGGAAGTGCAGATCACACGCATGCGCATCGGACAGCAGGTGCGACTGGTCGCCGATCTCTACGGCAACCACGTGCGCTACCACGGCCGGATCATCGGCTTCGCCGCCGGCACCGGCGCGGCCTTCGCCCTGCTCCCGGCGCAGAACGCCACCGGGAACTGGATCAAGGTCGTCCAGCGCGTGCCGGTGCGGATTGCGATCGACCCGGAGGAACTGCGCGCGCATCCGCTGCGCGTCGGGCTGTCGGTGCGCGCAACCGTCGATGTGCGCGACGACCGCGGCCCGCTGATTTCGCTGCACAACCCGGCGGCCCCCGACGACCGCACCGACGTCTATGCCGGCGTGCTGCGCGAGGCCGACGCGCTGGTCACGAAAATCGTCGCCGAGAACCTCGTCACCCGATGAGCGCCGCCGCGAACAACGGCCCTCCGGGCGGCGGCCGCGCGCCGCTGCCGCCGCTGCACGGCACCAAGCTGGCGGTGGGCACGATCGCGCTCTCTCTCGCGACGTTCATGAACGTCCTCGACACCTCGATCGCCAACGTCTCGATCCCCGCGATCGCAGGCGACACGGGGGTGAGCCCGGACGAAGGCACCTGGGTCATCACCTCGTTCGCGGTGTCCAGCGCGATCTCGGTCCCGCTCACCGGCTGGCTGGCGCAGCGCTTCGGCCAGGTCCGCATCTTTCTCGCGGCCACGCTCGCCTTCACGCTGGCCTCCTTTCTCTGCGGCCTTGCACCCAACCTGCAGGTGCTGATCGCATTCCGGATCATGCAGGGTGCGGTCGCGGGTCCGATGATCCCGATGTCGCAGGCGCTCCTCCTGTCGAGCTACCCGCCGGAACGTGCCGGCTCGGCCATGGCGATGTGGGCGATGACCACGCTGGTCGCGCCGATCGTCGGGCCGCCGCTGGGCGGCTGGATCTCCGACAACCTGTCCTGGCCCTGGATCTTCTATATCAACGTTCCCGTGGGCATCATCTCGGCCACGATCACCGCGAGCATCTACCGCCATCGTGAATCGGCGATCCGCAAGCGACCGATCGATTTCGTGGGTCTCATCCTGCTCGTGCTCTGGGTCGGATCGATGCAGATGATGCTCGACAAAGGCCGGGAACTGGACTGGTTCGCCTCGCCGGTGATCATCGCCCTCTGCGCCACCGCGATCGTTTCCCTCATCCTGTTCCTGATCTGGGAACTGACCGAGGCGCACCCGATCGTCGATCTTGCGCTGTTCCGCATCCGCAACTTCGCGGTCGGCACTTCCACGCTGGCGCTGGCCTATGGATTGTTCTTCGGCAACGTGATCTTGATTCCGCTCTGGCTGCAGCAGTACATGGGTTACACGGCCACGCAGGCGGGTCTTTCGCTGGCCCCCGTCGGCGTGCTTGCGCTCGCGCTGTCGCCGTGGGTCGGACGCAACGTCAGCCGGTTCGATCCGCGCATGCTCGCATCGGTATCCTTCATCGTGTTCGCCTACGTGATGCTGATGCGTTCGTGGTTCTCGACCGACGCCGATTGGGATACCGTCGTCCTGCCCGCGGTGATCCAGGGCGTCGCGGTCGCCTTCATGTTCATCCCGACGACCACCATCCTGCTCTCGGGCCTGCCGCCGGAGCGCATCCCCGCGGCGACGGGCCTGTCGAATTTCTTCCGCATGAGCGCGGGGGCGTTCGGAACCTCGATCACGACGACCTGGTGGGATGATCGCGCCCGCCTGCACCACGCGCGGCTTTCCGAGGGCATCAGCGACTTCAGCACGCCGGCCAACCTGGCCATCGGCCAGCTGCACGCCGGAGGATTCACCAAAACCCAGGCGCTCGGCATCATCAACCGGATGATCGATGTGCAGTCGTACACGCTGGGGGCCGACGAACTGTTCTATGGCGCGGCCGCGGCGTTCGTGCTGCTGGTGGCGGTGGTCTGGCTGGCCAGGCCCGGAGCCATCGGGGCGAAGGTGACGGTGAGCGACGGGCACTGATCGGCACGCAGGCACCGCAGGACCGCAAATCGGTCCTGCGCAGTCGCGTTTCACCAGCCGGTCAGGACAGCATCGGCGCCACCAGCCGGTACCCAAGCCCGCGCTGGGTCTGGATCGTGGACGCGCCGAGCTTGCGCCGCAGGTGGTGGACGTAGACCTCGATGGTGTTGCTGTCGGCGCCGCTGTCCCAGCCATAGAGCGCCGACTCGATCTGCGCACGCGAAACGATGGCGCCGGGACGCCGCGCCAGCGCCATGAGCACGGTGAACTCCCGCGCCGACAGATCGATGGGTTCATCGCACAGCGTGACCAGACGAGCGGTGGTGTCGATCGCCAGCGCGCCCAGCACCTTGCGTTCGTCGACCGGCCCGTGCATCCGCCGCCGGATCGCCCGCAGGCGTGCGGCGATCTCGTCGCATGCCACCGGCTTCACCAGGTAATCGTCCGCCCCGGCATCGAGGCCGTGCACCCGATCGGCGACGTGCTCGCGCTCGCTCATGATCAGCACCGGGGTCTTGACGCGCCGGTTGCGCGCGATGCGGATCAGATCGATGCCATTGCCGTCGGGCAGGTCGACGTCGGTGATCACCGCTTCATATGGATCGGCGTGCTCGCCCCGGGCGAACCAGGCCGCGCGCGCTTCCGCCGCCGTGCGGACCCAGTCGACGTCCTTCTGGGAAAACTGCTGGAGTCCGGCTTTCAGGGACCGCCCCAGGGTCACGTCGTCTTCGATGAGTAGCAATCGCATGATCGGTCAATTCTCCAGGCTGATGGTTTGCGCCACCCCGGCGCTGTTGTATTCCACGGCGACGCTCGAGCCGTTTTCGACCCAAGACGGCACCGAACCCGTAGTAACGGATCCGTTATTCCAAAACTGCGTCTGCGTGCCGGTGAGCTGCACGGTCAGCTGCACGTCGTGAACCGTGAACGTGCCAGTGCTGCTATTCCAGTTCTCGATTTCGCCGCTGGTGCCCACGGCCGCCGACCCGAGGAAGGTAACGCTGTAGACCGTCAGCGAGCCGTTGGCGTACGTTCCCTCGACCTCGACCGGCGTGCCCGACGTGGCCAGGTTCGATGGAATGCCGTTGACGTAGACCGCATTCGACGTCAGAGCGACATTCATCGTGGTCACACCGGAGGGATACCTCGTCCCGGTCGCCGCCGTCAGCACGAAGCTTCCGCCACTGGAACCGTACTGGCTCACCGTCCCCAGGTAGTCGACGGTCGCCCCCGGTGGCGGCACCGCCGACGCGGTCGTCACGCCCGTCGCGATGATTTCATCGCCCTGCCCGCCGCCGTCGGTGCCGCCGGTTGCCCCCCCGGGGTTGCCGGTGATCTCGACGTAGATGCCGTTCCCCAGCGGCGTCGACGGCAAGGAAATGGTGGAAGGGACGTTCACCAACACCCCGCGCACCAGGAAGTTGCTGTTGCTGACGTACCCCGTGATGGTGCCTTTCAGGCTGACCTGGGCCCCCGCCCCCGGCGCGCTGTATGCGCGCACCGTCGTGACATGCAGGACTCCCGCCGCATCGGGCTGTCCGGTCAGGACATAGGCCGCACCCGATACCCAGGACGGATTGCTTGCACTCAACAGCCCGCTTGCGCTCAGGTCCAGCGGGATGCCGTCGAGGGTATATCCGGCCGCACCGCCTGTGAGCAGGCCTTCCACCTGCACACTGCCGCTCACCCCGATCAGGCTGTGGATTCGCAGCGTCGATGCCGTGATGGTGCCGCCGGCGACCGGCTGGGTGCCGGACACATTGACGACCTGCCCGTCGGCCAACGTGACGCCGGTAGTGAGCAGGGCCGTTGCCGACGTCAGCTGCACGATGGTGCCATCGATCGTGAAGGTCTGGCCGGAGGAATTCGAACCCAGATTGGACACGATGCCGGTGATCTGGCCCGTCATGGTGGTCGACCCCGACGCCGGCAACTGCACGACGCGCGTGGCCTGGATATAGCCGTTGCCGTTCGAGTCGATGCCGAACAGGCCGTGCACCTCGACCGGCATGCCCGCCGTCAGGTCGGCGAACCGGGTCAAGCCGACGTAGAACGTGATCGGCCCCTTGGTCGCATCGAAATTCGTCACCACCTTCACTCCGTTGACGGTGAACGTGCCGGTGCCGTCGGCATTGGGGGACGAAATGGCCTGCGCGGTGCCGATCAGGGACGGCTCGACGGTCATCGCCACCGGGCTGTTGCCGCTCGTCTCCACGCGCATCCGGTCGCCCAGTCCCACCGATGTGGCCGCAACCTGCGAGCTGTCGCTGTTCTGGTAGTACTTGGGTGTCTCGCTGTCGTACTCCTGACCATCGACCCCGACGCTGCCGAACGCGACCACGGTACCGATCGTCAGGCCGGTGCCGCCGGTGCCGACGCCCCCGAGCGCCGCCAGCGCGACGGCACCGCCGCCGCAGGAACTCAGG
>JAKCCX010000038.1 GCA_021838715.1 Pseudomonadota bacterium | reverse complement strand
GAAAACTACACTTGCAAAAACCATCAAAACAGCCCATTCTGCGGGCCGTTCGAAATGCCGTTTCCGCCGGTTCCCACTGGCTCCATTACGCCGATCATCCCCGGCTCCATTACGGCGATCATTGACAACTGGCGCATGGCTTGCTTATAAGCGGTGTCGCCCCGGGCGTTCGCGGTCTTCGCGTCGGCCCCGACCACCCTGGCGTCGCGGACAGCCGCATCCTTGGCGGTCCAACCGGGATGCAGGGCTTTCGCCCGGAAAGTCGGATCGTCGGTCGGCAATATGTAGGCGTGGATATGCGGATGGGACTCGTCCCCATGCCGGACAACGGACACCATCCGATCACCGTATTGCCCGACCAGCCATGCCAGGGTTCGGCATTCCCAATCGGCCACCGCGGCGGCCGTCGTCGCGTTGTCGCGCACCATGTCCATGGTGGCGGGGTGGGAAGCGACGACGGTGCAAAGAGTGTGTTGGTCCACGCGCACCCGCCGGGCCTTGCCAAACTTGTCCACGGTGGCGGCGTCAGCCACCAAGCGGTCGTGCAGCGCCTCGACCTCGACCGGGCTGATGCCATGGATCACCGTCGGTGCCAGGGGGTGGGGGACGTGCTGGCAGGCTGCGGGCTCCCGCCGGGCCTCTTGCAAGATGAAGGCGACCGAACGGCCCTGTTTGTCGGCCTTGCGGGAAAAGGTTTCGACGTGGATGAACTGGAATCCCAAGGACGCCTCCGCCGTGGTGGATCACCGACAGCATGCGGCACCGGCTGGCAAGAAAGAGGTAGTGACCGACTACCACTTGCTGCGCAAGTTGTCGGCCCTGCCGGGAGCGTCCTCATCGGGGGCGTTGCCCCCGGCCGGACGGCAGGCCCCCATTCCTCGCCGGAAGAGGCGTTCCCTGGGAACAACCGTTCCCAGGGCGCAGGTGAGCGTATAGTCGTGGTGCGGCGTCAAGGTGCGGCCCGCCCACCGCGCCGTTGGCGCGGCGGTTCCCCGCGGCCGACCTTGACGACGGCGCCGCTGTGCTGGCCGACCGCCACCCGATGGTCGGCTCCTTTCGGTGGATTGGGCCCGCCATTGCCCTGGATGGCCTCTACAGCCCCGCCAGCATGCCCGGATGATGTCGGGGAGCCGTCCCGGCTCCGTGACCCCCGCCACGGAGCTTCCAGCAGCCTCGGCTATCCGGTGATGTCGCTGGTCAGGTCGGCGCGGACGGCCGCCGCCAGGTCAGCCAGCGTGAACCCGCGGGCGTGGAGGTGATCCAGTTCGCCCGCCACCATGTCCCAGGGGGCACCGCCAAGCGGGCATAGCGACCGCCCCTCGACAAGGTCGGCGGCGAGGTGGCGGAGGGTGGTCTGGTGATCCATGGTTGCCTCCTACCACCTCAGGGTGGGTGGCGCCATCACCGGCATCAACATCGTCGGCACCCAGGCTGCCCGGGGGCCGTCGCCATAGATGACCGCGATCAGCGCCGCCAGCAGGGCGAACCGCAGGCCGGTGAACTCGGGCGACGATAGGATCTCGCCAACGATGTAGTCAGGGGGGGAGGGTGAGGCGGCGGTCTGCCGGATACTCATTCGCCTGACATAGGCAGCCAGCGCCCGCCGGTAGTCGTCCAGTACCCCGTAGCGGCGCAGCAGTCGCTCCAGGGCTAGGCGCCGCTCAAGGGACGTCAGATCGGGGTTGGTGAGGACGTGGAAGGCGTCCTCTTCCAGAGCGTCCATCTCCGCGGTAGTTTCGAGAATGCTTGCCATGATGGCCCCCATGCCGATGTACCCTGGTACGGGCGATCACAAGAATCTGTCCACGGTTCGCAAGGGACAATCGTTTCCGCTTCTTGGCGATTGGCGTTGAGGACAAAGCGGCTGGGGCGGGAGAAATTGTTGGGGCACACACCCCTTTTGGTGTAGCCTGCTCGCGACGATTTTGCTTGCCTCATTGGAGAGCGAATATGGAAGCCTACGCCATTTGGAACAACAAGGGTGGAACGGGAAAAAGCACGATTACGTTTCACTTGGCATCTCGCTTCGCGGAAAAAAATCCGAAGCGAAAGGTTCTTGTTGTAGATTTATGTCCTCAGGCCAATTCGTCTATGCTTTTGCTTGGTGGAGGCATTGATGGTGAGAAAAAGTTGCTTGATTTCTGTGGGAAGCCCGTTCCACAGAGCGTTGTTGGTTACATAAGTGAGGCCATTCTAAATAGAAATACGCCAGATGTTGATGATTTTTCGATCAATGTTAGTAGTGTTAATCAGCGTATGCCGGAGAATCTCCACCTAATATGTGGTGATGGGAATCTTGAGTTGATGGCTCCGGCATTGAATGACGAAGCAAGTCGCACTCCATTCCCCGGCTTGCCCGATCCTTGGAAATGGGTCCATGAGCTATTCGTTAGAATGAGGAATAGCCTTGACCAATCGTGGACAATTTTCTTTGACACAAATCCGTCGTTCTCTATTTACACGGAACTCGCTATCTGTGGAGCAACGAGGCTTCTCGTTCCTGTAAATGCAGATGACTCTTCTCGGGTTGCTGTGAAGGCACTATTTGCTCTTCTTCATGGTACTAATCCTCCGCACCAATTTTTTGGGAATTACACTTTCGCGGCAAGGGCTTCTGCTCGCGGGATGGTTATTCCTTGTGTTCATCTTGCAATAGGGAACAGATTCACCCAATATAAGGGTGCTGCGGCAGCGTTTGCTGCCTTCTCTGACGCAACTGCAGACCAATTGTATGGGGAATTTATTGCGAACTCCGGCCGTTTCTCGCCTAACCAAGGGGTGATTAGTACAAAAGAGGACTTCCTGGCGGCTTACGTAGGCGAGCTTCGCGATTTCAACACGGCGGGTGTCGTGGCCGCCCATCGAGGGACGCCCTTGTCCAAGATGAAGCAGGATTACTATCCGGTTCATAACGACCCCGAAGTAAAGGTCAGCCGTCAGCAGTTGAATCTTGGTCTGCAGGCCATTGACAGCGTGGTCGATAGAATCGACCCTTGACCTTAAATTAAGACCGGGGGCATCGTGACCATGAAGCGTCGGTGGTTGCGTGCCCCCGCAACCAACGAAATCAACGGCTTACCGATGGGTAGGCCGTTTTCGTTTTGGGCGCTTGGCCGCGCATGTAGGGGCAGTGTAGGGGTTTCCGGGGAATTTGCCCCGATTCCGCCCCGCCTGTCCGGCGCGGTTGCCGCTGGCATACTCGTACCGTCTCCGCCGAAAGGCGGCCTTGAGTCTGGCGCGCTGGATGCGCCAGCGGCCCCCGGTACCGCCGGGGCGTTGTGTGTCGCAGTTCCGCCGTCAGTGTTCCAGCGCCATGCGGGCAATGTACCCGGAGCGGGTTTCCCCGGCGGCTTTGGCATGCGCGTCCAGGCGGTGCAGCACCCGGCGCGGCAAACTGATGTTCACCCGTTCCGGCGCGTCATCCATCGCGGCGGGGTCCACCGTCACCAGCGCCCAGCACCAGCCCTTCGGAAACTTGTGCGATGCGCGCAGGGCTTCGATGCTGGAAGGCTGCGGAATGGCTTGCCCCGCGTCCAAAGCGGCATCAATCCACGCCGTAATCGCTTCCTCGGCATTGGTCATGGCTTCTTCCATCGTGTCGCCCGCCGAAAAGCAGCCCGGCAGGTCGGGCACGATGACGCCGACGGCTTCGGTATCGGTTCCAGGTTCGATAACAACAGGGTAGCGCATGGTTACTTCTCCGCGATTCCAGCCTGCCGCCGGATTGCCCGAACAAGCCCCGTCCCCAGGTCTTTTTTGGGATGCGGCAAAACGACGATTCCGGGACGCGATGGGTGCATGAAAACATGATGGGAACCGCGCACCCGGTTAATCCGCCACCCGGCCCGCTTGAGTTCGCGCATCAGGTAGGCGCTGGTCATGTGTGTATGGTACACATTCCGGGGCGTTGCGACAAATTCCCCGGCGTTGCTCCGGCGGCAGCGTTCGCCCGGTGCGGTGAGCGGATGAATCGTTCCCGGATTTCCGGAGACTCCGGAGTTTGAGTGAGGCCGCGATGGCCGACTTGGTTTGCAGCAAAAAGGTACCCCGGGATTTGACCGCAGATCGTATCGTTGTCAATATTGCCAACGATGGATGCCGAGCTGGTTATTCGATTTCGCGATGTGTTGTCCGGGGGCATTGTCGTAGGCGTTGTCTGGCAGATGGCCGATCCGGTGCCCCCATCGGATCACCCATTCAAGTATCGGCTGGCCTATCTGGTCAACGACGAGCGCGTGGTGGGTTTCGACAACGAGCGTGGCAAGGGAGACCATAAGCACGTGGGAACCGAGGAGTATGCGTATGCGTTCGTCGATGTGGACCGTTTGATCGACGATTTTTGGCGGGAGGTGGAAAAATGGAACGCACGCTGACCGTTACGGTGCGGCCTGACGGGTGGTCCGGTTTGCGCGCTGCCATGCGGGCGGGAGTTCGGGCGGCCGAAGAACGGAAGGGGTATCTCGGGGAATATCTGAACTTCGAAACGCCCGGCCTGTTTTTCGGGCGACTCACGGAGAACCGCTGGGAGATTGTCCGCGCACTGCAGGGCGCCGGCGAAATTCCGGTGCGCGAGTTGGCCCGCCGCGTTGGGCGCGACGTGAAGCGGGTTCACGAGGATGCTGCCGTCCTGGTGGAACTGGGGCTGATCGAGAAGACGGAGCGGGGCGGCCTTATTTGCCCGTACGCGGACATCCACGTCGATATGCACCTCACGGAGGCGCGGGCGGCATAGTGGAGTTCTGTGCCGGGAACTTGATCCGAACCGGCTTCAAACGACGTTCGTAGCAAGCCCCACAACCAACGAAATCAACGGCTTACTGACGGGTAGGCCGTTTTCGTTTGGGTGGTTCGCGGTACAGTGGTTCGATTGCGGAAACATGCTTTGTCGGATCCTGCGCGTCCGGTCCCTTGTGCGGCATTCACGCGCCGTTTTCCGGCCTAGCGGGGCTCCGCCGCTGCGCCTGGCTGCTCCGCCGCCCAGGGGTTACGCGGCGCCGTGCATGCGCAACAGCGTCACCAGAATCGAGGAATCCTGGACGGCCCGCAATCCATGTGCCGCGCCGGGATCGAGATATACGAAATCGCCGGCGCGCATCGCGTGCATTCGATCGGGCAGTTCCAGTTCGACCAGACCCTCGATGCATTGGATGGTCAATGGCCCGTTGATATGGTGCGAGGGGACCGCCTTCCCCGCTAGAAGGATCATTCGAAAAACTTCAAGTGGGGGCCCGGGAACCAGCGTGTACGTCTGGGCGTTGCGCAATTCCGCGCCCAAGGGGCGGACGTCGAGCAGTTCGCCGGAACCTGCGTGCAACAGTGCCATGGGGTGTCCTTCCGCTGAAGGAGGCGCCGCGGATCGCGTGCCGGAAACTATCGTATTGCACCGGGGATGTTCGCGCCAGTGGCATTCCGGGAAACCCCGCACTCGATCGGGGTAAGCGCGCCGATTTTCGGTGGACAATCAATCCGCAAGAGGGCTGCGGCAGTCCTCTTCCGTGGTGATGTGGAGAATCGCATGCGTCCATTTTTTTCGAAGGCGGCCCGTTTGGCGCGCCCCGCTTCGGCGGTCGCGGCGGCGCTGGCCTGCAGCGTGGCATTCGCGTCGTTGCCGGTCGGATCTCAGGCTCCCGACTTCACGACCCGGGCTGCGCTCGGCGGCAAGGTGTTCACGTTTTCCCTTGCGGCGGCACTGCGCAAAGGGCCGGTGGTCCTCTACTTCTATCCCAAGTCGTTTACGGCCGGTTGCACGGTGGAGGCGCACGACTTCGCCGAGGCCTCCCCGCGGTTCCATGCGTTGGGGGCGAGCGTGCTGGGCATTTCCCACGACGACATCCGGACGCAGCAGGAATTTTCGGTGCGCGAATGTCGGAACAAATTTCCGGTCGCTGCGGATGCCGATGCCACGATCATTCACCAGTACGATGCGGGCATGGCGATCATCAGCGACACCGCGAACCGGATCTCGTACGTGATCGCGCCCGACGGGAAGGTGTTGTACGTGTATTCCAGTTTGAATCCGGACCATCACGTCGAGAACACGCTCAAGGCGCTTGCGGACTGGAAGCGGCGTACCGGCGAGGCCCGCTGAACAGGGCCTCGGCGGCGAGTGCGCTCGGAGTGCGGGAATGCCGGAAGGAAGATGCTGGAGCGGGCGATGGGAATCGAACCCACGTCTTGAGCTTGGGAAGCTCAGGTCCTACCATTGAACGACGCCCGCGAAGGGGCGCATTCTACTGCATCGCTCCGGCGTCCGTCGACGGTGTCGCGCGGACCAGCGTGATGCGCGTGATTTCCGGGCTCGTGCCGAACCGCACGGGCGGCCCCCAGCTCCCGGTTCCGGCGCTGACGTAGACCCACATCCGTTCCTCGCGCGAAAGCCCCGCCACGTGCGGCGCATGCACGAGCCGCACCGCAATCGTCCACGGAAAGAACTGTCCGGCATGCGTATGGCCGGAAAGCTGCAGGTCGAACCCTGCGCGGGCGCCGAGCGGAGCAAGTTTCGGGTTGTGGGCGAGAAGAAGGCGGAAGTCGGCGGGGGCCGCGGCGTCGAGCGAGATTGCCGGCGAGGCGTCGCGGTATGCCGGGTCGACGACGCCGCCCACGATCATCGTCGCCGCTCCCTTCCGGATCGTTTCGTGTCCGTTCCGCAGCACCCGCGCCCCCAGGTGGTCGAAGTGGGCCATCCATTCCTGTGCGCCGGCGTAGCAGTCGTGATTGCCGAGCACGAAGAACGTCGGGCTTGCCGCGGCCAGTGCGGCGAGCGGCGCGACGTCCGCGGCGATGTGCGCGACCGGCGCATCGACCATGTCGCCGGTGAACGCAACGAGATCCGGCGCCAGGGCCTCGGCGCGGGCGACCACGCGTTCGACGTAGGCGCGGCGGATGGTGCGGCCGACGTGCAGGTCGGAGATCTGCACGATGCGAAAGCCCTCGAGATCGGGGTGCAGGCCGGCGATCGGCACCGTCACGTCCTGGATGCGGGGGCCGCGCAGGGCGGTGGTCGCGCCGATCGCCATCGCCAGGATCGAGCCGGCGAACACCGCCGGCACGCCGGCCTGGGCGATGGCCTGGTGCAGGGCTTCCCAGTGCAGGGTGCGGGTTGCGAGCAGCGCCGCATCGCGCGCCAGCGCGCCGACGAGCAGAAAACTGATCCACGCCATCGACAGGTAGCTCGCCTGATGGATCGCCCGGTCGAACCACGTCTCGGTCCGCGTGCCGTCGCGGGTCCAGTACGCCACCGGCACGATCCAGACGAGCAGGAACGGCAGCGCGAGCGCCGCCCGGCTCCACGGCCCGGCGCCCAGGCGTGCCGCGGCGTAGGCATAGCTGCCGGCGAGGAGCGCGCTGACCGCGAGGAGGAAGGGTCGAAGGATGCGCGGCGTCACGATGCGAGTGGGTTGGACCGCGTACCATCCCGCTGTCGGCGGTGGCATGACGGAACACGGCGGCGAAACACGGGAATCCGGATGGTAACGCGCCACATCGTTCTTCTGGGGCTGGCCCTTGCCGGGCTCGTGGTCGGGGCATTGTCCTATCTCGCAGGGTATGCCGAAGCGGCGCAATGGGCGTGGTCCGGCGCCACGCTGGTGGTCCTCGGCCCGGCGATCGCCACGGCCGCGACGGGGGTGCTGCGGCGCGAGGCCGGGGTCGATCTCATCGCCGTCCTGGCGATGGTCGGGGCGCTGGTCCTCGGCGAGCGGCTGGCGGGGGCGATCATCGCGGTCATGCTCGCCGGCGGCGGCGCGCTCGAACAGTTTGCGGTGTTCCGGGCGCGGCGCGAATTGAGCGCGCTGGTCGGGCGCGCGCCGCGGATCGCCCATCGCCGCAGCGGCGCGGATCTGGTCGAAGTCGCGGTGGCCGCCGTCGTTCCGGGAGACGTGCTCGTCGTCAAGCCCGGCGAGGTGGTCCCGGCCGATGGCCTGGTCCTGTCGGAGCATGCCGTTCTCGACGAGTCGGCGCTGACCGGCGAATCGCGCCTGGTACGGCTCGAATCCGGCGAGGCCGTGCGCAGCGGCGGCACCAATGCCGGCGCTCCCTTCGAACTGCGCGTGACCGCTCCGGCCGCCGACAGCACGTATGCCGGCATCGTCCGGCTGGTGCGCGCGGCCGAGGAATCCAAGGCGCCGTTCGTGCGCCTCGCCGACCGCTACGCGGTCGGTTTCCTGGCTGCGACGCTGGTGCTTGCCGCGGCGGCGTGGATTGCCGGCGGCACTCCGATCCGCGCGCTCGCGGTCCTGGTCGTCGCGACGCCGTGCCCGCTCATCCTGGCGGCACCGGCGGCCATCATCGCCGGCGTGTCGCGCGCGGCGCGCCACGGCATCATCGTGAAAGGGGGCGGGCCGCTCGAAACCCTGGCGCGGGTGGCGGTGCTGCTGCTCGACAAGACCGGAACCGTGACCGCGGCGCAACCCCGGGTGGCGGCGGTCGAGACGATCGGCGCCGAGGCGGTGGCGGAGATCGTCCGTCTTGCGGCTTCCGTGGAACAACTCTCGCTGCACCCATATGCGCCGGCCATCGTGCTCGAGGCGCGGGGGCGGGGCGCGGAGTTGCATTTCCCGCAGGATGTTCGCGAACGGGTCGGCGAAGGCATCGCCGGCACGGTGGATGGACGCCGCGTCGCCGTCGGCCAATTCGAGTTCGTCGCGCCGGGCGCAACCCGGCCTCCGGCATTGCGGGCGATCGAGGCGCGCACGGCGGTCGAAGGCTCGGCGGCGGTCTACGTGGCAATCGACGGCGCGCTCGCCGGCGCGTTCCTGCTGCAGGACCCGATCCGGGCCGAAGCGCCGCGGACGCTGCGGGCGCTGCGCGCCGCCGGCATCGGGCGCATCCACATGGTCACGGGCGATCATCCCGATGTCGCGGAGTTGGTGGGCGATGCGCTGGGCGTCGATCGCGTCTTCTCGGAACGCACGCCGCAGGAAAAAGTCGAGGTGATCCGGCAGGTTCGCTCGGAGGGCGTCACCGCGATGATCGGCGACGGCGTCAACGACGCGCCGGCGCTGGCCCTCGCCGATGTCGGCATCGCCATGGGCGCGCGGGGCGCGACCGCGGCATCGGAGGCCGCCGATGTCGTCCTGACCGTCAACCGCCTGGATGGCCTGGTGACGGCGATCGCCATCGCGAAACGGACGGGGCGCATCGCCCGCCAGAGCGTGTTCGTCGGAATGGGGTTGTCCATCGTGGCGATGGCGTTCGCCGCCGCGGGCTTCATCGCTCCGGCGGCGGGCGCGGTGCTGCAGGAAGTGATCGATATCCTCGTCATCGCCAATGCCCTGCGGGCGCTCGTCGATGCGGGGGCGCGTCCCGGCGCCACGCCGGAAGTCGCCGATCTTGCCCGGACGCTCGCCTCGGAACATCGGTCGTTGCAGCCGCAGATCGGCGACATCGCGGCGTTGGCGGCGCGGATCGATTCCCTGCCGGCGGGCGAGGCACGCGCCCGCCTCGAGGGCTTGTGCGAGATGCTGGAAAAGGAACTGCTCCCGCACGAGCGCGCGGAGCAGCGGACCGCCTATTCGGCCATCCGGAAGATGCTGCGGGACGAAGACCCGACGGGGCCGCTCATCCAGACCCATCACGAGGTGCAGCGCCGCGCCCGGCTCTTGCGCCGTCTGGTCGCCCAACTGCCCGCCGCCGGTCCGCGGGCCGAGGATCTGCGCGATCTGCAGCGGATGCTGTATGGTCTCCATGCCATCCTGTCCCTGCATTTCGCGCAGGAGGAGGAGTTGTATGCGCTGTTTGAGTCTTCTTGAACTGGTCATCGATGCGCCCCGCCGGGCGCCGCATGGCAGCGAGGCGCCATGATGCGGACCCTGCGCGCGGACGTGGTGGTCCTGGGGGCGGGCGGCGGCGGATATCCCGCTGCGTTCCGGCTCGCCCGCGAAGGCCGTAACGTCGTGATGGTGGATCCGTTCGGGAATCTCGGCGGCGACTGTCTGGCGGAGGGCTGTGTGCCCTCGAAGGCGGTACGCGAAGCGGCACTCGCCCGCGCCGGGTCCGAAAAATACGCGCTGTTCGGCCTGAGGGGCGCAACGCCGGAGGTGGACTGGCCCGGCGTGCTGGCGCACAAGGACCGGGTGCAGTCCATTCGCTATGCGCAGCACCGCGACGAGATCGCCGCCTCGACGGTCCAGATGTACCAGGGGACGGGGCGCATCGTCGACGGCCATGCCGTGGAAATCGCCC
This sequence comes from Pseudomonadota bacterium, assembly GCA_021838715.1. Taxonomy (GTDB): domain Bacteria; phylum Pseudomonadota; class Gammaproteobacteria; order Burkholderiales; family Burkholderiaceae_F; genus GJ-E10. The sequence goes on along the minus strand of JAKCCX010000038.1, from coordinate 10,521 downwards.
CGGACGGGGGCGATGCGCTGCGGGTCCAGGCCGCACATCTGATCGTCGCCACCGGGTCGCGGCCGCGGCGCCTGGCGATTCCGGGAGCGGAACTGGCGATGACGTCGCACGATCTGTTCCGGCTGGGGGCCGATCTGCCGGCTCCCCGCCGGCTGGTGGCGATCGGCGGCGGCTATATCGGCCTGGAGACGGCGTCGATGCTGCAGCGGTTCGGGGCGCAGGCGACCGTGCTGGAAGCGACGTCGGCCATTCTTCCGGGAGCGCCGCCCCGGCTCGCGCGTGCGCTCCATGTCGCGCTGGCGCGCCGCCTGAGTCTCATCACGGATGCCAAGGTGACGGCGATCGCGCGCGGCGCCGATGGCGAACTGCGGGTCCATTACGAACGCAACGGCGCAGCGCAGTCGGTTGCTTCGGATTGCGTGCTGATGGCGACGGGCCGCGAACCGGTCTTGCCGGAGGGGTTCGATGTGCTCGGCCTGCCGCCGGGGCGGGTCGCCGTCGACGACCGGCTGCGCACAGCGCTGCCCCACATCTACGCGCCGGGCGACGTCAACGGCCGCAGCATGCTGTTTCATTCCGCCGTCCGGCAAAGCCTGGTCGTGGCGGAAGACATCCTGGCGGGCGGCAACGGATCGGGCCGGATGAATTTCGATGCCGTGCCGTTCACCGTCTTCACGGAGCCCGAGGTGGCGTGGGTCGGCTTGACGGAAGACGCGGCGGCGCGGCAGGGAATCGATGCGGTTGCCGCGACGTACGACTATCGGACCGATTCGCGCGCCCAGATCTTCGATGAAATGGAGGGGTTCCTGACGCTCGTGTTCGCGCGGCGGACCGGGATCCTGATCGGTGCGCAGATCGCCGGCCTCGACGCCGCACAGGTCATTGCGCCGCTCGCGCTCGCCGTACAGACCCGCGCAACCGCGGTGGCCCTGGCGGAAACGCCGTTCCCCCATCCGATGATCAGCGAAGGGATCGGCAAGGCCGCGCGCGCCATTGCATGATCCGGGCTTCGGCGGTGGCGTGGCGGGCAGTGGTCGGCCGCCGCCCAGCCCTCGCCCTTATCCGCGGCTGCGTCCGGTGTCCGGTGGTCGGCTGGCGGGGGCGGCGTGGCCGCTCACCTCGACGCCATCGGAGTGGCGCAGGCGGGTGAACGCGGGCAGCGCCAGGAGCGGCAGCGCGGCGATCAGGGTGAACACGGTGTGGAATGCCGCCACCGTCGGGGTGGACTGCGCGGGCGTCAGCAGACCCAGAAGCGCGGCACCCATCGATACTCCGAAGCTCACCGTGAGTTGCTGGATCAGCCCGCCCAGGCTGGTGGCCCGACTCAGGCGGTCCGCGTCGACTTCGGCGTAGGCCAGCGTGTTGGAGGTCATGAACTGGGTGGAGCGCACCAGCCCGAAGAGGATGATCACCGTTGCGATCGCAACGCGGGGGGTGCCCGGTCCGATCCGGGCGAAGGCGGCAAGCATGCCGACACACGCCAGCGCACTGCCGATCAGCAGCCCGCGGAAGCCGGTGCGTCGCAGTGCCGGACCGATGGCGACCCGGACCAGGGGCGCCGCCAGCGCGGACAGGAACGTGAGCGAACCGGATTCCGCCGGACTCATCCCCAGCCCGATCTGCAATAGCAGCGGCAGGAGATAGACGGGGGCGTTCATCGCCACGCGGCAGAGGCCGCCGGCCAGGGTGGCGACGCCGAAGGTGCGTTCGTGCAGGAGGCTGAGGTCGATCGCCGGGTGCGGCTGCCCGCGGCTGCGCCGGGCAAAGCCTGCGAGGAGGATGCCCGCGACGGCGACGGCGGCGGCCGGCACGATACCCGGCATGCGTCCGACGCCTTCCATCGCGAATTGCAGCAGGCCTACGCCCGCACAGAACAACGCGAACCCCGCGAGGTCGAAGGGCGGCACTTCGTCCGCCCGCATCGGCGTGACGAAGCGCAGCGCCAGCGCGATGCCGATGAGGCCGAACGGCAGGTTGATATAGAAGATCCAGCGCCAGGACAGGTAGGTCGTCAGGTAGCCGCCGAGCAGCGGACCGATGACCGGGCCGGCGATGGCGGGCAGGGTGGTGTAGGTCATCGCCCGGACGAGCTGGCTGCGCGGAAAACTGCGCAGCAGGATGAGGCGGCCGACGGGCGTCATCATCGCGCCGCCCAGCCCCTGGAGAACGCGCGTCGCCACCAGCATCGCGAAACTGTTGGCGATACCGCACAAGGCCGACCCGACGGTGAACACCGCGAGCGCTGCCGCGAAGACACGGCGGGCGCCGAACCGGTCGGCAAACCATCCGCTGAGGGGAATGAACACCGCGAGCGCGAGGACGTATGCGCTGACGGCGAGGCTCATTTGCACCACGGTGACGTGCAGGGAGCCGGCCATGTCCGGAATCGCCGTGGTCACGATGGTGGCATCGAGCTGCTCCATCAGGAACGCGATCGCCACCACCAGCGGAATCAGCAGGCCGGGCCGTTGCGGGGATTCCGGCATGGGATGGTTCGCGTCGGCGTTCATCGGACGGAGCAGGCGGGCGCGCGCATTGTACGGCGTGCCGGCTCGATCCGCCCCCTTGGAGGCCGACCCGCCGCCGGGAGCGGTGGTTCGGCCTCCGGCAACGGCGCTCGGGGGACGTTCGGGGAACGCTCAAGCGCGCGCGAGCTTGAACATCTTGACCGCGTCGACCAGCTGCGCGGCCTGACCGCGCAAGCCTTCCGACGCCGCGGCCGATTGCTCCACGAGGGCGGAGTTCTGCTGCGTCGCGCGGTCGAGTTGCAGGACGGCATCGCGCACTTCGGCGATTTCCGTCGTCTGCTCCGTCGTCGCGGCGCTGATTTCGGCGATCAGGCCGGCGACGTTCCGGACCTGGGCGACGATGTCGTCGATGGCGGAGACCGCTTCCGAGACCAGCGACGATCCATTCTCCACCCGTTCGATGCTGCCGCCGATCAGCGACTTGATTTCGCTGGCCGCCATGGCGCTGCGCTGTGCCAGGCTGCGGACTTCGCTCGCCACGACGGCGAATCCGCGCCCCTGTTCTCCCGCGCGGGCGGCTTCCACCGCGGCGTTCAGGGCAAGGATGTTGGTCTGGAACGCGATCCCGTCGATCACGCCGATGATGTTGCCGATCTTCGCCGAGCTTTCGGAGATGGCATTCATGGTGGTCGTGACCTGCGCGATGACTTCTCCGCCCTTGGCCGCGGCGGAGCTTGCCGAGGCGGCGAGTTGGGCCGCCTGGGTGGCCGCGTGGGCGTTGCGTTCCACCGTGGCCGCGAGGGTCTCCATCGACGCCGAGGTCTGCTGGAGGTTCGAGGCCTGCATCTCGGTGCGTTGCGACAGGTCCTTGTTGCCCGCCGCGATCTCGGCCGAGGCCGTGGACACGCTGTCGCTGTTGGCGCGCACACTTTCGACGATGCGCGTGAGGCTCTCCTGCATCTTCTGCATCGCGGCCATCAGGCTTTGGGTGTCCGACGGATTCGCGGCGACGGCGGCGCTGAGGTTGCCGACCGCGATTTCCCGCGCGAGCATGGTCGCGTCCTCGGGCTCCCCGCCCAGTTTTCCGGTGATCTGGTGCGACAGGAAGTAGCCGGCGGTTCCGCCGACGGCGCATACCACGATCATCAGGACGAGGCTGGTCAGCGTCGCGCGTTCCTGCTCGGCATGGGCGCCGGCGGCCGCGTCCGTTGCGCTTGCCACGATCTGGCGTTCCAGTTGCGCGGCGATCTCCTCGGGCTCCTGCTCGATGCCCTTGGCGGCCTTGTCGCCGGCGATCGGGTCGTAATACGCCGCGGCGAAGTCGCCAAGTCCCTGGCGATATGCAACACCCAGGTCGGCATGGGCCTTCTGGAAATCCTGCAGGAGCTTGCGGGTCTGTCCTTGCGGCAGGAGGGCGGCCAAGGCCTTGGCCTTGTCGTCGACCTTTTGCTCCTGTTGCTCGAATGCCGTCCAGTAGTGCGACAGGGCCTGGGGGTCGTGGCCCTTCAGCAGGACGTCTTTCCAGTCCTGAACCTGGGTCTTGAAGGCCAGGAGCATCTCGGACGCCAGGCGTTCGTTGGCGTAATCGACATCGATCGTGCGCGCGTAGGTGGTCGCGGCGCGGTTGAGTTCAAAGATGCCGAACGATCCGCCCGCTGCGGTGAGCAGCACGGCGGCGCCGAAAGCAAGAGGAAGTTTGTGGCGGAGTTTCATGGTTTCCTTGCGCGATCGTCCTGGGGTGGCGATCCGCTGCGCCGTGCCTGCGGCGGATCGTTCGATGTCGGATCTTCGGGGCGAATCGTGACATGGCGGCGCGTTGCGCAAGCGCGGGAAAAACGTCCGAAAATCGGCGAACTTTGTTTTTTTGTTTGTTATATTAAACAACGTTAACTGATGCCGGGTTGCCACGTAGGGGCGACTATTAAGTTCCTTGCGTACGTTGGCGGTGTCTTGTTTGTCGGGACGTTGCCGACGCGTGGATGCGCTGCGTTCGGGCGTCTCTCTGACGCATAGCGCGAGATCCCGGTTGCGCTATGCTGAGAGCGCATTCTGCGGCGTCATGCCGGATGCTGTTTCAATCATTCTTTCTCGGCAATGGGACTATCGGTGGATGAGTGCCATTTGGTCGACCACCTTGTTGCATGAACTGCTGCTGCGTTCGGCGGCAGTCGTCCCCGACGCCCCCGCCCTGACGTATCAGAATCAAACCCTGCCTTACGGTGATCTGGCGACGGCGGCGGAGCGGTTCGCGGACGGCTTGCTGCGCCTGGGCGTGGCGCGCGGCGAGCGCATCGGCATCTACGTCGAAAAGCGTCCCGAGTTCGTGGTTGCGGCCTTCGGCGCCCTGGCGGCGGGGGCGGTGTTCGTGCCGATCAACCCGGTGCTCAAGGCCGAGCAGGTGGCCTATATCCTGCGCGACTGCAACGTGCGGGTGCTGGTGACCTCGGCGCCCCGATTCACCGGGCTCGCACCGGTCCTGCGCGATTGCCACGACCTGCGCCATGCCGTGATCGTCGATGCGGAGGGCGACGCACCGGGCGACGCCGCGGTGCCGGCGACCGTGGCCTGGCGGGAAATGCTCGCCGGCGGATCGCTGCGGGGCCATCGCGTCATCGACGAAGACCTGGCGGCGATCCTCTACACCTCCGGCAGCACCGGCCGCCCCAAGGGCGTGATGCTTTCGCACCGGAACATGACCACGGGGGCCCGGAGCGTTGCGCAATACCTCGAGAACCGGGCTTCCGATACGCTGCTCGCGGCGCTGCCGCTCTCGTTCGATGCCGGCTTCAGCCAGCTCACCACGGGGTTCCATGCCGGGGCGCGGGTGGTGCTGATCAACTACCTGCTGCCCAAGGACGTGCTCAACGCCGTGGTGCGCGAGCGCGTGACCGGACTGACGGCGGTGCCGCCCCTGTGGATCCAGCTCGCCCAGCTGCGCTGGCCGCAGGGCGTGGGCGAACACCTGCGCTATTTCGCCAACACCGGCGGGCGCATGCCGCTCGAGACGCTCAAGGCGCTGCGCGCGGCGCTGCCGGGCAGCAAGCCCTATCTGATGTACGGGCTGACCGAGGCGTTTCGCGCCACGTACCTTCCGCCGGAGGAGGCCGATCGGCGGCCGGACTCGATCGGCAAGGCGATCCCGAACGCCGAGGTGCTGGTGCTGCGCGAGGACGGCAGCGTGTGCGCCGACAACGAACCCGGGGAACTGGTGCAGCGCGGCGCGCTGGTCGGCATGGGGTACTGGAACGATCCGGACAAGACGGCGGAGCGCTACCGGCCGCTGCCGGGGCGGGAGGCGGGTTTCGTGCGGCCCGAGATCGCGGTGTTCTCGGGCGATACGGTGCGGCGCGACGAGGACGGGTTCCTCTACTTCATCGGCCGCCGCGACGAGATGATCAAGACCTCGGGGTATCGGGTGAGCCCGACCGAGGTCGAGGAGGGCGTCTATGCCACCGAACTCGTCGGCGAATGCGCGGCGTTGGGGGTCGAGCACCCGGTGCTCGGCCAGGCGATCGTGCTGATCGCGACGCCGCGCGAGGGGGGGCTCGACAGCGGTCCGCTCGACGAGCCGACCCTGCTCGCGGCGTGCAAGGCCCGGTTCCCGGCCTACATGGTGCCGGCGAGGGTGGTGATCCGACCGGAGCCCCTGCCGCGCAATCCGAACGGTAAGATCGACCGCAAACGCCTGATCGAGGAAGCGGCCTCCCTGTTGGTATCAAAAACATGACTCCGATTCCAGAATCGTTTGCCATCGTCGACGACGAACTGCAGATCGGCGGCATGCCGCTCACGGCGCTGGTCGCGCGCGTCGGGCGCACGCCGTTTTATGCCTACGATCGCCGGCTGCTCGATGCGCGGGTGCAGGCGCTGCGTGCGGCCCTGCCGCGGGACGTTTCGCTGCATTACGCCATGAAGGCCAACCCGATGCCGGCCTTGGTGGGGTTCATGGCCGAGCGCGTCGACGGCATCGACGTCGCGTCCGGCGGCGAGCTGGGCGTCGCCCTGGATGCCGGCATGGACCCAGCCCACATCAGTTTCGCGGGGCCGGGCAAGACCCAGGCGGAACTGGAACAGGCGGTGGCGGCGGGGGTCTTGCTCAATGTCGAGAGCTTCCGCGAAATTCACGCGCTGCGCGCGATCGCCGAACGCGCCGGACGGCCGGCGCGCGTCGCGGTGCGGGTGAACCCCGATTTCGAGCTCAAATCGTCGGGCATGAAGATGGGCGGAGGCGCCAAGCCGTTCGGCATCGACGCCGAACAAGCGTCGCAGGCGCTGGCCGAGATCGGCGTGGCGGGGCTTGCCTTCGAAGGCTTTCATATCTACTGGGGGTCGCAGAACCTGCGCGCCGAAGCGATCTGCGAAGCGCAGGACAAGAGCCTGGCGCTGGCGCAGCGGCTTGCCGATGCGGCGCCGGGGCCGGTGCGGGTGTTGAACCTGGGTGGCGGCCTCGGCATTCCGTATTTCAAGGGCGAGCAGGCGCTCGACCTCGCCGCGGTCGGCGGGCATCTGCACGGCGTCGCCGAGCGCGCCCGGGCGTCGTTTCCGCAGGCGGAACTGGTGATCGAACTGGGCCGCTATCTCGTTGGCGAGGCGGGCATCTATGTCTGCCGGGTGCTGGATCGCAAGGTGTCGCGCGGCCAGGTCTTCCTGGTCACCGACGGCGGCCTGCATCACCATCTGGCGGCGTCGGGAAACTTCGGTCAGGTGCTGCGCAAGAACTATCCGCTGGCGGTCGGCAACCGGGTGCGCGGATCGTCGCGCGAAACGGTGTCGGTGGTGGGCCCGCTCTGCACGCCGCTCGATCTGCTGGGCGACCGGGTGGAACTCGCGCGGGCGCACGAGGATGACCTGATCGTCGTGTTCCAGTCGGGCGCATACGGCTTCACCGCCAGTCCGCATCGCTTTCTCGGGCATCCGGCGCCCGTCGAGGTGCTCGTGTAGTGGGTGCGGCGCCGCACGCCGGTCTCAGAAGTCCTTGACCACCCGCTTGGGCGCGGCGGCATCGTCGCCGGCATCGAAGCGAAACCCGAGGGTCGCCACGAGGTTGAGCATGGTGCGGTTGTCGGCAGGAACCGTTCCTTCCATCCGTCGGAGCCCTTTGTTGCGGGCCACGTCCATCAGCGCGTTCATCAGGCGGTGGCTGATGCCCTTGTGCTGCCACGCATCGGCAACGACGAGTGCGAATTCGCAGGACTCGCCGTCCGGGTTGATGATGTAGCGCGCCACGCCGATTTCGGTTTCCGCATCGCTCTGGCCGACCACGGCGATCAGGGCCATCTCGCGGTCGTAGTCGATCTGTGTGAAGCGCGCGAGCATCGCCGGACTCAGGTCCTGCAGTGCGCCCGCGAACCGGAAATGTCGCGACGTTTCCGACAGGCCGTGCACGAACGCCTGTTCCAGTGCCGCGTCTTCCGGGCGGATCGGTCGGATGGTGAGGTCGGTTCCGTCGGGCAGGATCTGGCGGCTCACCAGATGGATCGGGTACGGATGGATCGCCATGTGGGCGTAGGGCTCGCTGCCGGGACGGGGGTAGTCGACGGCGATCCGTGCGTCGACCGCGATGGCGCCGTGCTCGTCGACGAGCAGCGGGTTGATGTCCATTTCGCGGATGTGGGGCAGTTCGCACACCATTTCGGAGACGCGCAGCAGCACGCTTTCCAGCGCGGCCATGTCGACGGGCGGCATCTGGCGGAATGCGCCGAGCAGCCGTGCGATCCGCGTGCCGCCGATCATGTTGCGCACGAGGTAGGCGTTGAGCGGCGGTAGCGCGACCGTGCGATCGCCCATCACTTCGACCATCACGCCGCCGGCGCCGAACGTGATGATCGGGCCGAAAAGCGGATCGGTGGCGACGCCCACCATCAGTTCGCGCCGGTTGGGGCGGTCGACCATCGGCTCGATCACCACGCCGTCGAGACGCGCGTCGGGCCGGGCCTGATGCACCGCATCGAGCATCTCATGGAAGGCGCGGTGGATCGCTTCGGCGTTGCCCAGATTGAGGCGGACGCCGCCGGCGTCGGACTTGTGCGTGATGTCGTGCGAGTGGATTTTCATCGCCACGGGCATGCCGAGCTGTTCGGCAAGCAGCAGCGCTTCGGCGGGCGTGCGCGCCACCAGGGCGCGCGCGATGGGTATGTGGAAGGCCGCGAGCACGGCCTTGGATTCCATCTCGCTCAGTAGGTTGCGGTGCTCGGCAAGGGCATTTTCGATCAGCAGCCGGGCCCCATCGACGTCGGGCGTGGCGGCGTGCGACAGCGACGACGCGGTCTGCACCAGGAGCTGCTGGTTCTGGTAATAGGCCGAGATGTAGGAGAACACCTCCACCGCGGGCTCGGGCGTGCGGAAGTTCGGAATCCGTGCCTGCGAGAAGGCGGCGCGGCTGGCAGCCACTGCGGTGTCGCCCATCCAGCACGCCAGCAAGGGCTTGGGATAGCGGCCGGCCAGGTCGACCACCGTCTCCGCGACGGCGGTCGGTTCGGTCATTGCCTGCGGGGTCAGGATCACCATGACGCCGTCGACCCCCGGATCTTCCAGGCAGGCCGTGACCGCACTGCGGTAGCGCTGCGCGTCGGCATCGCCGATGACGTCGACGGGGTTGCCATGCGACCAGGTCGCCGGCAGGGCATCGTTCAACCGACGCAGCGTGTCGTCGTGAAGCGTCGCCAGCGTCACGCCGAGATCGGCGGCACGGTCGCTCGCCATCACCCCCGGGCCGCCGCCGTTGGTGACGATCGCCAGGCGGTTGCCGCTGGGGCGGAATTGCGTCGACAGCGCCTTGGCTGCCGAAAAGAGTTGCACGATGCTCGCCACCCGCACTGCGCCCGAACGCCGGATCGCCGCGTCGAACACGTCGTCGGCGCCGACCAGCGCGCCGGTGTGGGAGCGGGCCGCCCGGGAGCCCGCTTCGTGGCGGCCCACCTTGACCAGGAACACCGGCTTGGTGCGCGCCGCGGCCCGCAGCGCGCTCAGGAAGCTGCGGGCATGGCGAACGCCCTCGATGTAGAGCAGGATGCTTTCGGTGAGCGGGTCGGAGACCAGGTAGTCGAGGATTTCGCCGAAATCGACGTCCGCCGTGGAGCCCATCGACACGATGCTGGAGAACCCGACGTCGTTGGGAAGCGCCCAATCGAGAATTGCGGTGCACAGGGCGCCGGATTGCGAGACCAGCGCCAGATTGCCGGGTTGGGCGCCGTCCTTGCTGAAGGTCGCGTTGAGCCCGATCGAAGGACGCATCACTCCCAGGCAGTTCGGCCCGACCAGACGGATGCCGTACATCCGGGCGCGATCCAGGACCTGCTGCTCCAGTTCGCGGCCGGACCCGTCCCCCTCGCCGAACCCGGCCGAAAGGATCACCGCCGCCTTCACCTCGCGCTTGCCGCAGTCGTCGATGATTTTCGGCACCGTCGCCGCCGGTGTGGCGATCACCGCCAGGTCGACCGCCTCCGGGACCTCGTCGATGCTGGCATAGGAGCGATGCCGCTGGATGCGCGTGTGCTGCGGGTTCACCGCATAGAGCTTGCCCTGGTAGCCGCTCTTCAGCAGGTTGCGGAACGTCACGCCGCCGACCGATTCCGGACGGTCGCTGGCGCCGATCATGGCGACCGAACGCGGTGCGAAGAGAGGACTCAGATAGTGCTGGTTCATCGTAGGCACGCCTGCGCGGCGATCCGGTGCGGTCATTCGACTCTACACGACGCGGGATCCGATGGTATGGTGTCGTCGGATCGTTTTCGGAGGTGCATTCCCATGACCCGGTGCGCGACAAGCCCCGCCGTTCAGGGCGGGGAAGGATAGCGCGGGCGGCGTAGCCGCCCTTGGGTTTCAGTGCGGCGTTTGCTGCCGTTCGATGTACTGGCGCACGACGGAGATCGGAGCGCCGCCGCAAGACGACGCGAAGTAGGACGGCGACCACAGGACGCCTTTCCGGTAGTGTTTGGACGTGCATCTTGAAGACGCAGTGCCTGCCATGCCGAATGTCGTTGTCATCGCTCATGGACCAAGAGTACAGTCAAGGCCATGCAACGCCTCCAAGCCTTCAAGTTCGAACTGCGTC
>JAKCCX010000037.1 GCA_021838715.1 Pseudomonadota bacterium | reverse complement strand
GAACGCAACCAGCGGGCCTTTCTCGGACGACTGCAACTCGCCGTCGCGTCCCACGAGCAGGAACTCGAGGCCCGGGAGCACGCCGTCCGGCACGCGGCCGAGGACGTCGCGCAGTGCGAACGCAAGCTGAGAAGCCTCGAAACGCTGATGACGCGGCGCGCGGAAGCGGAGCGGCTGCGCAACAACCGCCGCGACCAAAACCATATGGACGAACTGGCACAGCGCGCTTTCGAGCGCCGTCTTGCCGCTGCCGGGGGCTACCCCGCATCTGCGATCGGAGAACCATGATCCCGTTTGCGCTCCTCGCCGGCAGCGATCCGGCCCCGGCTTCCTCGCCCTCCCCGGTCGACTCGGGGTCACCCGTCTCCACCGGAGCGGTCGGTGCAGCACCCGGGGCATCGCCCCCTCCGTTCGCATCCGTCATGGCGCAGGTGGCCGGGAACCCACCCCCGCCCCCGGCCCCGACGGCGACGCAACCATCGGCTGGCGCGTCGTCCTCGACAAGCGGGAGCGGAGACCCGACCGCGCAAGCCTCCGGGGATTCCCCGGCCGCAGCGCACACCCCGTCCCAACCGGGCGGGTCGGCCGGCGCGAGCGGCGGGAAAAAGGCGCCGGCAAGCCCGGCGACCCCGGGATCCGGTTCGTCCGCTTCCGCCACCACCGCTTCGGCAACGGCCTCGACTGCGCAACCGAAAGACCCGGCCAAGCCTGCCGCCGTGCACGGCAAACCGCATTCGACAGCCGGATCGTCCGCGCCGGCCGCGCGCGCTGCCAACGATCCGGTGCAGCAAGCGCTTGCCGCCGCGATGCATCTCACCGCACCCGCCCATCCGCCGGCGCCATCGGGCGGTCCGGCAGGAAGCGCGACCGGCACGAGCGGCGCGTCGGGCTCGGCAGCGGGGACCGTCTCGGCCTCGGCGACGATGCCACCCGAATCCCAGGCGGCCCTGGTGCGCACCCGGGCAGCGCACAGCATCGACACGCGCGGCGGCGGCCTGCTCACGACCGGCGGCAAGGGCGGCGGCCGATCCACGGCCGGCGCAGCGAACAGCGGGGCGAATGGCGCCACGAATGGCGCAGCGGCCGCCGCGACGAACGATCCGAGTGGCGGCACAGCGACGGCCAATGCCGGCCCCCAAACCTCGTTCGCCGCCAGCCTGACGGCTGCCGGCTCCGCCGGCCCGCAGTCGGCGATCGGCGGGACTCCGGGAAGCGGCACCGCCGCGGGAGCGCTGACCGGCTTGGGCGCCGCCGGAGCTGCATCGCCCATGGCCTCGCTGGCCGCGGGCATGTCGCCGGTTCCGGGCCTGGTCGGACCTCCGGTGGCGGCGCACGTCGCCGCTCCCGTCGGCACGCCCGGGTTCGCGCAGGATTTCGCCAGCCGCATCGTGCTCCTCGCCCAGAACGGCACGCACAGCGCACAACTGTCCCTCCACCCCGTCGAACTCGGGCCGGTGAGCGTCTCGATCCAGATGAACGGTCAGGCCGCCACGCTGGCGCTCGTCGCCCACCACGAAGCGACGCGGGACGCCATGCAGCAGGCCCTGCCCCGCCTGCAGGAGATGTTCCAGCAGAACGGCTTGCAACTTGCCGATGCCCATATCGGCAACGGGTCGGCGTACAACCCGCTGCCGCAGCAACGTTCCGGCTCGGGCAACCGCGGCCGCGGCGGCAATTCCGGAACCGGGGGATCGATCGCCGCTGCGGCCGCGCTCGGGGCCGCTGGTCACCGCGAGGGCGGCCGCACTAGCACAAGCAGCCTCCGCCTCGTCGACACTTTCGCGTGAAAAGGAAGCGGGAAAGCCACGAATTTCCCGCGACCGATTCCCGCCTCGTTTCCGAATAATTACCCTCAAGATTTCCGCGGGCGTGCCGACAGGGGCCCGCCGCGGAAAGATTCTTTATCGAGGATTCGGAAGCCATGGCGGAAACCAAGCAAGCAGCGGAAGGCGGGAAGAAAAAGTCGAAACTGCCGATACTCATCGCCATCGTGGTGCTGCTGCTCGCGGCCGGGGGCGGCGCGGCGTACTACTTCCTCGTCGTAAAAAAGCCCGAGACGCCGGCCCAGGTGGCAAAGGAGGCGGCGGAAAAGAAGAAGAGCGAAAAGCCGACCTTCGTCGAATTCGAGAACTTCACCGTCAACCTGGTGGATCCCGACAAGTATCTCCAGATCAAGCTCACCTTCCAGACCAAGTCCGTCGATGCCGGCGAATATCTGAAGGATTACGTCCCGGTCGTACGCAACGCCGTGATTCCGGTGCTGAGCTCGCAGACCGAAGCCAACCTGATGACCGATGCGGGCAAAACGAAGCTCGAACAGATGCTCGTCGCCGCCGTCAACAAGGCGCTCGCGGGCGGCAAGATCGACAACCCGGTCAGCGGCGTGCTCATCGTCCACATGATCATCCAGTGACCGGAACGACGCCATGTCCGACCAGTTCCTTTCCCAGGATGAAGTAGACGCCCTGCTCGAAGGCGTCACGGGAGAATCGCAGAAGGTCGAGAAGGATGCCGCCCCCGAAGGCATCCGCAACTATGACCTGTCGAGCCAGGAGCGCATCGTCCGCGGGCGGATGCCGACGATGGAGATCGTCAACGAGCGCTTCGCCCGCAACCTGCGCGTCGGATTGTTCAATTTCATGCGGCGGAGCCCGGAAATCTCGGTCGGCCCCGTGCGCGTGATCAAATATTCGGTATTCCTGCGCGACATCGTCGTGCCGACCAACATCAACGTGATCTCGCTCTCACCGCTGCGCGGGCAGGGTCTGGTGATCCTCGATCCGAGCCTGGTGTTCTGTGCGGTCGACACGCTGTTCGGCGGCAGCGGCAAGCAGCATTTCCGCATCGAGGGCCGGGACTTCTCGCCGACCGAGCAGCGCATCATCCAGCGGCTGCTCGACGTCACGCTCGCGGAATACAGCAAGGCATGGGGAACGCTGTTCCAGTTCCAGTTTCACCACCAGCGTTCCGAAATGCACACGCAGTTCGCGAACATCGCATCGCCCTCGGAGATCGTGGTCGCGATCACGTTCAACGTCGAATTCGGCGACAGCGGCGGCGAAATCCACATCTGCTTCCCCTACTCGACGCTCGAGCCGATCCGCGACGTGCTGTATTCGTCGATCCAGGCCGACGGCGCCGAGCCGAACCGCCGCTGGTTGCAGCAACTCACCCAGCAGGTGCAGTCCGCCGACGTCGAACTGGTCGCCGAACTGGCCACCGCCAAACTGACGGTCGGAGAGCTGATGCACCTGAAGGCCGGCGACTTCATTCCGCTTTCGATCCGCGAAATCATCCCGGTGAAGGTCGATGGCGTGCCGATTCTCGAATGCCGCTTCGGCGCCACCAACGGGCACGTGGCAGTACGCGCGGAGCGCCTGTTGCGGTATTCGCATCCCAATGAAAACCTGGCACTCCAGGAGATTGAACCATGAACGAGACCGGAAAACCCAGCGCCGACGATGATTGGGCCGCGGCGCTCGCCGAGCAGGCGGCGTCCTCCGGAAGCGGAAACGTCATGCCGTCGGCCGAGGTCGAGGGCTTGGCACAGCCCGCCAACATCTTTCCGAACCTCGCCCCCGGCGACGGCGCGGAAGGCACGCAGGGCCTGGATTTCATCCTCGACATCCCCGTCCAGCTGACGGTGGAACTGGGGCGCACGCGCATCCCGATCAAGCACATCCTGCAACTGGCGCAGGGATCGGTGATCGAACTCGACGCGCTGGCGGGCGAGCCGATGGACGTGCTCGTCAACGGCTGCCTGATCGCGCAGGGCGAAGTAGTGGTCGTCAACGAGAAGTTCGGCATCCGGCTCACGGACATCGTCACGCCGAGCGAACGAATGCGCAGAATCAACAAGTAGGCGGCCTTTCCAACGTTTTGCGAGCAAGCGCCCAGATGAATCACGCAGCCAGCATGCCGTCGTTCCTCCCGATGTTCACGTCCCTGTTGATCGTGCTGGGTCTGTTCGCGGCCGCCGTCTGGGGGCTGCGCCGGATGGGGCTCGCCCCGCGCGCCGGGGCCGGGCCGATGCGGCTGGTCTCGCAGCTCGCACTCGGTCCGCGCGAGCGGGTCGTCATCGTCGAAGTGGGCGAGCGCTGGGTGCTGCTTGGGGTCGGCGCCAGCGGCATCACCCGGCTCGGCACGGTGGCGAAGGGAGAATTCCCGGCATCGCCCCAACAGGGACCCGCCTTCGGGGCCTTGCTCGAACGCCTGCGCGGCGGCACACGATGAGCCGATCCCGTCTCCTGCCGGCCGTCTTCGGCGCCCTCCTGGCGGCCGCGGCGCATCCGGCACTGGCCCAGGTCACGCCGATCGCCATCACGGCCGCCCACGCGGGCGGCGGCACGACCTACTCCGTGCCGGTGCAGACCCTGATCTTCCTGACCGCGCTGGGCTTCCTGCCCGCGCTCCTGCTGCTCACGACGGCGTTCACGCGGATCGTGATCGTCCTCTCCTTGCTGCGCATGGCGCTGGGCACGCAGACGGCGCCGCCGAACCAGGTCCTCATCGGCCTGGCGCTCTTCCTCACCTTCTTCGTCATGGGGCCCACCTTCGACCGGGTCTACGACACCGCCTATGTCCCGTTCCGCGAACAAAAGATGTCGTTCGAGCAGGCGGCGCAGGCAGCGGCGCTGCCGATGAAGGATTTCATGATCAAGCACACGCGCCCGGACGACCTGGCGCTCTTCGTGCGCATGGCGCGCATGGACAAGGAAGCCGCCGCCGCGAAGAACCTCACCGACCTGCCGATCCGCGTGGTGATCCCGGCGTTCGCGACGAGTGAACTGAAGACCGCCTTCCAGATCGGATTCATGATCTTCATTCCATTCCTCGTGATCGACATGGTCGTGTCGAGCGTGCTCATGTCGATGGGGATGATGATGCTCTCGCCCGTGCTCGTATCGACGCCGATCAAGCTGATGCTGTTCGTGCTCGCCAACGGATGGGATCTGCTCATCGGCTCGCTCGTGGCGAGCTTTGGAAACTGACGGAACCGCAAGGAGTCGACAAATGGATGCACAAGGCGTGATCTCGATCGCCCAGCAGGCGCTCTACGCGACGGTGCTGCTCTCGGCGCCGATGCTGCTCACCTCGCTCGTCGTCGGCCTCGTGGTGTCGATCCTGCAGGCGGCAACCCAGATCAACGAAATGACGCTGACCTTCATCCCGAAGCTGCTGGCGATCATCGCGGCGATCGTGATCGCCGGGCCCTGGATGGTCACCTACTTCGTCGATTTCGTGCGGCGGCTCTACGAAGGAATTCCCGCCGCGATCGGGTGAAACGGATGCCCGCGATCACCGTTTCCGAGACGCAGCTTGCCGCCTGGACCGGCGCCTTCTTCTGGCCCCTGGTCCGCATCCTCGCGCTCCTCGGCACCGCGCCGGCCTTCTCCCACCAGGCGATTCCGGTTCGCGCCAAGGTCGCGTTCGGCGTCGCCATCGCGCTCGTGATCGCCCCGACCGTCCAGTCGCCGCCGCTCGGCAACGCCCTCGACGGCGTGTTCTTCGAGATCCTGGTCCGCAACATCCTGGTCGGCGCGACGCTCGGCTTCGCGGTCCGCGCGTTGTTTTCGGGCGTCGAGTTCGCGGGAGAGGTCATCGGCCTGGAAATCGGCATGTCGTTCGGCGGCTTCTACAACCCGGAGATGCCCGAAACCGACACCCCGGTGACGAACCTCGTCTCGCTGCTCGTCCTGCTGCTGTTCCTCACGATGAACGGCCACCTCATGCTCCTGGCTGCGCTGCGCCGCAGTTTCGACGTATTTCCGGTTGCCGGCGGCGGCAGCCACCAGATCGCTTTTGACGTCATCGCCGGACTGGGAAAACAGGTATTCTCGATCGCACTGTCGGTTTCCTTGCCGATCCTGGCGACGATGTTCCTCATCAACCTCATCCTGGGCATCATGGCGCGCGTGTCACCGCAACTCAACCTGTTCGCGGTCGGATTCCCGATCACCTTGAGCGGCGGTCTCCTCCTGCTGGCGGTCTTCCTGCCCTACCTGGAGGAGCCGATCCGCAGGGCGCTCGAGCAGGCGATTGCGATCTGGCCCCAGGGGTGAAATCCCACCACCGCTTTCGGGACGACTTTCGATGAACCCACTCCGCGCCGGCGCCCGGATCCTGGCCGATCAGCTGCGCATCCAGGGCGTCAACCACGTGTTCTGTCGATTCGCACCGGAATTGGAGGGGCTGCTGGGCGCGCTCGGCGAAACCGGCGGCATCCGCGTGGTCGTCGCCCGGCACAATGCGGCCGCCGCCGACATGGCCGTGGCGTACGCCCGCCTGACCGGGCAGCCCGGCGTCGCGCTCGTGGCTGCGGGCGCACCCATGCTGCAGGCGGCCGGAGCGCTCCACCATGCCCGGCAACGCGGGCTGCCTCTGGCCCTCATCGCGGTGCACAAGCCGCTCGACCCCTTCCCCGTACCGTCCGCCGGCATGGATGCCGCGCTCGCCGACGCGAGTCCGGGCGATCGGGTCCGGAACTGGGCCGGGCACGTCCGCCCCTGGGCAAAGTGGACCGCGGGCGCCGACGACGCCGACCGGCTGCCCGACCTGGTGTCCGTGGGATTCCAGACCGCCTCCGGCGGCCACCCCGGCCCCATCGTGCTTGCCGTGACCGAAGCCGCGCTGACCCAGGCATCGGCGGTCGGCAACGGCCGCTGCCGGCCGTCGATCCTGCCCGCGCCCAGCGACATGCAGATCGCGTCCCTGCGGCGGGCACTCGGCCAGGCGCAGCGTCCGGTGGTCGTGGTCGGCGGCACCGGCGGAAATCGATCGACCCTGGACAATCTGCGCGCGTTCGTCGATGCGAACCTCCTGCCCGTCGCCTGCGTGCCCGGTGGCCAGGACGAATTCGACAACCGGCATCCCCACTACATCGGCGACACCGCCATGCCGGGCTGCCGGGCCCGGATCGGCAGCGCCGACCTCGTCCTGGCGCTGGGCGTCGCCTGGCGCCGCCTTGCGGCGGCGGGCGGCCCGGGGCCGGAAGGCGGCGATGCCGGAAGTCAGGTCCTCATCCAGGCCCACCCCGCAATCGAATTCCTGTACGCGGGCGGCGCCGACCTGGCGATCCATACCGGCATGCCGCAACTGGCGGCGCGGCTGGCGATGATGACGCCGATCGAAAGGCCGCCCTGGGCGGCCTCGCCTGCGGAAGGTCATGCCGCGTTGCAAGCCTGGCGGGCCCGACCGGCGATCCCCGAGGTCGCGGATGCGTCGCCGCTCGCCCCCTGGCGCATACTGCTGGACCTGCGGGATGCGCTGCCCGACGACGCCATCGTCTGCGGCGGCAGCGGCATCGCCGCGGTGTGGCTGGAGCGGTTCTTTCCCTACCGGAGCCCCGCCACCCAGCTTGCTCCGCCCGACGACTGCCCCGGATCCGCCGTGGCGGCGGCGGTTGCCGCCAAGATCATCGCGCCGGACAAGACCGTGGTCTGCGTCTGCCGCGGCGACGACCTGACCGCCGGTGCGCCCGAACTCGCGACGGCGATGGAGCACGGGGCCGGAGTGCTCTTCGTGGTGTTCCACGACCGGCCCGACGCCGAAGAGAAACCCGCGCCGTCCGGCGCGCGGCTCGACGGCCCGGACCCGGTCGCCCTGATCGGCGCCCACGGCGGATGGGGAACGCGGGTCACCGACGCCAATGATTTTCCGGCCGCGCTCGCCGACGCGCTGACCCACGCCCGCACGCGCCGCGGCCCGGCGCTGGTCGAAATCAACGCATCGTTTCGTACGCGCTGATCAGGCCGGCGACGGCGTCCCCGATCGCCGATTCGTCGACCAGCTCCGCCAGGCGCACGCAGCGCGACTGCACGATGCGGCGGCGCGCGCCTTCCGCGATCAGCAACTCGCACATCGCCGCCAGGGCGCCGGCCCGGGATCGCGGCGCCTCGCACCCGGACTCCCCGGCCGCCTCGACCGTGCTTGCGATGACGACTTTCGGCTGCGCGGCCTGAAAACGGCAGGCATCGAGGAGGGCCCGCGTTCCGTCCCAGGTCTGCGTGAGATCGGAGTCCAGATCGGCCGCCGGATCCTCCCCGTCCTCCGGCCCGGGGTCGAGGGCCGCCAGATGGAAAATGCCGTCCGTCGTCGTACCCATCATGCGCGCCAGGAACCGCGGTTGTTCGAAGGCGCCGCGCACGTATTCGATGCGGTCGTCGAGAAACAGCGCCGGCCCCTGCGCGCGGTCGACGGCCAGGATGCGGCGGATGGGAGCCGGGCCGTCGGCGCCCGACAGGGATCCTTTGGCGGCGAGGCCCCGCAGCAGGGATTGGCCCAAGGGGCTGCTCGCACCGGTCACGACGATCTGCATGGCATCCTCCTCCGCCGCAAGCCTATCCATCCGCCCTGTACCGTCCGATCGCAAACGCCGGCGCGGCCAGCAAACCCAGCACCACCGATACGAAACCGTACAGCACGCTCGCCGTCAAGCCCAGATCGGCGCCGAGCCCGACCAGCGGAAACGCCGCCAGCGCCGCCATCTCGCGCGCGCCGAACCCGCCATAGCTCACCGGCAGCGCACCCGCGACGAAAATCGGCGCGGCAACCGCCTGCACCTGCCAGTAGGCGGCCTGTCCGCCCACCGCGCGCGTACAGAGCCACAGCGTCACCGCGCACAGAACCTGCACCGCCGCCGAACTCCAGATCGACCGGCCCAGCGCGCCGCGCTGCGACAGCGCCAGTTCATGCAGCTCCGAAACCCGGTTCCAGATGCGCACGGCGGCCCGCACCAGGGGTAGCGGGTGATCCGCGGCGGACGGGACGGGGCGCGGCCGCAAGGGCAGCCAGGGCAGCGCACAGACGACGACCAGCCCCAGCAGGTAGATTCCGAAGAAGGTCGCAGCATGCTGCGCCAGCCACGGCGGCCCCGGCGGATGCGCCGGCCCGGCCACGGAATGCGCGGCCGGGAACCCCGCCAGCAGGAAGAGGCCAAGGCCGGTCAGCAGCGACAGCGCGCAGAGGATCCACAGCCCGCTCAGGCGATCGAGCAGCACGCTGAGCGCCGACACTCCCAGCGGATTGCCCAACTGCTGCAGGCGCACGCTGCGCAATGCGTCGCCGCCCAGCGTCGCCCCGGGCAGCAGCACGTTGAGCGTCATGCCCTGCGCATAGGCAACGGCCATCGCCCCGGTCCGGACGCGCAGACCGAAAATCCGCGCGATCGTCTCCCACCGCAGCACCGAAACGACCTGCGAGACCGCCATCACCACCACCGCCGCGGCGAACCACCGCAGGTCGGCGTGTTCGATCTGGCTGCGAATCCGGTCCAGGCCCACCATCCACACCGCCGCCGCCATCAAGGCGAATGCGGCGGCAAGACGCAGGACGAATCGGGCGGCCGCCCTCATCGCCGCAGCACGTACTGCCGGCGCCCCTGCGGCTCGTGATAGACGCGCGTCAGGAGTTCGCCCAGGACCCCGGCGGCCAGCAACTGGACGCCGATCAGCGTCAGCAGGACGCCGAGAATCAGCAGCGGCCGGCCGCCGATGTTCTGGTCGAATCCGAGCTTGAGCACCGCCAGGTACGTCAGGGCGATGCCGCCCACCCCCATGAAGACGAACCCCACGGCCCCGAACGCATGCAGCGGCCGGTGCAGGAAGCGCATGGAAAACTTGACCCACAACAGGTCGAGCAGGACGCGAAACACCCGATCGATGCCGTACTTGGACTGTCCGCGGGTGCGGGGATGGTGCAGCACCGGCACCTCGACCAGGCGCGCCCCGGCCTCCACCGCCAGCGCCGCGATGAAGCGGTGCATCTCGCCATAGAGCCGCAGGTTCTCGATGATCGGACGCCGGTAGGCCTTGAGCGCGCAGCCGTTGTCGTGCAGGTGCACGCCCGTCACCGCCGAGATCAGCCGGTTGGCGATCATCGACGGAATCTTGCGCGAGACCGTCCGGTCCTGCCGATCCTTGCGCCATCCCGACACCACGTCGATGTCGGGATCCCGCTCGAGCATCTCCACCAGCCGCGGGATCTCGACCGGATCGTTCTGCAGGTCGCCGTCGAGCGTCACGATGAACTCGCCGCGGGAATGGTCGAACCCCGCCTGCAGGGCGGTCGACTGGCCGTAATTGCGGATGAGCGCGAGCGGACGCAGCCAGTCGCGCTCCGCCGCCAGCGACTGCAGGATCGCCCGCGTTCCATCCTTCGAGCCGTCGTCGACGATCACCAGCTCGAAAGACCGCCCGGTCGGGACAAGCGCCGCGCCGACCCGGTCGACGAGTTCGCGCACGTTTTCCGCCTCGTTGTAGACGGGAATCACCACCGATATTGCGATACTCACGTTATCTCGTTGCGTACAATTGCTGGTTCGTCCAAGGGGGCATTCTATGCGACTGACAATGATCGGAACGGGATACGTCGGCCTGGTGACGGGGGCGTGCCTGGCCGATGTCGGCAACTCGGTGCTCTGCATCGACGTCGACCAGGGCAAGGTCGACCGGCTCAACGCCGGGGAGATTCCCATCCACGAACCGGGACTGGACGTCGTCGTCGCCCGCAACCGCGCCGCCGGGCGGCTCACGTTCTCGTGCGATTACGACGAGGCCGTGCACGGTTGCGACCTCTTTTTCATCGCCGTCGGCACCCCCACCGACGAAGACGGCTCGGCCGACGTGCGCCACGTCGAAAACGCCGCGCGCGAACTGGGACGTCGGCTTGCGCCCATTCCGGGTCGCAAGGTGCTGGTCGTCGTCAAATCCACAGTCCCGGTCGGCACGCACCGGCTGGTGTCGAACGCGATCTGCGAAGAGCTGGCGCACCGCGGCGTCGACATCGCCTTCACGGTCGCATCCAACCCCGAGTTCCTGAAGGAAGGGGCGGCGGTGCCCGATTTCATGCACCCCGACCGCATCGTCATCGGCACCGAGGACACCGATGCGATCGCCACCCTCACCGCGCTCTATGCGCCGTTCAACCGCAACCACGACCGGCTGATCGTGCTGGATCCGCACTCGTCGGAGATGGCCAAGTATGCCGCCAACGCGATGCTGGCCACCCGTATCTCGTTCATGAACGAGCTGGCCCGGCTGGCGGAAAAACTGGGCGCCGACATCGAAAAGGTCCGCCATGCCATCGGCGCGGATCCGCGCATCGGTCCGAGCTTTCTCTATGCCGGCGCAGGCTACGGCGGCTCCTGTTTCCCCAAGGACGTGCGGGCGCTGCTGGCGATGGCGCGGGAGAACGTCGTCTCGGCGCGCCTGCTCTCGGCGGTGCATGAGGTCAACGAGGAGCAGAAGCATGTGCTCGCCACGAAGCTGCGCGCGGCGCTGGGCGGGGACCTGCGCGGCAAGGTGATCGCCGTCTGGGGACTGGCGTTCAAGCCGAACACCGACGACGTGCGCGAGGCGTCGAGCCTGGTGTTCATCCGCGACGCGATCGCGGCGGGCGCAACGATCCGCGCCTACGACCCGCAGGCGCAGTCCACGGCGCGCGCCGCCCTGGCCGAAGAAGCGCGCCGGATCGTCTTCTGCGACAGCGCCTCGGCGGCCTGCGATGGCGCCGACGCCCTCGCCGTGGTCACCGAATGGCTGGAGTTCCGCAGCCCGGACTTCGCGCAGCTCGCCGCGCAGTTGAGGGCACGCCTCCTTGCCGACGGCCGCAACCTCTACGATCCCCGTGCCGTCGCCGCGGCGGGGTTGCAATACGTCGGCATCGGGCGGAGCGACGTTTGATGGATGACGCCCCCCCTCACCCTGCCCTCTCCCCCCACGGGGGGGAGAGGGGAAAAGAAGATGCCGGTCCTCGCAGCAAGGAGGATGCGGCAGGTTCCGACACCGTGCTGGTCACCGGCTGTGCCGGGTTCATCGGCGCGGCGGTCTGCGAAGCCTTGCTGGCGCGCGGCGAGCGCGTGCTGGGCATCGACAACTTCAATGCCTACTACGACCCCCGGCTCAAACGCGACCGGATCGAGCGGATCCGGCGCTCCCCGCACTTCCGGGAATCGGCCTTCGAACTGGCCGAACTCGACATCGCCGACCGCGCCGCCGTCGGCGCGCTGCTGGCGGACCGGCGGCCCGGACGCATCGTGCATCTCGCCGCCCAGGCGGGCGTGCGCTACTCCTTCGAGAACCCGCAGGCCTACGTCGACAGCAACCTGACGGGGTTCGTGACCCTGCTCGAAGCCGCGCGGGCGGCGGGCAACGTGGCCCATTTCGTCTACGCGTCGTCGTCCAGCGTCTACGGCGCCAACACCAAGCAGCCGTTTTCGATCGACGACCCGGTCAACCACCCGATCAGCCTCTACGCCGCGACCAAGCGCGCCAACGAGCTGATCGCCTACGTCTACGCCGTGCAGTTCGGCCTGCGGCTCACCGGCCTGCGCTATTTCACGGTCTACGGCCCCTGGGGGCGTCCCGACATGGCGCCGCTCAAGTTCGCCCGGGCGATCTTCGCCGGCAAACCCATCGAGGTCTACGGCCATGGCGACATGCGCCGGGACTTCACCTACATCGACGACATCGTCGACGGCACGCTCCGGGCGCTCGACGAAACCACCCGCTTCGGCGACGTTCCCCATCGGGTCTACAACCTGGGGAACAACCACCCCGAGGAACTCCTGCGCTTCATCGAGATCCTCGAACAGGCCGTCGGCAAACCCGCCCAGCGCATCCTGCGCCCCATGCAGGCCGGGGACGTGCGCTCCACCGCCGCCGACATCGACGCGACCAGCCGGGATCTGGGCTGGCGGCCGACGACCGGGATCGAAACCGGCCTGCCCCGGCTGGTGGCGTGGCTGCGGGAGTACGACGCCGCGCCCTGATGGACCACGGCGTCGAAACCGTCGCGATTCCCCTTCCGACGGCCGCGTGGATTTCGGGCTGCGGGACCGGAAATCCCGTTCCGGATTGATCATCCCGATGGCGATCCGGTCCGCCGCTGGCTTAGGCTCGACAGACGCGAAATCGCGCTGCAGCGACATCATGGAACCGGGAGTCGTGCGCACGAGACCCGTCGAAGCGTTCCGTGACAAGGACGGCATCGGACGGCATCCGAAACCAGGTTCGGCATGGCTGCAAGGGAAATGTCATGGTACGGATGCGACCGCCAGACTCCGCCACTCCACCCGCCTGGCATGCTCAGCCGGCGGATCACTGCCTGCAAATCCTGGCGGCATCCGCCCGTACCGGCCTGGACCCCCAGGAGGCCACGCAGCGGCTCGGACGTTATGGCTCCAACCTCCTGCGGGAGCGAGGCCGAAGCGGCCTTGGGCGACGTCTCATCCGGCAATTCCGGAACCCGTTGATCTATGTGCTGCTGGGTTCCGGAGCAGTCACGTTCCGACTGAAGGATTACGTCGACGCCGGGGTCATCCTTGTCGTCGTGCTCGTCAACGCCCTCATTGGCTTCGTGCAGGAGGGGAAGGCGGAAAAGGCGTTGAACGCCGTACGCGGATTGCTCCCCAACCGCGCAATCGTGCTGCGCGCCGGCCTGCGACAGGAGATCGAGGCCCGATTCCTGGTGCCGGGCGATATCGTGTTGCTGGAACCGGGAGCCCGCGTTCCCGCCGACCTGCGTCTCCTGCGGGCCAAGAATCTGCGCGTCAACGAAGCGGCGATCACCGGGGAATCGAACCTGGTGGAAAAAGATACCGGGGCGGTGGCCCGCGATGCGGCCATCGGGGATCGAACCTGCATGGCGTACTCCGGCACGGTGGTCAGCACCGGCCAAGGGCACGGACTGGTGGTCGCGACCGGAGAAGGAACGGAGGTCGGACGAATCGGCTCCCTGGCCGGCGAAGTCCGAACCCCGGACACGCCGCTCACCCGCCGCCTCGACCAATTTGCTCGTCAGATCACGATGCTCATCCTCGCAGCGGGATCGGCCGCATTTTTTTATGGGTATGTCGTACGCCGGATGTCGGCGCTCGAGATCACGCTGGCCGTCGTGGGCCTGGCGGTGGCGGCCATCCCGGAAGGTTTGCCGGCCATCGTGACCATCGTCCTCGCCATCGGAACCCGCGTCATGGCACGCAACCATGCGATCGTCCGCCGGTTGCCCGCCGTGGAATCCTTGGGCTCCGTCACGGTGATCTGCTCGGACAAGACGGGTACCCTTACCAGGAATGAAATGACGGTGGCACGGGTAGCGCTTCCCAGCCGAACGCTGAATGTGGAGGGCGTGGGCTATGCGCCGGAAGGTCGATTCCAGGCGCGCGGACGCGAAATCGCAGCGAAGTCGGACGGGGAACTGCAGGATCTCTCCCGCTGCGCGGCCCTGTGCAACGATGCCCATCTCCACGGGAATGCCGCAAGCGGCTGGCAGCTGGTCGGAGATCCAACCGAAGGAGCTTTGCTGACCCTCGCCCGCAAGGCGGGCCTGAACGTCGTCGAAGTCGCCGCTGCGATGCCCCGAATCGATGAAATTCCGTTCGACTCGGAACACCGATTCATGGTCACGCTGCATCATGATCCCGCCGGACGGGTCTTCGCCTTCCTCAAAGGCGCCCCCGAGCGCGTGCTGGCGCTGTGTGTCCGGGACGGCGCCGGCACGGTGCTCGATCACGCTGCCTGGATGGCGCGCATGGAAGATTCCGCCGACGCCGGGCTTCGTGTATTGGCGCTGGCGCAATGCGAGATGCCGGTCGGGACGACGGCAATCTCCATGGGCGACCTGTACCCGCGCTTCACCCTGCTCGGGCTCGCCGGCCTTATCGATCCGCCCCGAAGCGAGGTCATTGCGGCGGTAGCCGATTGTCGGCGTGCCGGCCTGCGCGTGAAGATGGTTACCGGCGACCACGCCGTCACCGCGGCGGCCATCGGCCGACAGCTTGGACTCGCCGGCCGCACCTTGACCGGGGATGCCATGCAAACGATGGACGCCGAATCCCTTGGGCGCGCCACGCTCGAAACGGACGTGTTCGCTCGGGCCAGCCCGGAACACAAGCTGCGCCTCGTGGCGGCTCTGCAGGCCCGGGGCGAACTCGTTGCGATGACCGGCGACGGGGTCAATGACGCGCCGGCGCTCAAAGCCGCGGACATCGGTGTGGCGATGGGGCATAAAGGCACCGACGCCGCCCGGGAAGCCGCCGATCTGGTGCTTACCGATGATAATTTCGCCACCATTGTGCATGCCGTGCGGGAGGGGCGCGTAGTGTTCGACAATATCGAGAAGTCGCTACTGTTCATTCTGCCCACCAACGGTGGCGAGGCCGGCGTCATCCTGCTGGCGGTTTTTGCGGGGTATGCGCTACCGGTCACCGCCGGCCAGATACTATGGGTCAACACGATCACCGCGGTAACGCTGGCGCTGGCACTGGCCTTCGAGCCGGCCGAACCGGGAGTCATGAACAGGCCGCCGCGCCCTCCCTCGCGGCCCCTGATCACGCGCGCATTGGCCGTCCGCATCGTCTATGTCACCTTGCTGATGATCGGCGCGACGTTCGCCATATTCGAATGGGAGCTCCTGCGCGGCAGCGGCATCGACACGGCACGCACGGCGGCGGCCAACATGCTGGTCGTTGGTGAACTGGTATACCTGTTCAATGTCCGCCGCTTCACTGCGCACGCATTCACCCGCGACGTCGTCACCGGCAATCCGGCGGCCCTCTCGATGAGCCTCATTCTGATTGTCATGCAACTTTTGTTCACGTATTTTCCGCCAATGCAGCGGCTGTTCCAGACGGTGGCACTCGACGCCGTTTCCTGGATCGCCATTCTCGCGTTGGGAGTCGGTAAATTCCTCGCGGTGGAGGCGGAAAAGGCCGTGCGGCGACGGCTTCAGGCCATGGGCATGTGATGGGAAGTCCCGTGATGCGACGTGGCAAAGTGTTCGCGGCTGTCGCCCTGATACTGCTATCCCCGGGGATCGCCTTGGCGGCGGATGGGGCCGCGGCGACTCAGAATCTGCTCTGGCTGGCGATCATCCTGATGTCTGCGCGCTTGTTCGCGCCGCTTGCGGAGCGCATCGGATTCCCTACCGTACTCGGCGAACTGCTGCTGGGGGTCGCGCTCGGGAATCTCCCTCTGCTCGGGATCCGATTTTTCGATGGCGTCGCCCAGGATCCCGTCATCGGCTTCCTGGCCGAATTGGGCGTCATCGTCCTCATGTTGCAGATCGGCCTCGAGACGCGCCTGGCCGATCTGCTGAAGGTCGGCGGACGATCGGCCATCGTCGGCGTAGTCGGCGTCATCACGCCATTTCTCCTGGGCACCTTCGTCGCCGGGCCGTGGCTGCTGCCAGGTCTGGCAATGAACGCCCATCTCTTCCTCGGCGCCGCACTGGCCGCCACGTCGGTGGGCATCACCGGACGGGTATTCCGCGACCTTGGCCAGATCGACACGCTCGCGGCGCGGATCGTACTCGGCGCCGCGGTCATCGACGACGTGCTGGGACTGGTGATCCTGGCGGTCGTCAGCGAACTGGTGCAAGCCGGCTCGGTCAGTCTGGGGGAAGTCGGCGGACTCACTCTCAGAGCAACCGTCTTCCTCGTCGGTTCCATCGTCCTGGGCCGGACTCTCGTACCCCATTCCAGCCGCTGGCTGGCCCGACTCGACAAGGGCCATAGCATGTTGTTTGCGCAGGTGCTGGCCACGGGCCTGTTCCTGTCGTGGCTCGCTCATCTTGCCGGGCTTGCGCCGATCATCGGCGCGTTTGCGGCCGGCCTCCTGTTCGAGCCGATGTTCCTGAAATCATTCGAAACGCCAAAGATCGTGCGGGAAGTGGAATCACTGCTGCCACCGGAGACGGCCGAGACTGCCGGTTCCCTTGTCGATCCATTGCGGGAAGCGCTGGTCCACCACACCCGACAGCAGCACGAGCACATGCTCGAGCCGATCGGCTACCTTTTCGTGCCCGTCTTTTTCGTGCTGACGGGGATGCAGGTCGACCTGTCGGCGCTGAGCCACCCCATGGTCGTCGCCGCTGCGCTCGGCGTGACGGCCGCGGCGGTGGCAGGAAAACTGGTGACGGGCGTCACCGTGCGGGGGATTGCAAACGGCTGGGTGGTCGGCTGGGGCATGGTACCGCGCGGCGAGGTCGGCCTGATCTTCGCGAGCGCCGGAAAGCAGCTTGGCGTGGTGAGTGATACCCTGTTCTCGGTCATCGTCGTCATGGTCATCCTGACCACGCTCATCGCACCGCCGGCACTCACCTTCCTGCTGCGGAGAAGGGCGCCGCAGGTCCGGATCGGCTGAGCGCGATCTGCACGATCGCACTCATTCTGGCAATCCGATGATCTCGAGGCCGGGGACGACTTTCGCGCCACCTCATTTCGCGATGGCATCAAGGGCCAGATTCAAGCCGAGCACGTTGACCCGCGGCTCGCCGAATACGCCCCACTGCCGCCCGACGGTGTGGGCATCGACCAAGGCCTGCACCTGCGCCGTGGAGAGTCCGCGCGCGCGCGCCACCCGCGCCACCTGATAGCGGGCGGCCGCCGGACTGATGTCGGGATCCAGGCCGCTGGCCGAGGCGGTGACGAGGTCGACCGGGATCGGCAGCTCGTTGCCCGGGTCCGCCTGCCGCAAGGCAGCGATGCGCGCCTTGACGGCGTCGATCAGGGCCGGATTTTCCGGCCCCAGATTCGACCCGCCGGATGCCAGACCGTTGTACGGCTGCGGACTCGTCGCCGAGGGCCGTCCCCAGAAGTATTTGGGGGCGTCGAAGTTCTGTCCGATCAAGGAGGAACCGATCACCCTGCCGCCGCGCGCGATCAGGCTGCCGGCGGCCTGCCGCGGGAAGATCGCCTGCCCGACGCCGGTCACGGCCAGGGGATAGAGCACGCCGGTGACTACGGAAAGCGCGAGAAACAGGGACAGGGCCGGACGAACGATGGTCTTCATGGCAACTCCTGTTCAGGCCAAGCCCGCTGCGGACAGGGCCAGGTCGATGAGCTTGATACCGAGGAACGGCACGGCGAGACCTCCCAGGCCATACACCAGGAGATTGCGCCGCAGCACGGTGGCGGCGCCGAGCGGGCGATAGCGGACCCCTTTGAGCGCGAGCGGAATCAGAAAGACGATGATCAGCGCATTGAAGATCACGGCCGACAGCACGGCGGAGGCCGGCGTCGCCAGATGCATGACGTTGAGCGCGGAGAGTTGCGGGTAGGTCGTGACGAAGGCCGCCGGGATGATCGCGAAATACTTCGCGACGTCGTTGGCGATGCTGAACGTCGTGAGCGCGCCACGGGTCATGAGCATCTGCTTGCCGGTCTCGAC
This sequence comes from Pseudomonadota bacterium, assembly GCA_021838715.1. Classification (GTDB taxonomy): domain Bacteria; phylum Pseudomonadota; class Gammaproteobacteria; order Burkholderiales; family Burkholderiaceae_F; genus GJ-E10. Next base: position 2,655 of record JAKCCX010000037.1, on the reverse strand, counting down.
GATCTCGATGAGCTTGGTCGGGTTGGAATCCAGGTCCACCATGTTGCCGGCCTCCTTGGCGGCCTGCGTGCCGCTGTTCATGGCGACGGCGACGTCGGCCTGCGCCAGAGCCGGCGCGTCGTTGGTGCCGTCGCCGGTCATCGCCACCAGCTTTCCCTGTGCCTGGTGTTCGCGGATCAGCGCGAGCTTCGCCTCCGGCGTGGCTTCGGCAAGGAAATCGTCGACGCCGGCTTCGGCGGCGATGGCCGCGGCGGTGACCCGGTTGTCGCCGGTGATCATCACGGTCTTGATGCCCATGCGGCGCAGTTCCGCGAACCGTTCCTTGATCCCGCCCTTGACGATGTCCTTGAGTTCCACCACGCCGAGCGCACGCGCCCCGTCGGCGACGACCAGGGGCGTCGACCCGCGGCGCGCAACCGTATCGATCAGGTGGTCGAGCGCCTGGGGGAACGTCCCCCCCTGCGAATCCACCGACTTGCGGATCGCATCCGCCGCGCCTTTGCGGATCGCGCGCCCTCCCAGATCGACGCCGCTCATCCGCGTGTGCGCGGAGAACGGAACGAATTGCGCGCCCAGCGCATGAATGTCGCGCTCGCGCAGCCGAAACCGCTCCTTCGCCAATACCACGATGCTGCGGCCTTCGGGCGTCTCATCGGCCAGGGAGGCCAGTTGCGCGGCGTCGGCCAGATCCGCTTCCGTCACCCCCGGAACGGGCAGGAAGGCGGCCGCCGACCGGTTGCCCAGCGTGATCGTCCCGGTCTTGTCGAGCAGCAGCACGTCGACGTCGCCCGCCGCCTCCACCGCGCGGCCGGACGTGGCGATCACGTTGGCCTGCATCATGCGGCTCATCCCCGCGACGCCGATCGCCGAAAGCAGCCCGGCGATGGTCGTCGGAATCAGGCAGACGAGCAGCGCCACCAGGACGGTGATCGTGACGGGCGATCCGGCTCCGGACGCGACGACGCTGAACTTCGAGTAGGGCAGCAAGGTTGCCGTCACGGCGAGGAACACGATGGTGAGTGCAATGAGCAGGATCGTGAGGGCGATCTCGTTGGGCGTCTTCTGCCGCCTCGCGCCCTCCACCATCGCGATCATCCGGTCGAGAAACGCCTCGCCGGGGTTGGCCGTCACCCGGACCACGATCCAGTCGGAAAGCACGCGGGTACCACCCGTCACCGAGGAGAAATCGCCACCCGATTCGCGGATCACGGGAGCGGATTCCCCGGTGATCGCGCTTTCGTCGACCGACGCCACCCCTTCGATCACCTCGCCGTCGGCCGGCACGACGTCGCCGGCCTCGACCAGCACCGTATCACCGCGGCGAAGGATGCTTGCCGACGCCGCCCGCCAGGAAGCGCCGTACCGCGGTTCGTCGAGCTTCTTCGCCTGCGTGTCCCGCTTCACCCCGCGCAGCGATGCGGCCTGGGCCTTGCTTCGGCCTTCCGCGAGCGCCTCGGCAAAATTGGCGAACAACACGGTGAACCAGAGCCATAGCGCAATCGCGAGCGGAGACCCCGCATGCGCTTCGCCACGGCCGCCGAGCGCCTGGACCGCAATCGCGGTGGTCAGAAAGCATCCGACGTACACCACGAACATGACCGGGTTGCGCCACTGCACCCGGGGGTCGAGCTTGCGGAACGCCTCGACGACCGCCGGGCCGACGAGTTCGCGCTCGAACAGGGAAAACGTCTTCCGAGTCATAAGAAATCCCTTTTTCCGATTCCATCCATAACCGCTTCCACCAAACCCTCCGCCTTCCACGCCGGAGCGCGCGAATGGCCGGTCAGAACTTGTAGAGGCCCTCGACGGCATACGTCGTCAGGGTCTTGCTCAACGCGGATCCGGATGCAACCGTGAAGACGGGGTTGCTCGCATGATCCCCGCGAATTTCGCCGCGCAGTTCGAAGCTGTCGGACTCCAGCCAGGACAAGGTGGCCGTGGCCTCCCGGTACGTCGTGTCCGCCGTGCCGAAGTGGAAGCCGTTCTGGTCGTTGAGGTTTTCCGCGCGCAGCGCCAGCCGCCACTTCGGCGTGAACATGTAGGTCGCGTACAGCGCATAGCCGTCGTACTTCGCCGTGATCGGATTGCCGTAGATGGGACTGCCGACGACCGAACCGGGCAGCAGTTGCCCGAAGTTCTTCTGGCTCACGTTCACGTAGTCGAGGCCCAGGGTCAGCGGATCGATCGGCGTGTAGTTCACCACCAGGTTGAGCAGATTCCGATCGCCCGTCGGCACGACATTGGTGACGCCGCCGATGGTGGCCGTCGTGCCGGCGAAGCCGCCGACCGCGGAATTCATCTTGCCGTTGTAGTCCGAGATCGTGAAGTTCAGCGATTTGAGCGGCGCGACCGTGGCCGCCAGCTCGACCGTCTTGCCGCCGTTGGCGCCGCCCGAGACCTGATCCCAGCCGTTGATGACGCCGCCGATCAGCGTGACGCTGTCGTTGAGCGCGTAGTTCACGCGCACGCCGGTTTCCGTGAACGGCTCCGAGGTGTACAGGAGCGAGCGGCTGGTGTTGGCGTTGGAGGGTTGCCAGATCACCTCCATCCCCGGAATGGCGGTGAACTTGCCCGCCATCACCGTCACCGGGCCGTGCGCATACTGCCCATACGCCTGCGTGAGGTCGACCTGCTGATAGCCGCTGCCGGCGGTGT
>JAKCCX010000036.1 GCA_021838715.1 Pseudomonadota bacterium | reverse complement strand
CCGATGACGCAAAATAATGACGGATTGATCCCGCTCAGGCCAGCGCCAGAAGTCGTCGCCAAGGCCGCATAACGTTCACTTTCTGTCCGCTTATGCGTACCACGTGGGCGTTTCATTAGTTGAGGCCAGATGGTGGCGGAACTGATCGCGCGAAAATACGGCATCCGTCTGGCCAGGAACTCAGTGGGCCGCCTGTTGGCACAGCTTGGCATTACCCCGCAAAAGCCGCTGTACCGGGCCTGCGAGCGCGATGACACACTGGTCGGGAAATGGTTGAAGACGGAATATCCTAAGATCAGGAAAATAGCTAAGAGGCAAGGAGCCGACATCTATTTTGGCGATGCGGCTCACATCCGCTCCGATCATCACGCCGGACGCACCTGGGGCAAAAAAGGTGAGACCCCGATCGTCTCGACCACGGGGGCTCGTTATGCCATGAGCCTGATTTCCGCGATCACAGCGAAAGGCCGGATGCGATTCATGGTCAAGGCGACAGGCGGGGTAAATGCCAATGTCTTCATCGAATTCCTCAAACGATTGCTGGTCGGCGAAACGCGCAAGATTTTCCTGATCGTCGATCGCGGCCCGGCGCACCGGGCGAAACAGACCAAAGCCTTCGTGGAGTCTCTCGCTGGCAAGCTGAGGTTGTTCTTCCTGACACCATACTCGCCCGATCGTAATCCGGATGAACTGGTATGGAAGCATTTGAAGGCCGACACCGTCGGCCGCATGGTCGTGACGGACAGCACCGATTTCAAGACCAAGGTTGTCTCCTCCTTGCGGAGCCTGCAAAGGAAGCCAGAGAAAATCTGTTCTTTCTTCCAAAAGCCATCGCTGCGATACGCTGCTTGAATATGAACATATTTATGGACTGATTAATATGATACGGGCGAAAGAATCTCCGGAAATACCCGCTCAAGCTGCTCCATAACACTGGCCGCCAGACCGGGGCATTTCACGTGCACGCCTATTTCGCTCGCCGGGAATTCGTCGTCGCTGGAGGCCGAGGCCCAGTTCAAGCTGGTCACGATCACATCGTCGTTGTCCCAGAGCACGAACTTGCCGTGTAGAGGAACATTGTCCGTCCTCAGCAGGCGGATGCCAATGGCGGCAGCCTCTTGCTCGAGGTCCCTTGCATGGCGTTTCTTCATAGGCCCGGTCAGGCGTGTGTACAGTATGGTTACGGATACGCCATCGCGCTCTGCGGCAAACTCCCCGGGAATGAGCGCGCCTGTCCAAGCAGTCGATCCCAGCATGGCGCTGCCGATCAGGAGTCGTCGGGCCGCTTGGTGGCTGGCCACCCGCATCGCCGCGTCGTGTGCCTGTCCCACGATGAGGGTCACGACCGCTGAGCCCGAGCCGTCGGGGTCGTCGCGTCCGTGCCGACGGAGGTCGTTGACCTGGATGCGAAGCTCGTCGGCGAGGCCGTCGGCCAAGGGGCGACGACCCACCAGTCCCCGCACAAGGTCGACGGCATCGGCCACTGCCATAGGGTGGCGCAGGACAACCGAAAGCTCGGCAGGCCCGAACTTCGTCGACAGCCAATTGCAGGAGCTCACGACCGCCAGCCAGCTCCCGCCGTCGCCGTCCGCGAGCAGGATCTTGGCGTGCGAGCCGGTTGTCCTCATGTGCATGCTGACGCGGCCCCGCATGGTAGCGTCAGCTCTGACGATATCGGAAATTTTTTCGGCCTGCGCGGCATTCCGAGCGTGGTTGTCGGCGGTTTCCCCTGTGCCCCATAATAGGTCGATGCTTACGCCCCTCACCACAGCGCTCCTGAGGAGGTTGGCCATCTCCTGGAAGCGCTCAGCGTCCAAAAACGTCGAGTGGATCACCAGCCTAGACCTTGCCTTCTCCACGATGGATGTTAGCAGGGCGCTCTGGGCGCTACCCCCTATGACGACGTCTGTAGGGTCGAAGTGACATCGCACAGGAACGTGGCCACCGCGGACCTCCTCCCCCGCATGACTTAGCGCAACAGGCACGTCTCTCCCCGCCACGACGCCCGCGCTCGCGAGAACTGCATGTCGGAGCCTCTCGGTTGCCCCTTCGGGGAAATTGCGAACCGCCCCGCCCGCCACCCTCAAGCGCATGTATCGATTTCGAAGAACAACGGTCTCTCGGGTTGCGAGCCGAAGGAGGCGTCGGTCGCCGCCACGTTCGATCAATTCATATAGGCGCGCGATGCTGGCCTCCGGGATGCCGGCGGCATCGGCTTCGGCTGCACTCAGAAACCGTACGTCGGCTCCCTGACGTATGTCGTCTTCCAAATGGCCTGGCGAGACGATCCTTGCGTTATTATGCGCGGCGAAGCAGGAGCCCGTCACGTGCTCGACGCCGAAGCTGAACCTCTGCAGAACCTCCTGGGGAAAATGCGGAAGAGGATTGCCGCCAAGGGCCAGCGAGGATCCGACCGTGCTTGCGACGAACGCGGCGCTTCTGCCGCTCGTCGATATCTCGACGAGGCGGAACCGCATCAGCCTTGCCAGCGAAGCCACCACCACCTGATGGTGCAAACCGGACGAAAGAACCAGCGCCGCGACGGTATCACTGCTCTTCTTGAGCGCCAGCGCGAGGAGCACGGCCTCGTCGACGATGCTCCAGCTCCGGGAGTGATCGATCCACGCCCGGCAATGGATCACACTCATCGGCACTGCGACGATGACGGGCGGCCTCATACGTCGGTTCCCAAAATTGAGGGTCGGATGACCGTCGCGAGCGGGGTTCCGTCACCGGAATGCTGTTTCATCAGGCGCTCGATAACCTCTAGCATCGTCGTCAGAAAGCGAAGGTCATCCTTCTCGCCGCCGGGATCGACCCCGCGTACGGCCTCGCGGAGGAACCGCATGCTGCCCACCAGAATGAGTTTGGATTTGGCCCGGCTGAGCAGCACGTTCATCCGCCGCGGGTCAGAGAGAAAACCCAGACCCGAACGCCCCGTCCTCGAGTTGTTCCGGACCATGGAGACGACGACGACGTCCGCCTCCGAGCCTTGGAACGAGTCGACGGTCCCGACGAAACCGACAGCCTCGCGAACGGGGCTGAACTGCTCGAAGTTCGGCAAGAGTCCCTGTCCCCGCATCGCGTCGAAGCGCTCGCGGAGGCGGCTCACTTGCTCCCGGTATGGCGAAAGGACCGCGACGGTCGGCGGAGGCCCCCCCGGCGAGGCTCGCAGAAGCCGCAGAATCCCCATGACGGCGCGGACTTCTCCGGGGTTGTGGAAGCCTCGGACGCGGAACTCCGCCGGCGTCGACCGCCCGGTGCGGCTCACATGCTCGAAGTCGACCACGACTATGGGAGAAGCCGGAAGCGGGGCCAGGCACTCGACGGGCGACTCCGCTGCCGTCCCCGCAGAGGTGGTGAGTTTGCCTCTGTAGAACGACTTCGAAACGATCTCGGAGATGGCTGGATGCATTCTCCGCTGCTCTGTCAGAACGGCCGACAGCCTGCGCGACGGACCTCCCGGAACAGCACGCTGCTCGTCCCCTTCCACAATGGCCCTGAACGGCTGGACCATGCGGGCCGCCAACCCCTTCAACTTCTCGAACGATGCAGCGTCGCGAACGGCCTCTTGAAGGTCGGCCAGCTCCCCGTCCGCGAAGAAGCTGCCGATCACGTCCGGGGCGCCGTCGATGACCTTCCGGACCAGCTCGTCGTTCGAGAGTATCTTCTCCATCCGATCGGCGTCGAAGGGCGGCAACTGACGATGGTCCCCGATCAGCAACTGCCGTCCGGAAAGGCCCAGGGCGCCGACCAGCTCGGGCCCGGTCGCCTTCGCGGCCTCTTCGACGATGACGAGGTCGAAGGTGGCGCGCTCGCTCACCATGCGGCCGATCGCCGCGGAGTTGGTGGTGGACACGACCACGTTGGCGGCGTCCAGCAGGAGGTTGGCGGACGCCTGGTAGGAGCGTCGCATCTCGGGATCACGATCCTCGACGGCCGCGCTCTTGGCGTGGGCGGCCAGGCGCACGCGGACCGGTGGCGGGAGGCTCGCGGCCAAAGCGCTGGCGGACAGCGTCGTCAGCATCTCCGTCACCTTGGCCCGGGTGGCGTCGTATTCCGGCTCGTCGCCGTCCTGAGGACGGGAGCCGTCGGTTTCGGATGACCTGCGCTCCGCCGTCGTACGGACGATCAGCACGTCCGGGCGGTCGATGGCGGCGAGCGCCTCGGCCACCTCGTCCTGCAGATGATCGAGGGCGTGGTGTCCCTGCGCGGTGAGCAGTAGGCGGGCGGAAGGCTCGTCCTCGAAGCGCCGGACCACGACCTCCCGGGCGAGGCGCGTCTTGCCGACACCCGGCGGCCCCACGACGGCAAACAGCGGAAGCGTCGACCAGAGGCGCCGCATGGCCTCCTGCTTGGGGTGATCGAGTTCGCGGAAGCGATTGTCTTCAACGAGCACGTCTCGGCTGGTCCTGCGGATGAGCCACGGATCGTCAAGCATGTCCGCGACCGCAGGCTGGTCCGCCATCGCCGCTATGTTCCTGAGGCGCCGTCGAATGACGGCGCCTGTTCCCTGCTCCTGCTTGCTCCTCAGGAACAGGGGGGCATTCGTGGGAAGGTTGTCGTCCAGTTCGAAGCGGTAACCCGTCGTGCCCCGAACGTCGATGACGTCCAGGAACGTCGCCGCGACATCGGCGGAGCGCCCGCTGTCCAGCCTGTTCGAAACCCCGATCAGCCAGTTGCTGTCGCCCTGCCGCCCGTCCTCGTCGAACAGGCGGCGAAGCGCGGCGTCCGTCGTGGCGAGGCCTATCGGGACAGCGATGGCGTCCCGGCTGTCTTCTCGCGGACGAAGGGTCGCGATCCGGCGGCCGTTCTCACGGTGGACGACCGCCGCTTCGACGGGAAGGATCTCCATCGCCTTCGTGAACGCCTCGACGGCTTGCACCAATGTAAGCGCGAGCCGGACGTCCCGCTGACCGTCCACCATGTCGGTTGAGGCGGGGCCTCCGAATACGCTCCAATCCAAGACGGCGGCGCCTAGCCTCGCCCTCATGTCCCTGGCCTCCCGATGGGACGGCAAAAAAGTGATCGGCTGCACCAGTTCGTGCGGGGTGCCACGTCGCCCCCTGACGACCTCGCTCTCACGCAGCGAGGCGCTCTCGCAGAACGCGATGTCCCAGGACGCCTCCCCGCTGGGCTCCGTGAACGCCTTGAGTACGTAAGACATTGTGTCGGTCACGAGCGTGAGTCGCTCAGTGACCCCAGGGGTCTTCGGCTGGACGAACAGCGTCGCGCCGGCCGCCACGTCCGCTGCGGCCCATTCGAGCTGAAGCCTTCTCTGATCGCCTTCGATCGCGTTGTCTGTTGCTTGAGCCGCAGCTTTGGCCAGGCCGCAGGAGTCCGGTATCAAAAGAATGAACGTCCCGGCCCGAACGGCACCCGCCCGTGCGATCTCGGCGACGATGTCGTCGATGGACCTTGTCACAGTTGGGCCGTCCAACGCCTCTGCCCCCCCTGGGTAGACCAAGCGCCTGAGGAGCATGGCTTCAGGGGTGGATAGCTCCACGTCGATGCCGGCCTTCGACGCCTTCACCTCTCCGGTCGGGGATAGCCTCACGTCGAGGAGGTCGGCGACCAGCTCTCCCAGGGCGCGCCAGTCCGCCGCGAAGGAATATGCCTGCTGCCTGTAGAGCGCGGCGGCAGGCAGATCCGGTTGGGATGGGACGTTCGCAGGCGCTGCGAACCAGAGGCTCCATTCGAAGCCCGTCAGGCGAAAATCCGGATCCAGCGCGCCATGCGTCATGACGGCATTCGCGGACAATGTCCCGTGAATGAGGCCCTGCCCGTGTACCAGACCTACTGCCCGCGCCAGCCTTCGGACGTTGCCCCAGAGCAGCGCCCGCGACCGCCCGGCGCGCAGGTTGCGGAGCCAGTGGCTTTGCCCAGCCCTGGACCGCATCACCGACAGGGATTGCCCGCTGTCCTCGACGACGATGCCGAACTCTTCGTCGTCCTCGACCATTTCGATTAGGTCGACGATCACCTCGGAAGCGCCAGCGCTCGCCATCAGCCGGCGGACTTGTCGCATCTCGTGTAGCCAGAGTTCGCGCAGGTCTGCGTCTATGGGCGCGCCTGTCTTCCGCCAGACCCGCAGGCCACGGTCGATTTGTGCCACGCGGTCGTAAACAGGGAACACGGCCGCCCGGAGGATGGCCGGATCGCCGACAGCCTTTGCGTCATCGCCTACGAATTCGAATCGTTCGCTGAGCTGCGGCCGCTTCCTGCGTACATTCGGCTTCTTGGTCAACGTCCACTCCGAGTCGAGAGCGTTAGGCGACGCCCGACAATAATCGCGTCAACGTGACGTTTCCCTTTAAGGCCCCACAACGCCACACCCGCCTCGCTTCACTTTTTGTAGGATTGTTGATGATGCGCCGGCTTCGTAAGTTCGTAGCTCTGACCGGGCTTGGGCGTCGGTGGCAGTGGTTTGTGCTGCGTCGATACGACCTGCTCGCCTGTATGTCCGCCGCGTGGTCCCAGCATATCGTAGATGCCGGATTTCGGCGCCGGCTGACCTGGCTTCAGGGTCTTGCTCATGTTGTCATACTCCTTGTGTTGCTGGTGACGGAACGTGTCACAGGTTAGATCGGACTTGGATCGAGCCTATGGTGTTGACGTTTTTACGAGTTGTCGCCGTACCTCGCCCATTCCGACAAAATGTGAAAGCAAGCGAAAATTCCCCGTTTCGTGGCGGACGCGCCCTGCGACGATCGCCGGATGAATCCCGAGCTGCTGTGCTAGCTCCACCACTGCGAGTGGGGACGGATTATCCCCCACCCGGCTTGTCTGCCACACTGCTTTGGGAATGAGGGCTGCTTCCGCCCATTCATCCGCTTCGTCTTCTTTCGGATCGCGGCGGGCACCTTCGACATTCCCCAGACTAAGGTCGTCGATAAAAACTTCGTCGCGCGTTCCGTCCATGTGGCGGCCGATATGCGCCAGCTCGTGCAGCAGACAGAACCAGAAGTTATCGAGGCGGTCATAGCGCAGCGTCAGGCCGATGACCGGCGTGCCATCGGCAAGCTGAAGCGCAGCGCCATCGAGATGTGTGCGCGGCAGGTGCTCGACGCAGACGAGATGGATGCCGTGCTTTGCCAGGAATTCCCGCGCGAGCCGAGGGCCTTCCTCGGACCAGCTCAGCCTTGCCACCTTCCGGAGGAATTCGATATTGATCGTGCCGGACCGATAAGAAGCGGGGAGAGGCGTCGCATTCGCGCGAGCGAGCACTTCCCAGCACCAGGCCTTGAGGGCATACGGGTCCATCTTCGCGTTTGCCCGGGCTTGATCGTTCTTCCGATACAGCGCCGCCGGCAATACATGCTCACCACCTGCGCGGCGGATCAGATCACGCATAACCTCTTCGGCGTGATTGAGGAGGTTGGGCCGCCTCGCGATCCACCCGAGCTTGGCCATCGCGGCAAGAGGAAACCGTTTCCAATCGATTCCATCCAATGCGCTCGGCAACTCCCCGCCCGGCTGCTGAAGGAGCACGTCGGCGGGGATGCCCAGACCGGCGTGCAGCGCGCGCGCCATCTGCATGGAGAGCGGGCGCTTACCGGACAACAGTTCGGAGACCTTGGATCTGCTCCCAATGAACGGAATCAGGTCTCGCGGCGACAGGCCGCCTTGCTCCATGCGAAAGCGAATGGCTTCGATGGGGTTCGGATATCCCATCGGCACGTGCCGGGACTCGTACAGCCCAACGAGATCGGTAAGGACATCCAATTCCTCCCCCGCCGGAGTGCCGTGCTCAGCGTCCATGAGCGCGTCGATGCGGGCGAGCGCAGCCTTGTAATCTGCCGCCGTTCGGATCGCTCGAATCTCGCTCATGTCACACCTCCCCAGCGTCGATCTTGTCGTATTCCGTGTGCGTACCGACAAACCGCACATAGACCACCCGATATGGATAATTAATTCTCACCACGAGCCTGTAGTCATTCCCTTTAATGTTGAATACAACCCGGTTGTCCCTCACGAGACTCGCGCTCCGGTATTTCGCTTTTACCTTCGCAGGGCCATCCCAATCCTCTTTCTCCACCTCCCGGTACCAGGCCAATAGCGGCCCTTCGGCGTTCGGATGACGTCGCCAGAAGGTTTGCAAAGTACTTTTGGCGATAATCCGCATTCGCTGGAATCTAGTGTGTTCCCAAAAGCGTGTCAAGCAGTACGATCCCTGATAGGGAGCATATTATGTTGCTACTAGCGGTTCCCAGCACCCGGAAGCGCGCGCGCCCGCCAAGGGGCCGGTCAGGCTCTACTCGGGCGCAGGAGCCCTCCCCAAGCCCCGAAGTCGGAGCTTGGGCTGCCGGTGACGATCCCTCGCGCAAGCAAGTGAGAAAGCGAGACCGGATGACGTACGGCGAAGGGCCGCGCACAAGATTCGCTGATCTCAGACGACAGCGCTACCGCTGGCGCCAGGCGCGCGGCAAGGGTGCGTCGCGCGCTGCGCTCCCGTGCTGCGCACGCCCTTGCCACGCGCCGGCTTCGCGGTCCCCGGGGGACACGGCCCGAGCAGAAGGAGAGGGGAGGGCATGGCGCCTTCCCATCCATGCCTGGCCGAGCCCGAGAGGAGGGCGAGCAATGCACGGACGGAATGAGGAGAACCAAGGGCTGAAGGCCCGCGTGAGTTGCGCGGCGCTGCTGGAATGGCTGCCGCCAGTCTGGCGCCTCGACCGCGCCGAGAGCACGAACCGCAGCCGCAAATACCGGCGCGGGCCGGGTGAAATCCTGATCGTCAACCATAATGGTCGCGGCTGGTGGGATCCCTTGAGCGAGGCCAAGGGCGATGTTTTCACCCTGGTCCAATACCTCGATCCGAGCCTGACCTTTGCCGGGGCGTGCCGTGTGCTCCGCGGCGTTGCCGGCATCGCGCCCGTCTCCTCCGCGGCGCTCGGCGCCCGGCGAAGAACCGAGCCGGATGTCCCGGTCGAACAACGCTGGGAGCGGCGCCCGCTTCTGTCACATGGCTCCGCTTCCTGGCGCTACCTTGCCGGGCAGCGTTGCTTGCCGGCGCGCATCCTGATCGCCGCGCGCATCACCGATGCTCTCCGCGAAGGGCCGCGCGGTAGCGCCTGGTTCGCGCACCGGGACAGCGGCGGGCGCCTGACCGGCATCGAGATGCGCGGCCCCACCTGGCGCGGCTTCTCGGCCGGCGGCGGCAAAACGCTGTTCCGTCTGCCCGGCGGCTCTGGTCACCTCTCCCGCGTCGCGGTGTGCGAAGCGGCGATCGACGCATTGAGCCTGGCGGCGATCGAGGATGTGCGCCGCGACACGCTCTATGCCGCGACCGCCGGCGGCATGGGGCCGACGACCCTCGGCACGCTGCGACAGGTTTTGCACGGACTGTCGGCCGACCCGGCCGGCATCCTGATCGCCGCCACCGACGCCGACATCGCCGGGCGCCGCCTCGCCGCCCGCTTGCGGGGCCTGGCGATGGAAGCCGGAGTGCGGTTCGAGACAATCCTGCCGCCGGACGGGCTGAACGACTGGAACGACGCCCTGCGCGCGCTGACGGCGGGGCCGTAGCGTGGATGGGAATCAAGAAGTCGTGGCGGAGAAGGAAACCGAAAATGGAATGAGAACGACTACCGCATCGCCGTCCGTCCGCCGCAAGGGTGCGTCGCGCTGCGCGCTCCCGTGCCGCGCACGCCCTTGCCCCGGCCAGCCGGGATGCGGGGCGGGAGGGGTGTTCCACAAACCCATAACGGAAGGACACCCCGATGAACGGAGCAATCACCAGCGCGGGAACGGAAAACCGCGGCGGCAAAAGCAACCGCGCGCCGCGCGATCACTACCAGGAGGTCACCGACCGCGTCATCGCGGCCCTCGAGGCTGGTACACCGCCCTGGCGCAAGCCATGGGATCCCGAGAAGGCCGACGGCCCGGCGATGCCGTGCAACGCGGCCACCGGTCAACGCTATCGCGGCATCAACGTGCTGACGCTCGGGATGTCGGCGCTGGCCTTCAGCAGCGGCGATCCCCGCTGGGCAACCTACAAGCAGGCCGCGACGCACGGCTGGCAGATCCGCAAGGGCGAGCGCGGCACCACCGGGTATTTCTTCAAGCGGCTTGAGGTGCGCGACGAGTCCCGGTCCGAGGACGATGCTGACGCGGTCAAGCGTATTCCCCTCTTGCGCGCCTTTATCGTGTTCCACGCCAGCCAGATCGACGGCATTCCGGACTACATCCCGCCGACGATCGCGGAAGCGCCGTGGCGCGCGCCGGAGGCGGCCGAGATCATCGTGGCCAACAGCGGTGTTCCGGTGCGCATCGGCGGCGACCGCGCATTCTACGCGCCCGATACCGACCACATCCAGATGCCGCCGCGCCACGCGTTCCACACGGCCGTGGGCTGGGCCAGCACGGTCCTGCACGAGCTGGCCCACGCCAGCGGGGCTCCGTCGCGGCTCAACCGTGACCTGCGCAACCGGTTCGGCTCGCCTGACTATTCGAGGGAAGAATTGCGGGTGGAAATCGCCCAGGTAATGGTATGCGCCGAGCTAGGGATCGCTGTCGCCGACAGCGAGTTTTCCAACAACGCCGCCTATGTCGCGTCCTGGCTGGAGAGGCTGCGCGCCGACCGCAAGGAAATCTTCCGCGCGGCGGCGGACGCGCAGCGCATCGCCGATTACCTGCTCGCCTTCCATCCCGATTACGCGAACCGTCAGGTGGCACCGCCCGAGAGCGACACCGGAGACACCCCGGAACCGATGCTGGCCGCCACATAGCGCCGCGTCCCGACAACCCATGCAAGCCTCCAGCCCGGCCGCTTCCCGGCGGCCGAGGCGGCTGCGCGCGCCACCGACCCAGGAGAAGACCACCATGCCGACCGACACCAGCGGATTCACCCACAGCCTGTTCGACAACACGACATTGTCCGGCTGGACCCAGCACACGCCGGCAATCGCCACGGATGCGTACGACGATGCCAACACCGAGGCGGACGATGACACGCCTTCGCCTGCCGCCGACCCGGCTCCACGCGGCGGCAATTTTCACCTCGCCGCCGATCGGGGGCTGGCGCCGGGCTGGCCGGCGCGGGCGCGCGACAACATCGCCGCGATCACCCTGTCGAAGACGCTGGAGCGGTCGGGCCGCGCGCCGACACCCGAGGAGCAGGCGCGGCTGCTGCGCTTCGTCGGCTTCGGCGCGACGGAACTGGCGCAGAGCTGCTTCCGCCGCCCCGGCGAGGAAGATTTCCGCCCCGGCTGGCAGGAGATCGGTGCGGCGCTCGAAGCCGCCGTCACGACGGAGGAATACGCCGCCCTGCAGCGCGCGACGCAATATGCCCACTACACGCCGGAGACGATCATCCGCGCGCTCTGGGGCGCCGCGCGGCGGTTGGGGTTCACCGGCGGCCGCGTGCTGGAACCCGGCATGGGCACCGGCCTGTTCTTCGCCCTGCTGCCTCCCGCGCTGCGCGAGGCCTGCCATCTTACCGGCATCGAATACGACCCGGTCACCGCCCGCATCGCGCGCCTCGTGCATCCCGAGGCGCGGGTGCGGTGCGAGGACTACACGCGGAGCCCGCTCGCCGACGGCTTCGATCTGGCGATCGGCAACCCGCCCTTCTCCGACCGCGTGGTGCGGGCCGACCCCGCCACCCGGGCGCTCGGGCTGCGGCTTCATGACTATTTCATCGCCCGCTCGATCGCGCGGCTGCGCCCCGGCGGCCTCGCGCTGTTCGTCACCAGCACGGGCACGATGGACAAGGCCGGTACTGCCGCGCGCGAACATATCGCCGGCATGGCCGACCTGGTCGGCGCGGTGCGTTTGCCCGAGGGCAGCCTGCGGGCCAGCGCGGGCACCGACGTGGTGATCGACGTGCTGGTGTTTCAGCGCCGGGAGCCCGGCCAGCCCCCGACCGGCGCGGCCGGCGCAGCCGGTGCGGCCTGGATCGACCTCGCTCCGGTTGCGGCCGCGGCCGATGATGATGAAGCCGAAGCCATCCAGGTGAACCGCTATTTCGCCGAGCATCCCGAAATGGTGCTCGGCGATCACGCATGGCGGCGCGGCATCCATGGCGCGGCCCCGACCTATACCTGCCGCCCGCGCCAGGACCGCACGCCCCTTGCGACCCTGCTGACCACGGCACTCGAGCGCTTGCCCGCCGGCATCTTCGTCGCGTCGGCGGCGCCCTTGGCGGACGGTGACGAGGAGGCCGGAGAGCGCGCCGGCAGCGCCGCCGACGGCGCCACGGCCAAGGAAGGCTCCTACCGCATCGGCGAGGACAACCGGCTGATGCAGGTCGTGGACGGCGTGACGCGGTCCGTCGCGATCAGGCAGGGCAGGGCCAGCGATGGCATCCTGGCGCGTGACGCGAGGATCATCCGCGCCCTGATCCCGATCCGTGACGCGGTGCGCGCGGTGCTCCGCGCCCAAGCCGCCGACCTGCCCTGGGCCGAGGCGCAAACCCAGCTGCGCATCGCCTACGGCAATTTCCTGCGCGGCTTCGGGCCGATCAACCACACCGTCGTCTCGGTCACCGCCGATCCCGAGACCGGCGAGGAGCGAGAGACCCATCGCCGGCCGAACCTCGCCCCGTTCGCCGATGACCCCGATTGCTGGCTGGTCGCCAGCATCGAGGATTACGACCTCGAAAGCGGCCTCGCGCGCATGGGGCCGATCTTCCGCGAGCGGGTCATCGCGCCGCCAGCCATGCCGCTGATCGCGACCGCCGCCGACGCGCTCGCCGTCACCCTCAACGAGACCGGTCGCGTCGATATCGACCATCTGGCCGAGCTTCTGGACCGGGATTCGGAGTCCGCCCTCGCCCAGCTCGGCGAGGCCGTGTTCCGCGATCCGGAGACCGAGGCCTGGGAGACCGACGACGCTTATCTTTCGGGGGCGGTCCGCACCAAGCTGGCGCGCGCCGTGGCGGCGGCGGAACGCGACCCGCGCTATGCGCGCAACGTCGCCGCCCTGCGGCGGGTGCAGCCCGAGGACCTGCTTCCCTCGGACATCACCGCGCGGCTCGGCGCGCCGTGGATTCCGGTCGCCGACATCGAGGCGTTCGCGGTCGAGGTGATGGGCACCGTGACGACGGTGCGCCACACCGTCGAAATCGCCTCCTGGTCCGTGGACGCCGCGCCATTCGCCTGGACCGCCGCCGGCACCTCCGAATGGGGCACCGCGCGGCGCAACGCCGGCTGGCTTTTGCAGGACTCCCTGAACAGCGCGACCCCACAGATCTTCGATACCGTGGTCGAGGATGGGGTGGAAAAGCGCGTCCTCAACAGCGAGGCGACCGAGGCCGCCAAGGAGAAGCTCGCCAGGATCAAGGCCGCGTTCAGCGATTGGGTGTGGACCGATCCCGACCGCGCCGACCGGCTGGCGCGGCTCTACAACGATCGCTTCAACAACCTGGTGCCGCGCCGCTTCGATGGGCGGCACCTGACCCAGCCCGGCGCGAGCAGCATCATCCGCCTCTATGAGCATCAGAAGCGGGTGATCTGGCGCATCGTCGCCGCCGGCTCGACCTACATCGCCCACGCGGTCGGCGCTGGCAAATCCTACGCCATTGCCGGCGCCATCATGGAGCAGAAGCGCCTCGGCCTGATCGGCAAGGCCATGCTGGTCGTGCCGGGGCACTGCCTCGCGCAGGTGTCGCGCGAGTTCCTGCTGCTCTATCCGACCGCCCGCATTCTGGTCGCCGACGAGAGCAATTTCGTGAAGGCAAAGCGGTCCCGCTTCCTCGCGCGCGCGGCGACGGCGAACTGGGACGCGGTGATCATCACCCACGCCGCGTTCCGCTTCATCCCGGTGCCCTCGGGCTTCGAGCGCGAGATGATCGCGGAACAACTCGCCGCCTGCGAAGCCATCGCGCTCGGTACCGATGGCGACGACCGCATCACCCGCAAGCGCCTCGAAGCGATGAAGGAAAAACTGGCCGAGAAGCTGGCGGCGCTTCAGGGCCGCCGTGACGACATGGTGACCTTGGAGGAGATCGGCATCGACCAGATCATCGTCGACGAGGCGCAGGAGTTCCGAAAACTCAGTTTCGCCACCAACCAGGTGAACCTGAAGGGGGTCGATCCGGAGGGTTCGCAACGGGCCTGGGATTTGTTCGTCAAGGCCCGCTACCTCGACCGCAAGCGCCCCGGCCGCGCGCTGATCCAGGCCTCGGGGACTCCCATCACCAACACGCTGGGCGAGATGTACACCTTGCTGCGGTTCCAGGCGCCCGACGCGCTGCGCGAGCGGGGCGTGCACGAGTTCGACGCCTGGGCATCGGCCTTCGGCGACACCTGCACCGAGTTGGAGTTGCAGCCGAGCGGCACCTACAAGCCGGTGACCCGGTTTGCTGCGTTCATCAACGTCGCCGACCTGATGATGATGTTCCGCGCCGTCGCGGACGTGGTGCAAAAGGCCGATTTGCGCGGCTACCTCGCTCTTCCCCGCATCCGTGGCGGGCAGCGCCAGTTGGTCACCGCTGAGGCCAGCCCGGCCTTCAAGGAGTTCCAGCGCCATCTCGCGCGGCGGATCGAGGCGATCGAGGCCCGCACCGGCCGGGTGCGGAAGGGCGACGACATCCTGCTTTCCGTCATCACCGATGGGCGGCACGCCGCAATCGACATGCGGCTGGTCTGGCCGGCGAGCGCGGACGAACCGGCGAACAAGCTCAACAAGCTGATCGACACCGTGCATCGCATCTGGGCTGAGACCGCGGCGCGGACCTATCTCCGGCCCGACGGCACGCCCTATCCGCTCCCCGGCGCCGGGCAGCTGATTTTCTCCGATCTCGGCACACTCAGCGTCGAGGCCACACGCGGCTTCTCGGCCTATCGCTGGATCAGGGAGCAGTTGATCGCCCGCGGGGTTCCCGCCGGGCAGATCGCCTTCATGCAGGACTACAAGCGCTCGGCGGACAAGCAGCGGCTGTTCAACGACTTCCGCGCCGGGCGTGTGCGGGTGCTGATCGGCTCGTCGGACACGATGGGCACCGGGGTCAACGTGCAGCAGCGGCTGGCGGCGCTCCATCATCTCGACGTGCCGTGGCTGCCGAGCCAGATCGAGCAGCGTGAGGGCCGCATCGAGCGGCAGGGCAACCAGCACGCCGAGATCGACATCTACGCCTACGCCACGCTCGGCTCGATGGACGCCACGATGTGGCAGAACAACGAGCGCAAGGCGCGGTTCATCGAGGCGGCGCTGTCCGGCGACCGCACGATCCGCCGTCTCGAGGATGCCGGCAGCCAGGCCAACCAGTTCGCCATGGCCAAGGCGATCGCTTCAGGCGACAGCCGGCTGATGCGCAAGGCCGGCCTCGAGAGCGAGATCGCCCGGCTGCAACGCCAGCGCGCCGCCCATCTGGACGACCAGCACGCTGTCCGGCGGCAAATCCGCGACGCACGGCATGACCAGGGGCACGCCGAGGGCCGGATCAGCGCGATTACCGCCGACCTCGCGCGGCGGCAACCGACCCGCGGCGACCAGTTCACCATCGACATCGAGGGAAGGACGATCACGCAGCGCAAGGCGGCAGGCGCCGCGCTGCTGACGAAGGTCCGCCTTGCCGCGCGGGAACGCGCCGCGCGTCGCTGGACGGTCGGCCACTTCGGCGGCTTCGACCTGACCTGCGCCGTCCGGCCAGGTCCACGCGACGCAAGGCTGGAGCCGAGCCTCGCGCTGGAACGGACGGATTTCGTGCAGCCGATCGCCCTCAATGGCGAGACGACCGCGGTCGGGATCATCGCCCGGCTGGAGCACGCCCTCGACCGGATGGAGACCGAGATCGAAGAGCAGCGGCGCCGCGTCACCGACGCGAAGGCCCGGCTGGCCGGCTACGCGCCGCGCCTGGGCGAGACGTTCCCCTTGCAGGGCGAGCTGGACGCCAGGCTCGCCCAGCTTGCCGAGATCGAGGCGGACCTCGCCCGCACCGAGGGTGTGGTCAACGAGGGCCAGTCGGCGGTAACCTCGGTGTGATGGTCGCCTCCCGACCCAACGCGGTCGAGCGGAGCCCCGGAGTACCTGCTCGGAAGCGGACATTCCCACTCTGCTAAGACGTCTTCCTCTAGAAAGGTTGATGGCCATCGACAAGCCCATACCGCCGGTAGTCACCCGGCAAGCCTTCGACGGAATGCAAGCGGAAGTGGGCGACCTCGAAGCCAAAGACACCATCATCCGTCAGGCCAGCGCCGCGCTGCTGGAGCGGGTATTTGCCGGGAGTTCGTGAGTGCAGTTCACTACCAATGGCCCCGACATCCCAGATGCGCTTTTGCAGGCGCACGAGGAAGGCCGCGTGGTGTTTTTCTGTGGCGCAGGCATTTCTTATCCAGCCGGCCTTCCGGGCTTCAAGGGACTGGTGGAGAAAATCTACCAGATAAACTGTACGGCACTTTCGGACATCGAGCGCGAGGCTTTCGAGCGTGGGCAGTTCGACGCTACGCTCGACCTGCTGGAGCGGCGCTTACCGGGGCAACGCTTGACCGTCCGCCACGCACTGGCACAGGCGCTGAAACCGAAACTGCGTTGTAAAGGCGCCACCGATACACAGGCTGCGCTCTTGCGACTGGCACGCAGCCGTGAGGGCGCGCTACGACTGGTCACCACCAACTTCGACCGCGTCTTCCACACGGCGGCTAAACGTACAGGTCAGGCGTTTCAGACTTATGCCGCACCCATGCTACCAATCCCGAAGAACAGTCGCTGGGACGGGGTGGTTTACCTGCACGGTCTGCTGCCCGAAACGACAAATGACACAGCACTGAACCGTCTGGTGGTTACCAGTGGCGATTTTGGCTTGGCCTATCTGACGGAGCGCTGGGCCGCCCGTTTCGTAAGCGAGCTGTTCCGTAACTATGTCGTCTGCTTCGTCGGTTATAGTATCAACGATCCGGTGCTGCGCTACATGATGGATGCGCTGGCCGCCGACCGGATGTTGGGCGAAGTTACCCCGCAAGCCTGGGCACTGGGCGATTGCGAGACAGGGCAAGAGTACCGCAAGGCGATCGAGTGGGAAGCCAAGGGCGTCACGCCTATTCTGTACAACGTAACCACAGGCAGTCACGACCATTCGGCGATGCATCGGACTTTGCAAGCATGGGCGGACACCTATCGCGATGGCGTACAGGGCAAGGAAGCCATTGTCGTCAAACACGCACTGGCTCGGCCACAGGACAGCACGAAGCAAGACGATTTCGTCGGCCGGATGTTGTGGGCCTTGTCGGATAAATCCGGCTTGCCAGCCAAACGCTTCGCCGACTTCAATCCCGCACCTTCACTGGACTGGCTGCTGGAGTCCTTCACGGATGAACGCTTTGGGCACGGAGACCTGTTACGGTTTGGCGTTCCGCCACGCGACGACGTAGACGCCAAGCTGCGCTTCAGCCTGATTCGGCGGCCTGCGCCATATGACCACGCACCATCGATGCTGCTGGCCACCGGTGGCATCACCGGCAGTCAGTGGGATGACGTGATGTTTCATCTCGCCCGCTGGCTCGTGCGGCACCTTAATGATCCGAGACTAGTAATCTGGATCGCACAACGGGGCGGCCATTTGAACGACCGTTGGCTGTGGCTGATTGAAGACAAACTGAATGACTTTTCATCCAAGGAGCGCGAAGGCAAGACTGCCGAACTGGACGCAATCCGCTCACAGGCACCCAACGCCATTCCCGGCCCCTTGATGCGTACGCTTTGGTGCCTGCTGCTCAGTGGGCGCGTGAAATCATCCAGTCGCGACCCCGTCCTCTACCGTTGGCTGGGGCGATTGAAACGAGAGCGGTTGACTGCCACTCTGCGCTTGGAGTTGCGCGAGCTTCTTGCACCCAAAGTGACCTTGAAGAAGCCGTTTCGCTGGAGTGAGGAAGAAGCAAGCGCGGATGAACCCACGCGCTTGCGGCAACTGGTGGATTGGGAACTGGTGCTGGCCGCCGATCATGTGGGTTCCACCCTGCGCGAGCTCGGCAGCGAACACTGGACATCTGCCCTGCCGGACCTGCTAGAGGATTTCCAGCAATTGCTGCGTGATGCGTTGGACTTATTGCGCGAGCTAGGCGAGGACGACGACCGCCGCGACCGATCGCACTGGGATCTGCCATCCATTACGCCGCACTGGCAGAACCGGGGCTTCCGTGACTGGGTGATCCTGATCGAGTTGCTGCGTGATGCGTGGCTGGCGGTTCACAGCAGTAACAGTAATCGTGCCACGCGGATTGCCCAGGCCTGGTTCAAGTTGCCGTACCCCACCTTCAAACGACTGGCCTTGTTTGCCGCCAGCCAAGATGAGTGCATCCCGCCCGAACAGTGGGTGGATTGGCTGTTGGCTGATGGCGCGTGGTGGTTGTGGTCCCCAGATACGGGGCGGGAGGTGTTCAGACTGTTCGTTCTGCAGGGGCGACAGTTGGCAGAGACTGACCAGGAACGTTTGGAAGCGGCCATCTTGGTCGGCCCGCCGCGCGAGATGTACAGGGATGACCTGGAGCCGGATCAGTGGCAGGCCTTGGTGTCCCGCTCCGTCTGGCTGCATCTGGCGAAACTGAATGCATCGGGCCTCACTTTGGGAGCATCTGCAGCTGTCGGGCTAACAGAATTGTCTACTGCCAACCCGCATTGGCAGGTGGCAGCCAACGAACGTGATGAGTTCTCCCACTGGATGAGTGGGACCAGCGATCCGGACTACGAGGAACGTCGGGACGTTGACGTTGCCCCGCGAAAGCGGCGTGATCTGGTTCAATGGCTCAAACAGCCGGCGCCCGAACGACGACCATTCTACGAAGATACGTGGCGCGACGTGTGCCGCACCCGCTTTTTTCACTGCCTGTATGCGCTTTGCGATCTGGCACGGATTGGGGTGTGGCCTGCTGAGCGATGGCGAGAGGCACTGCAGATTTGGGCCGAAGGAGACATGGTTTTGCGCTCCTGGCACTACGCCGCTCCGCTGGTGCAAACTATGCCCGATGCCGTAATTCAGGAGATTCTCCATGCGGTTACGGGATGGATGGAAGCAGCATCCAAGCCGATAAACCGCCACGAGGACATCCTGCTGAGACTGTGTGGTCGCGTGCTGGCGCTGCCGCTGGAAGCGGATGCTGGAATTAGGCGCAACGGCGAGCCGATTGACCAACCCGTCACCGAGGCCGTCAACCATCCGGTCGGGCATGTCACGCAAGCGCTGATTGATCTGTGGTTGAATCGTGAGCCGAACGACAACGATCTGCTTCCAGCCGACATCGCACCCTTCTTTACGCAAATCTGCGATGTTCGGGTGGATCGGTTCCGCCACGGCCGGGTGCTGCTTGGTTCGCACTTGATCGCTCTTTTCCGCGTCGATCGCCCCTGGACAGAGCAGCATCTCTTGCCGCTATTCGCCTGGGGCACTCCAGCCGAAGCGAAGGCCGTGTGGGAGGGATTCCTTTGGTCTCCCCGCCTGTACCAGCCCTTGCTGACGGCCTTCAAACTGCACTTTCTGATGAGCGCAAACCATTATGTCGAACTTGGCGAGCACCGCGAGCAGTTTGCCGCCTTCTTGACGTACGCGGCATTGGGCCCGACCGCAGGCTATTCCGTAGATGAGTTTCGATCCGCGATAGGCGCGTTGCCTCGAGAAGGGCTGGAACAATCCGCCCAGGCACTCGCCCAGGCGCTTGAAGGTGCCGCCAATCAGCGCGAGGACTACTGGAAAAACCGCGTACAACCGTTCTGGCAACGGGTCTGGCCCAGGTCCCGCGATCTGGCCAGCCCGCGAATCGCCGAATCCTTAGCCCGGCTAGTCATTGCTGCCGGAGGCGAGTTCCCGGCTGCCGTGGCCGCTGTGCAGCACTGGTTGCAGCCGATTGAATGCCCGGACTACGTCGTAGGTCTGCTCCACAAATCAGGTTTGTGTAGGCGGTTTCCTGCGGGAGCATTGCAGTTACTGAGTACCTTTATTGCCGACCAACCGTGGGCGTCGCAGGAGTTGGGTCAATGCTTGGACGAAATCGCGGACGCCGCGCCGAACCTTGCCCAAGACGTCCACTACCTGAGGCTTAGAGAGTATTCGCGGCGGCGGGGGAGTATCTGCTCAACCCGGTAGGGGCGTGATTGGCAGTGATGCTGCGGTGACGGCGTTTTTGATGGCGGTGTAGGCATCGAGGCCGTGCCGGGCGGCGGTCCCGACGACGGATCGGACGTTGGCGAAGAAATCGGCGCCCCAGGTGGATCGGAACCGTCCGGTGACCTTGCGATATGTCGCGGTGGGCCGGAGTTCGCGCTCGGAGCCGTTGTTGTCCGCGGCGATGTCTGGGTGGTCTAGGAAGGTGAAGAGATGATCACGAAGCATGCCGTATCGTCGGCGCAATCGTCTGCCATGGCGGTTAATCGGGGCGAGCGCCATGACGGCATCGAGGTCATGGTCGAGGCGCCGCCGCCAGGCGCGTCTTGTTGCGTCCGCGAGGGTGCGATGGCGCCGCGCCAGCACGACAGCGCGGAGCAGCAGGGGCTTCATTCTGGGTGCGAAGATCGCATCGCCGGCCTCGATCGCGAATGTGCAGTCGCGGAGTTGGTGGGCGAGGCAAATCTGCCAGTCATCGGCATGACCGCGCTGGGCGCCATAGAGATCGGAGACCCAGATAGCGGGGCGATGGCCGTCCATTACCTCGGCGACGACGTTGGCGCCCCGGCTTGGCCGGATCACATGGATGACGACTTCGTCGTTCTGAAATACCCAGTTCCAATGCGTCCGGCCATTGATCCGCACCGAAGTTTCGTCGGAGCAGACGACCCGCGCGCGGCGTAGTCGGGCGAGGATGGCGCCGACATCGGCATCGAAGCCCGGTTTGGCGCGGCGGAATGCGGCATCCAGCGCGCCTTCGCTGATCGCCAGGCCGAACAACTCGGTGAACAGGCGAGACAGCCGCCGGTAGCTGACCGCATGGATGACGCGCAGATAGATCGCGAGCGCCACGAGGTTGAGGCTGAATGGCGTGCCGGCTTCCATGCCTTCCGGGACGGCGGCCAGCGTCGTCGCCCCACAGCACGGACAATGGCCGGCATAGCGTTCAACGCGGGTGACGATCGGCTTGATCGGCGGCAGATCGATCTTGTC
>JAKCCX010000120.1 GCA_021838715.1 Pseudomonadota bacterium | reverse complement strand
GCGCGACTATGACGATATCGCCCATGGCTATGCCGCGACCGTGCATAAAACTCAGGGCGTCACGGTTGATTACGCGCATGTTCTGGCGAGCGGCGGGATGGATCGCCACCTCGCCTATGTGGCGCTCAGCCGCCATCGCGAGGCGGTCAGTCTCCACTGGAGCACCGACGAAATGGGAGACGTCGAGCGGCTCGTTGCCATTCTGTCGCGCGAGCGGCGGAGCGAAAATGCCCTCGATTATGTCGGCGATGACGTCGGCGCTGACGTGGCGCGGCAGACGGCATCCTTTGCCGCCCGCCGCGGCATCGTCCCGGAAAGCGCGATCGTGCTGAAGCGTCAGCGCGAAACCCCGAACGCCGTCGTCAACAGCCCGCGACCGGTGGGGGCGAAGGGTAAGCGGCCTTCACCTGTCATTACCACCAGCGGCGGGGTGCGTCGCCGCCCAGCTACTTTTTCCGAGGCGGTGTCCGGCGCCATGGAGCGCGCCTTGGCGTCGGAGGGTGGTCGCGCCCAGGCAGCCGCCGTCGCCGGCCATGTCAGGTCCGGCACGGCGGCGGTTGGCGGCGGCGCCGCCACTCTCATCGCCGGCGCTGGCCGCCGCATCGCGCAGGTTTTCGCCGCCAAGACAGCGCCGACGCCGCGCGGTGACGTTGCCCCTGCGGCCAAAGCCACTCGTGCCCATGCACCTGAAGCAGTGCCGCGCGAGGCCAAAGCGGTCGCAAAGAAAGAGGCGGCCGCCCGAACCGTTGCGCGGGAAGAGCCGCGCCCCCGCAAAGCACCCCCGGCGCCCGCGCCCGTTCCCGAGGCGCGCGCTGAGCCATCGCGGGACATTGCCGCTGAACTTCGCCGCTACCGCGCCCTCTTCTCCGGCGCCCTTGCCAGGCTTCGCGGCGTGGTTGCGGAATGGCAGGGGCGCGAAGACCAGAACGTCATCCTTATGGACTGCGTCGCCGAATGGACTGCGTCGCCGACGCCGCCCGCGCCGGGAATGGGCATGCGCAGGTGAGGGCGGGCGCATCATCGCTCGGCGTGAAAAACGAGGGGAAGCGGGTTTGAACGGGCATTCGGATATCGTCTCCTTCATCTGGTCGGTCGCGGAACTGCTGCGCGGCGACTACAAGGCGGCCGATTATGGCAAGGTGATCCTGCCCTTTATCGTGCTGCGCCGGCCATCGATGAGATCGCCGCCCAGCGCGACGGGTGCTCGTCTTCGTGGTCAAACACCATCCGTACCGTGCGCTCGCGGATTTCAGGGAAGAACTTGTTTGTCATCTGGCTCGCCATGGCTCCATCCTATTGGGGAGTTGGAGTCTCTGGCAAACTCGGGGCGGTTCAGCCCGCTGATGCGCCAGGAATGATAGGCGGCCCATGAAGAACACCGAGAACGCGGACAGACCGATGTCCGCCATGCCGCATTCGCCGTCGCGACGCGGGCCTTTGCGCTGATCCGGCAGACCCGCGCAGACCTCTTTCAGCGCCGAGACAAGGGAACTCAAGGCGTTCATGGCGGCATCGAGTCAGAGATACGGCCGCGCCGCCGGCGGAAATCGTCATCCGTAATACGATCCGGCAACGAATTCTGCAAACTGTTGCAAATCAAATTCGGCCAGGCGCGGCCCGGGGTCATCGGGAACGCCGGGAAGCGAATCCCTGGTATTGAGAATCGCTGGAGCGCAGTAGCCTTCCGTTGCCGCTGCACGCATCATACGGCGTCCTCCCGCCGGGGCCAAGAAGGAGCAAGGATGAACCTTACGATGACACCACCCCTCGGCGTGGAGCAGGAGAGTTCGTCGCTGGCCGTGTTCGTGTGCGACGAATGCGAAGCCCGGCTGCGGGCCTACGCCGCCCAGCCGCGCGACGCCGCAGAGCATTACGAGACCGAGAATGACGTACTGTCGGGCGGCTACTCCTACCGCCAGCTCTTCGAGTTGGTGCAAAACGCGGCCGACGCGATTTTGGAAGAAGGGCACGGGGCCGGCCGCATCCATGTCCGTCTCGCCAACAATAGCCTCGTCGCCGCGAACACCGGGAGCCCACTCGACAAGGACGGCATCGTCGCGCTCCTGAATGCGCGCAGCTCGTCGAAGCGTGGCGGGCAGATCGGGCGCTTCGGGATCGGCTTCAAGTCGCTCCTGAAGCTTGGCGGGCGGGTCGACATCGTCAGCCGCACCATCGGCCTTCGCTTCGACCCCGAAGAGTGCCGCAAGCGCATCCGCATCCACCTGGGGTTACCGCATGATGCCCGCGCGCCCGGCATGCGGCTGGCCGAGGTCATTGACCCGTGCAACCCTGACGGGCCGCTCGCCCTGGCCGGTCCGTTTGGCTGGGCAACCACCGTCGTCACCGCGGCAATCGAGGACCCGGCGGCGTACGGCCGCCTGGCGGGAGAGATGGCGGCCTTTCCCGCGGAGTTTGTGATGTTTCTGCCTGCCGAGATCGACCTCACGCTTGAGGTGTTCGGCGGGCCGGTGCGGCGCATTTCCAAGCGCCTCGACGGCGACGCCGTAGTCGTGAGCGACGGCGGCTCGGAGGCGCGGTGGCGGCTATTCGAGACGCGGGTGAAGGTGGAAGACCGGGCGGCCAAGGAGGACGCGACCCACATCCAGGCGCGCGAGGAGGTACCGCTCGCATGGGCGGTGCCGCTTGCCGCCCGCGAGCAGGCGGGCCGCTTCTGGGCCTTCTTCCCGACGGAAACCCAAACGCTCGCCTCGGGCATCCTGAACGCTCCCTGGAAGCTCAACAGCGACCGGACCAACCTCATCCGCGGGCCGTGGAACGCGGAGCTCATGAAGGAGGCCGCTGCGCTCATTGTCGCGAGCATGCCGAGCCTGTCGACGGACCGCGATCCCGGGGCGCCGATCAGTGCGCTACCCCGCCAGCTCGAGCGCCTGGACGATCTCGCCGCTACCCTTGTCAACGAGTTGTGGAACAGACTCGTTGACTGCGAGATCGTGCCGGACGCGCGCGGCGAACTCCGGCAGCCGGCGGCGGTCAAGCGCCACGCCGTCGCCGAGCAAGAAGCGGCGGCAAAGTGGTCGGCGCTGGCAGGCGATGATGTTCGATGCCTGTTCGTGCATCCGAGCGTGTACGCGACCGCGAACCGGGCATCCCGCCTCAACGTGCTGGCGACCGAAGCAGCAAGGCGGCGGCGCGCGACCGTGCTCGAGACCCCCGCACCGTCTGCCTGGCTGGAGGCGATTACCTCAGCCGATCCGGCGCAAGGACGGAAGGTCTTGCTCTTTGCGCGCGAACTCGTCGAGGAGCGGCGCTGGCTCGACGCCTACATGATCGGGCAGCCGCGGATCATCCCCACGGCGGACGGCGGGCTCGCTGCGCCGGACCGCGCCATGCTCACGCCGGCGGCCGGCACGCCGGCCGGTTTCGAGGCAGTCGCGCCCGAAATCGCGGCCGACCCGGTGCTCAGGGCCTTCCTCTCCGAGACGCTGAAGGTTCGCGAATGGGATGACGAGCGGTGGGAAGATGTGCTCGGCGAATGTGCCGAACGGGCGGCGAACGATCCGAACGCCTGGCACGACTTCTGGACGAACTTCGCGGCGGCGCCGGCCAGCGTGGCCGAGGAGTTCCTGTGGCACTGGCACGGTTCGATCGCCGACCTGCGATTCCGCAGCCAAGCTGGGGGCTGGGCGCCGCGCGGCGCGCTCGTCGGCCCGACCCCCGGGGACGTAGCCGACAATCTCCGCCTCGACGTCGAGTACCACGCACCGCACCGCGAGCGCTTGCCGAAGGGCAGCCTCGACGAGTTTCCCCCGCTGGAGGCTGAAGCATTGGACAGCGAAGACGGCGGATTCGAGGAGGTTGATGACTACCTGGATCGGGCGAAGCAAGCGGGTCGACGGATGATGCGGAACCAAGAGTCTGAACTCGATATCCGCGATCGCTGGTCGATCGAAATGCCGGGAGGCTGGCGGTTGTTGCCCTTGCTCTCACCCCGGACCGTGGCCCGGCTCACGGTGCGGATCGTGGACGCGCTGTGCGATGACATATATCAGGTCAGCGCCATCAAGTTCGAGCGCAAGACCCAAGGATGCCGCGCGACAATCAGGATGAGAATCCGCGACAATCAGGATGAGAATCCGGGTTGGGGGCCTGAGAGGGCCTGGCCCGAGCAGGCCCCCAGCCCGGGGCGGGTTCCTTTTGGGGATCTGTCTGA
>JAKCCX010000119.1 GCA_021838715.1 Pseudomonadota bacterium | reverse complement strand
TCCTCGCCGCCGGTCTCCGGAACCAGCGTCGCCGGCGTCGCCAGCGCCAGCGCCGCATCGACCTTGTCGAGCAGGGCCTTGCCGTCGAAGGGCTTGGTGAGGTAGCTGAATACCCCGCGGGCGGTGGCCTCCACCGCGTCGGGGATCGTGCCGTGCGCCGTGAGCAGGATCACCGGAAGCGCCGGATAGCGCGCGTGGATCTCGTCGAACAGCGCCAGGCCGTCGCGGCCCGGCAGGCGCACGTCGCTGATGACGAGCTGCGGTCGCGCGAGCGAGACCTGCGTGAGTGCCGCTTCCGCCGAATCCGCCACCGTGACCCGATGGCCGGCCGCGGTCAACCGCATCGACAGCAGCTTCAGCAGATCCGGATCGTCGTCGACCAGCAGCAGGTTCGCCATCGCGCCGCCGCTACTTCGTTGCCGGCGCCGCCGGCGGCGGCTGCGCCGGCCGCGCCGGTGCCCCACCCGCCGGCGCGCCCGCCGGTGCGTTCTTTCCCCCGCTTGCCGCCGGCGGCGCGGTACGGCCGTGGGCCTTGAGGGTGGCCGCCGCGCTGGGGCTCATGCTGAGTTCGATCGCCTTCAACGCATTGAGCTTTTCGGTCAACCGCTCGATGTGGTGCTGGTCCTGGGCCGCCTGCGCCGTCTGCCGGTCGACCTGGCTCTGCAGGCGCCGCTCGGCGTCGATGCGGTCGGCCAGCATTGCGGCCATCGGCTGCCATGCCTGCAGGTCGGGGGTTCCGCCCCGCGCGAGCGGCGCCAGCAGCGCTCCCGCGCGCTCCAGATTCGCGCTCCCCCCTTCGCGCGCCAGAACCAGCGCCAGATTGAGCGCCGCGCCGGGCGTCGCGGCGGGGTCGTCGGTGGAGATTTGCTCCGCCCAGTGCGACGCCGCTCCGGCAAGATCGGCCGCGGACATGGTGCGCAGCTGCGCATCGGTGCGCAGCACGTCGCGCGCGACCTGATCGGCCGCCGTCGCGATGTCGATCCGATCGGCGTTCTGCAACGGCGGCCCGGGAATGGCCGCCGGTTGGGCCGCCGACGCCGTCACCGGGAGCGGCGCAGCGTGCGCGGCGGAGTTTGCAGCGGACGGCGCCACGCTTGCGCAGGCGCCGATTCCGCCCGCCAGCAGCGGCGCCAGCGCGGCGGTACGCAATCCATGCAGCATGCGATCCGAAACAAGACTAACTGGCATCCGGCAACTCGATATGAAAGTGCGCCCCGGGACCGTCGTCGAGCAGGTCGATCCGGCCGCCATGGGCGTTGATGGTTTCCTGGACGATCGCCAACCCGACGCCGCTGCCGCGAGGCAGGTCGCCGGGTTGCCGCTCGCCGCGATAAAAAGGCTCGAAAATCCGTGCCCGATCCGCCTCGGCAATGCCCACGCCTTCATCCTGAATGTCGAGGGACACCCGGCCGGGTTCGCGCTGCAGGCGAAAGCGTATGGTAGCGCCCAGCGGGCTGAACCGGATGGCGTTGGACAGGAGATTGGCGATTGCCGTCCGCATTTTTTCGTCGTCGACCTCGGCCCATACCGGACCGCCGTCGACGGTCACCCGCAGTCGGCGGGCCTGCCATTGCAACTGCTGTTGCGCGACCACGTCCTGGACCAGCGCAGCGAGCTCGACCCGCCGTCGGACGAGCTGCCGTGCCGCAAACGCGGCAGCGTTGAACTGCAGCAGGTCCTCGATCTGCGATTGCAGCACGGCGGTGTTCTGCTGCAGGATCCGCACCACCTCGCGCTGGTTGCCGGTCAGCGTGCCGGCGACCTCGTCGTCGAGCAGGGACACCCCTTCCCGCAGGGCGGCAAGCGGCGTCTTCAGCTCGTGCGAGACGTGGCGCAGGAAGCGCGCCTTGTCGGCGTCCAGTTCGAGCAGCCGCAGGCGCAGCCACTCCAGGCGGCGGCCCAGGGCACGGATGTCGGTCGGCCCGCGGATGTCGACCGGCTCGTCGAGCCGGTTCTCCCCCAGGTGCAGCACCGCCGTCTCCATCCGCCGCAGCAGACGCGCGAACCAGATCCCGAACGAGACGGCCAGCCCCAGGCCGATGGCGATGATGACCAGGATCTGCCATTCGAGCTGCATGCGCCGGGTCTGCAACTGCGCACCCAGTGCCCGGCTGCGCGCGGCGACGCCGGCATGGACCTGCTCGGAGATCGTGGCATTGATGCCATCGAGATCGCGGAAGGCGCTGGTGATCGGCGCCTCCTGGGCGGGCGTGAACGGGCCGGGCTGGCGCAACAGGGACTCGATCGACGACGCCAGTCCGCGCCAGCGGTCCGCCGCGTCCGGCGGGATCCAGCCGTCGGCAAGCCGGCCCAGTGTCGCGTCGGCGTCGTTGGCCGCGGCGGTGAACCGGCGCTCCAGCGCCGGGTCGCGCAGCACCAGGTATTCTCGTGCCGCCCGCTCCATCGACAGGGTCTGCTCGGCGAGCAACTGGGCGTCGAGCGTGACCGCGACCGCGCTGCGCGACGCGTCCGCGCTCTGGCGCACCAGGTTTTCCAGCAGATCGACCCAGCGCAGGGCTGCGCCGCCGACGAGCACGGCGGTGCACAGCGACGCGAAGACGAGCAGCTGGCGGAAGGAGTAGCGTTGCAGGACGGGCATCGACGTAGGATAACAAGGCGTGGAATAATGCAAGGTTTCCCCTTGCGCCAGCGCCTCATCCCCCATGGACGCCGAACGGATCAACCAGATCGCCGCCACTCTCTCCGACCTCCAGGCTCGCCTGCTCGAGCTGCGGAGGTATCTTTGACGTCGATTCCAAGGAATCGCGGCTGAAGGAAGTCGAGCGCGAGCTCGAAAACCCCGACATCTGGAACGACCCCAAGCGCGCCCAGGAACTGGGGCGCGAGAAGAAGCTCCTCGACGACGTGGTGTCGCGCGTGCGCCGGATCTCCGGTGATCTCGCCGACTCCGGCGAACTGTTCGAAATGGCCCGGACCGACGGCGACGAATCGACGCTGGCCGCCGTCGGCGACGACGTCGACGCCTCGGCGAAGCGGGTCGCCGAGCTGGAATTCCAGCGCATGTTCGACAACCCGCTCGACCCCAACAACTGTTTTCTCGACATCCAGGCCGGATCCGGCGGCACCGAGGCGCAGGACTGGGCGGCGATCCTCGAGCGCATGTACCTGCGCTATGCCGAGCGCAAGGGTCTCCAGGCCGAACTGCTCGAGGAGTCGGCCGGCGAAGTCGCGGGCATCAAGAGCGCGACGATCAAGATCTCCGGCTCCTATGCCTTCGGGCTGCTGCGCACCGAAACCGGCGTACACCGGCTGGTGCGCAAGTCCCCCTTCGACGCCAACGCGCGCCGCCACACCTCGTTCGCGAGCGTGTTCGTCTACCCGGAAGTCGACGACAGCATCGAGATCGACATCAACCCCGCGGACCTGCGCATCGACGTCTTCCGCGCCTCGGGCGCGGGCGGCCAGCACGTCAACAAGACCGAATCGGCGGTGCGGATCACCCACCTGCCGACCAACATCGTGGTGCAGAGCCAGAACGACCGCTCGCAACACCGCAACAAGGCCGAGTGCATGTCGATGCTCAAGTCCCGGCTCTACGAGTTCGAGATGCGCAAGCGCATGGTCGAACAAAATAAGATGGAAGAATCCAAGACCGACATCGCCTGGGGCCACCAGATCCGCTCCTACGTGCTCGACCAGTCGCGCATCAAGGACCTGCGGACCAACATCGAGATCGGCAACACCCAGGCGGTGCTCGATGGCGACCTCGACGACTTCATCACCGCGAGCCTGAAACAAGGCGTTTCGTCATGACCGAATCCGACGACAGCACCCCCCTTCTCGCCGAACGCCGCGCCAAGCTTGTCGCGCTGCGCACGCAGGGGCCGGCGTTCCCCAACGATTTTTCCCGCAGCCACCAGGCGGCGCCGCTCCACACCCGGTACGACGACTGCGCCCCCGAACTGCTCGAACAGGAGCCGGTCGAGGTCGCGGTCGCCGGCCGCCTCATGCTCAAGCGGCTCATGGGCAAGGCGAGTTTCGCCACGATCCAGGACGGCAGCGGCCGGATCCAGTTCTTCGTCTCCGACGACGACGCCGGTGCCGAAGCGCACGAACAGTTCCGGCACTGGGACATCGGCGACATCGTCGCCGCGCGCGGCACGCTCTTCAAGACCAAGCGCGGCGAGCTCTCGGTGCGCTGCCGCGAACTGC
>JAKCCX010000118.1 GCA_021838715.1 Pseudomonadota bacterium | reverse complement strand
TGGGCGTCGACCTTTGCGTCACCGACCTCGACGCCGAGAAGGTGCGCGCGCACGTTCCCGCCTGGTACCGGCGCGAGTTCGGTGCGCGCGGTCCAAGCGGTCCACGCGGCCTCATCCTGCTGCCGATCGCCCAGCACAAGCGCACGGTGGGCCTGATCTACGGCGACAGCGCCTCGGCGGCGACCCTGCATTTCAGTGCCGAGGAACTCGGCCTGCTCAAGACCCTGCGCAATCAGGCGGTGCTGGCGATGCGGCAGGCCGGATGACAAGCGGACAGACCCCGGCCGAGTCCGCCGAGATGACGAGCCGCCCTCAAGTCTTCCCGGTCCCGGCCGATACGGATTGGGGGCCGCAAGCACGAGCAAGGCCGATCGGAAACTTGCCACAAAGGTGCCGGAATGGTGACCGAAGTCACATTCGCCGTACTCTCGCCCGGGTTTCCATTGCCTTTCGTACCATGTTTACGGTAGCATCCCGGCCTCGTGCGTTGGTCGCCTTGCCGCCTGTTCTTGATCGCGCGCGGTTCGGCGTTGCCACATTCCTGTCAGGATGGCGGGCTAAAACGCCAGCCTGCGGGAAAGCGTCCCGCGTGGGGGGTCCGTCCCGACCCCCATGCGGCGGAAATGTCGTTTTGCATCGGTGCATCGCCTTATGAATACACGAATAAGCGCACTGCCCAAGGTTGCAAACGGGCACTGGCTGCAATGGCCCGGCGATTGGGTTCTAGCCTTTGGAGGCCTGCTGTTCGCGCTGTCGGTGATCGATGGCAGCGGCGAACTGGCGCGCCATGCCGGCGCGTGGCGAACGCCGTTCACCATGGCGCTCGCGGGCGCGTTCGCCGCGATGCTGCTCGGCACCAACCTTGCCGCCGGGCTCTACCGCGCCACCCGCTACCCGTCGCGCACGGCCGTCTTCGCCCGGGCCATCGCCGCCGCGGCGATCGATACGGTGATCTTCTACGTCGCCGTCCGCGCCCTCGCGCCCAACCTCAACGGACCGATGATCGGCACCCCGGCGTTCCTGTTCCCGTACACGTTCCTCGTCGCGTCGCTGCGGCCGGCGCTGTTCCTGCTACAGCAGTTCGGCCCCGCGGCGCGCCGCGTGCTGGTGCTGGGCACCGGCCCCGACGCCCAGGATCTCGTCGACACCCTGGCGCGCAAACCGCAGCGCGGCCTGGAGATCGTCGGCGTCGTGCCGACCAACAATTCCGGCGCCTCGACCGCAACCACGCTCAACGGCCACACGCCGATCCTGCTATGCGACGATCTCGTGGATCTCGTGCGCCGCACCCGGGCCAACGAAATCGTGGTCGCCGAACGCGAACAGCGCGGCGGCGTGCTGCCGCTGCGCGACATGCTCGAATGTCGCATCCACGGCGTGCGGATCACCGACAAGACCGCGTTCTACGAGCGCGTGCACGGCGAGTTCCCGCTCGACTCGCTCAAGGCGAGCTGGCTGATCTACGGCCACGGCTTCGAGCAGGGCCTGGGGCGCCGTTTCGCCAAGCGCACGACCGACATCGTCGCTTCCGCGGTCCTGCTCATCCTGGGCCTGCCGGTCATGGCGATCGCCGCCGCGGCGATCGCCATGGAAAGCGAAGGCCCGGTCATCTACCGCCAGGAGCGCGTCGGCCTCAAGGGCCGCAGCTTCCAGGTGCTCAAGTTCCGCAGCATGCGCACCGACGCCGAGGCCGACGGCCGCGCGCGCTGGGCCGGCGCCGGCGACCCGCGCGTCACCCGGGTGGGCCGCATCATCCGCAAGACCCGCATCGACGAACTGCCGCAGCTGGTCAACGTGCTGCGCGGCCAGATGAGCATCGTCGGGCCGCGGCCCGAGCGGCCGGCCTTCGTCGAACAGCTCAAGAACGACATCCGGTTCTACGACGTGCGCCATAGCGTGCGGCCCGGCCTCACCGGCTGGGCGCAGGTGCGGTTCAACTATGCCGCCACGCTCGAGGATTCCCGGCGCAAGCTGCAGTTCGATCTTTACTACGTCAAGAACCACTCGCTCGCGCTCGACCTGCGGATCCTTTTCGAAACCATCCGCGTCGTCCTGCGCGGCGAGGGCGCGCGCTAGTCCGCGCCCCAGCGCAAGGGCGCCCTGCTCCGGTTGAACACCTTCGGCGCGCTCAGCTACGGGACCGCATCGGCGGCCTTCCTGCTGCTGGCCGCGGTGCTCTTCATCGGCGCCCTGGGGCGGCGCGGCATGCGCTCCGGCGGCGCCGCCGAGCGTCAGGCGCGCATCCGCATCCTTGCCGCGGCGGGGTCGTCCTGCCAGGCCGGCATTTCCCTCGGCGTCGCCTCCCTCGTCACGGCGTTGTGGGCCGGCGCGCTCGCGGCCGAGAGCGCACGCGGCGTGTTCCTGCCGCTGCCGGAGTACCTCCTGGAGATGGGACGCGACGCCGCCTGGCTGCTGGCGGTCGTCGGCCTCAATCGCGCCGTCTTCCCCCGCTCCTGGCGCTTCGGCGCCGCGGCGGTCAGCGTCGCCCTGCTCGCTCTCGGCCCGCTGCTGGCGATCATCGACCCCCAAGGCTTTCTCGACGCCGCGCAGACGCCCCTGGTCCGGGCCGGTCTGTTCATGGCGATCGCGATCTTCGTCGCGCTCGAACAGCTCTACCGCAACGCCAACGCCAGCGGGCGCTGGGCGCTGCGCCCGCTGGTGATCGGCGTCGGCCTGCTGTGCGCCTACGACCTCTACCTCTACTCCCAGGCCGAACTGCTCAAGCATATCGGGGCGGTGTCCTGGGATGCGCGGGGGCTGGTCGATGCGCTCGCCGTCCCGCTGCTCGTGCTCGCCGCGCGGCGCAGCCCCGACTGGTCGCTGGAGGTGTTCGTTTCCCGCCAGGCGGTGTTCTACGCCGGGACCTTCGTTGCCGCCGGGACCTACATGACGGCGATCGCCGCCGTCGGCTATCTCCTGCGCCGCTTCGGCGGCAGCTGGGGCGGCGCGATCCAGATCGTCTTCGTCGCCGGCGCCGCCCTCGTGCTGGCCGCCTCGCTCGCCTCGACCGCGGTGCGGCGGCGGATCAAGCTCTCCCTCGCCACCCACTTCTACCGCAACAAGTACGACTACCGCATCGAATGGCTGCGCTTCGTCGACACGCTGGCCGAACCCGGCGAGCCGGACGTACGGCGCGCCGCGGCGCGCGCGATCGCCCAGATCTTCGAAAGCCCCGAGGCGGTGCTCCTGGTCCGCGAGGAGTTCGGCGATCACGACGGCGCCGCGTTCGTGCCGGTCACCTCCTGGCCGGCGGAGGCACCCGGACTGCAGCGCGCCCACCCCCTGCCCGCCGGGAGCGAACTCGCCCGCTACCTCGAACGCAGCCGGACGGTGATCGACCTCGCGGCGTACCGCGGCGCACCCGAGCAATACGAAAACGTCGACCTGCCGCCATGGCTGCTGCCGGAAGATGTTCCGGGAAGCCCGCGCGAGCCGGCACAATGGCGGGTGCTGATGCCCATCCTCCATCGCGACCGCCTGCTCGGCATGGTCCTGCTGCAGGCGCCGCCCGGACCGTTCGACCTGACCTACGAAGACTATGACCTGATGCGCATGACCGGGCAGCACATCGCCGTGCACATCGTTCAGCAGGAAACCGATCGCAGCCTGGGGCAGGCCCGCCAGTTCGAAGCCTACAACCGCCTGGTCGCCTTCATGATGCACGACCTCAAGAATTCGGCGGCGCAGATGCAGCTCATCGTCGACAACGCCCCGCGCCACAAGCACAAGCCGGAATTCGTCGACGATGCCGTGCGGACCATCGCCAACGCCGCCGGCCGCATCAACGGCCTGATCCAGCAGATCAAGGGCGGATCCGCCGCGCCCGCGGCGCGGCCCGTTGCACTCGACGACATCGTGCACAACGCCGTGCAGCGCTGCCGCGACCGGCAGCCGGTTCCCGCCATGCAGGGCCTGACCCCCGCCCGCATCGTCGCCGATCCGGCCAAGCTCGAAGCCGCGCTCGAACACCTCCTGCGCAACGCCCAGGACGCCACGCCCCCGGATGGCCGCATCACCGTCGCGCTCGACGTCGATACCGCCGACGCCTGGCTCACGGTGGCCGACACGGGCTGCGGC
Source organism: Pseudomonadota bacterium (assembly GCA_021838715.1). GTDB lineage: Bacteria > Pseudomonadota > Gammaproteobacteria > Burkholderiales > Burkholderiaceae_F > GJ-E10. The sequence continues at coordinate 99 of JAKCCX010000118.1, read as the reverse complement.
ATGGATGCCGAGTTCCTGCGCGAACGCCTGTTCCGCCCCTTCGACAGCACCAAGGGATCGCAAGGCATGGGCATCGGCGCCTATCAGGTCCGCGAAACC